>CAIUWO010000152.1 GCA_903902895.1 Candidatus Hydrogenedentota bacterium | reverse complement strand
GTCGCCCAAACGCTGTTTCAAATCGAAAGCGCCCTTCGTTGATGAGCAGTTGCATCCGCTTGGGCTGGCCCCGAGGTATTGCTCCAATTCGGCCAGGGTCAATTGGGAGTCGTGGTTCGCATCGAGCGTGTTGAATGTGCCTGCATCGAGTCCGGGGATTTGCGACTGCGCCTCTGCCAGGCTCAGCCCGCCGCTTTGGTCCGTGTCTGCGGCCGAGAAGGTGTCGTTGAGCGTACGGGCGGTGGTGGGCAGCGGTTCGCCTTCTCCTTCACCCTCTTCCGGATTGAGATAGGGCACCAATTCCGCCTGGGTCAACTGGCCGTCATGGTTCGCATCGAGCGTGTTGAACATGTCCGCGTCGAGGCTGGGGACGCGCGCCTGGCCCTCGACCAAGCTCAATCCGCCGCTGTGGTCCGTATCCGCAAGCGAGAAGACGGTGTTGAGTGAGTTGGCGACGGCATGCAGCAAGTCGTCTTCGCCCTCGCCTTCACCTCCACCCTCGCCTTCCGACGGATGGAGGGACTGCTCCAATTCGGCCGCGGTCAACAGGGCGTCATGGTTCGCATCCAGCATGTAGAAAGTGTCGCCATCAAGTTCCGGGGCCTCGGTCTGGGCTTCGGCCAGACTGAGTGCGCCGCTACGGTCTGTATCGGCGCCCGCGAAGCTGTCGAGGAGCGCCTGGAGGACGGTGCGGAGCCATTCGTTTGGATTGACCTGATGCAGCAATTCCTTGGCGGTTAACTGACCATCGTGGTTTGCATCGAGCGTGTTGAAGGTGTTGATGTCAACTTTGGGGGCCTGCACCTGGGCTTCGGCCAGACTGAGCCCGCCGCCATGGTCGGTGTCGGCAGTCGAGAAGCTGTTGTAGAGCGCCTGGAGGACTGTGGGGAGTGTTTCGGCCTCTCCCGGGTCACTGGTGAAGCGTTGAACGGTGATCGTGCGACTGTCGTCCGTGTCGTCCAGTTCATTGGCCGGGTCGTGCAGGGTGAATTCCAGGCTGTACTGGCCGTCAACGGCGTCGGCGGGGATGGTCCATTCAGCGAGGTGCTCACCGGGGAGGGAACCGGGCTCCATGGGCAGGTCCTTGACCAGTTCGGCGGTGTCGGGGCTGGTTCGCGCAATGGTCAGGAAGGCCTGCAGCGTCGGACGTGAATTGTTGTCCCAGAGGCTGATGCCGACCTTTTCACCCGGCTGCCATGGGCGCACATCGGGGTAGTCGGGGTTCAGCGCAATCAGGGCAATCTTGGGAGCGGTGGCCGGACCTTCCTGTATGAGTGTCACCGGAAGGGTGAGTTTGGGGGCGGCTGGGTCGTTGGTGTTCAGGGTGATGGTTTTGGTGAAGGTGCCTGTTGCGTTCTGTTCACCGGCCAACAGCAGCACGCCGTCGCACAGGGGGTAGATTTTAACCGGTCCACTCTGGGCCGGCGTCAGCCATGCGGGCAGCGTAGCCGGGTCGGGCGTGACCTCCAGCATTTCGCGTCCGTTGTTGCGGAGAGGCACGAGGACCGTAAAGCGGCCGGTTTCAGGGCGGCGGGCCTCGCAGTTCTCAATCAGCAGTTCAGCCTCGGGATTGGGGTTGTAGCCGACCACAGTAACATCCTGCGAAGTGACGAGTTCGCTGTTGCGCAGTCCATCGCTGGAAACCACCTTGAACCTATAGTGACTTCCCGAAGGCCAGTCGGCCGGCGTGAACCTGTAGAAATAGGGATGCTGCCCCGTGCCGGTTGACCGCCATGGGATGCGGTTGGCCGCCTGTTTCCAAGTGGCGCCCCCGTCGGAACTGACATAGAATTCGTGGGACAGGCTCATGTCGCCGCTGTCGGCATCGGTGGCAATCCACTCAATGGAAGTGGGTTGGCTGAGCGTGCCGGCCGGCGGGCTAAGCCACTGGAGGGCCGGGGCGCTGGCCGTGACATAAAATGTTTTCCAGGTGCCCCCCCCGGCCGAGCCCAAGTTCACCGCTTTGATGCGCGAATCGGCGGGAATGCTGAAATCAAAGAGCGCGCTGATCTGCGAATCCATGGGGATTTCCACGGCACGGGTCGTTTGGCCCACACCCGGTGAAACCCGGATCAATGGCGCCTTTGCCGGAATGTAGTAGATGCCGAGCCGGGTCCAGTCTTCCCCCATCAATTCCACGCAGTAGTCATTGCCGGTTTGCATAATCGAGGGATAGGGGTTATAGGGTTCGCCGACATCGGCAAAAACCGGGTCCAGCAGGGCCACACTCTTGTTGTTGCCCTTGTAGAAGGAGCCGTGGAGGCGCAGCCGGGGACCGGGCGCCACCTTGGGGGTGGTGGCCTGGGAAACCGTCTTGAAGGAATCGGCCGGCGACTTGTAGATGAGGTTCATCAGCAAGGAGTGTTCATCCTTGCTCAGCCAGTTTGAAGGGCTGGTCATGCCATACATAACCCGTGGTGTCTTTGTGGTGCATCCCAGAAGGTTGATGATCTCCCGGCGTTCGCCAGTGGAGTACCCACTGGCCGAAGGGGGCGGATTATCGGGCGGCCCCAGGTAATTGCCGTCATAGAAGTCAAGGAACCCCTCGGTGTGCAGAAATTCATGCAACGAGCTTGCCGAACTTACTCCGGACAGGTCGATCATCACGGCACCGTTGATCCCCTCAATTTGAAGTCCGGCGGCATTGCCCTTGAAGATTGAGTTGAGCCAACCGGGTGGCACGAGGCCGATTACCTTGTCCACTCCGCTGGCCCGCTGTCGTTCCTGGAGTTGACGGGCCAGTGAGTTCATCGCCGCAGGGCCGTTCTCCCAGGGCCAGAAACTCGGCTCCAGCACCCCCCCACTGGAAAAGATGAGCGTTCCGGGGAACATTTCGCTGAAGGAAGCCTGCTGCAACATCGACAGTTCAGGCACCTCGCGCATTCTGTAAGCGATATTGCCGCGTGACCAGGCACCCACAGAGCAAGCCACAAACGCAACGGTATAGGCCGGTTTGCGCTCCTCGCGCGTGGCCTGGATGGAAAACTTCCCCATGGGTTCTGCGTTGGCGTTCACCTTGCCGTCTTCGGATGTACCATCGGTGTCATCAAAGACAACGCGCATCTTGTACCATTTCTGATCGCGGGTTACCTGTCTCGGCATGAATGTCCGGTCGCGCCGTTTAGAGACATCAAGCTGCGTGGGTTGGGGGAGGCTGATTTCGATGGATTCCTCTTCGAGGAGGCTCTCGGAGTCGCCGTCGAGCAACTCGATGCGTCCGCCGCTGCAGTACGAGGGCTTGGTGTCGGTTATGGGATAGGTGTAGGCATCGGGGTGTAGCGAGTAGCGCGGGGAGAAGTAAAACGGGACTCCCTCGACCAAGCCCCCCGGACCATCGATGAGTTGCGTGTAAATCCCCTCGAGCCTGACGAGCGGGGCGACTTTGGCCGTATAGCGTTTGGTCTCAAGGCCCGTCGCAACGTTGTTGGGGTTTATTTCCAGCTCTTTGAAGCCCAGTTCGTTGGTGGTCCCATAGATGCATCCGTTCGCAACAGGTCCGCCCCAGGCTTTTAAGTTCGCGCGCAACGGGTGGTCATCCATGTCCCGGGCCAGCACTTCCAGCCACCCCGCAAGCTTCGCGAATTGGGGGAGGACGCAGGTCTTGGGAATGTAGCCTTTGCTTGGGAACTTGCCTTCTTTGTCAAGCGCCTCGACCAACAGGTAGAGTGCCGGGGCCAGAATTCGGGCTGTGACCGCAACGGTCGGTCCGTCGCCCGCACCCATGGCCACCAGCACATCACCCTTCTTGTCGGTGGTCCCCCAGCCAGTTGTTTTTACCGGTTCCTGGTAATACCCAACTCGGACATCCACACCAGGGGAAGGGTCATACGTGTCGTTGCCCTTTGGCGAGGGTTGCTCCAGATGGATATTGTAATTTAGATTGAAGACATCCTTGTTGGTGGTCAGTACGTCCAGGTACCAGTCCTGGTTCCATGTCCTGCCAAGATACTCTTCGTTGTCTTCGGGCCGCTGGGTTATGACTTGGAGCTTTGGCCTGTAGATGTTGAATCGACACGCCACCCCGCAGCTGTCTGTACTCGTCCCCGCCCCCTTGAAAGCGACAGTGACGTTGAATTTCTGGGTTTGCCCGTCGTGCTGGTTGAGCGTTAAAGGCCCGGTGTTCCAAGAAACGCTTTTCTTGCCGCTGTTATCGAAGAAGCGCTGATTGCCGTCTATATCGGTGATGACGACGCCCTGTATTTCCGGCAGGACCGAAGGGATGCATGTGACGGTGAGGGTCAGGCTGGTCCCCGTGGGCATCCACAAATCAGTGCTGCCTGCAACGGTGTTTTCCTGCAGGATTACCTGGCCGTCCACCGAAGCAAAGGCCACCCTGACCCCGGCACCATCGCAACCGGAATTTGTTACGGTGCCCGCGGTGGCCCCATCGGCGTGTGCCGCGGCGGCCAGAAGCATCATTTGGAGGAGCACCGTAAACATTAGGCGCGCAGGCCGCCAACCATAACCGCCCCCCTGGAAACGCATAGTTGTCTCTCCCGGTGATGAGTTCACCCTTTGCTGGATTGCCCGCAGTAACTTTCGCGCCGGACATCAATTCTAAGACCTTCTGAAAAGTAGATGCTGTTCATCCGACCTTTCGCGACATGAGGACGATAACCATAAGACTGACCCCCGCCAGGAGAAGGTCGCCCAAACGCTGTTTCAAATCGAAAGCGCCCTTCGTTGATGAGCAGTTGCATCCGCTTGGGCTGGCCCCGAGGTATTGCTCCAATTCGGCCAGGGTCAATTGGGAGTCGTGGTTCGCATCG
>CAIUWO010000151.1 GCA_903902895.1 Candidatus Hydrogenedentota bacterium | reverse complement strand
GGTTTTCTGCGCAGCGCAAAGGCCCGCACCCAGGACGAGCTACAGGACGCCATCGCAGGCGCACTATCAACCGTCACTTCGAGCGACACAAAAGGCTTCTTTCGGCACTGTTGCGTAGGTATAATTTCTTAAAATGCTCTAATGAAACCTTTTCCGGAAAAAGCCTTGTGTGGCTTCCATGGTTCTCACTAATTTCGCGCAAGATTAAGAACAGAAGCAGGAGCAAGAGCGAAGAATGAAGCGGCCCACGCCAATCGGCTAAACGGTAACGCGGCCTGTTTCTTTCTTGGGCCGCCTACCCGTTGAGCGTCCAGCCTTTGCGGTAAGTCCGGCGCAGCAGCGCCTCGGCCTCGGGGCAGTTGGTCACGCGGCCGTTCGCGCCGTCATATTCAACGGCTTTGCCCGCGCGATAGGACACCAGGCCCAGCATCATCATCTCAATCATCTTCCCGGCATAGTCAAAATCACACGAGGTTTTGCGGTCGCCCTTGCACGCGTCAATCCATTCCCGCTGGAAATTCCGCACACGGGGCAGCAGTTTTTCCTTGTCACGTTTCCGGTAATACGTCAGGTCCCCGTCCTCATCGTTGGGAAGCAGCAGGCGGTCGCCGAAAGCCGACACAAGCACACCCTTGGTGCCCTTGAACATGGCCCCGTGGTCAATCTTGCTCAGGTCGATGCAGTCATTGGGGGTTTCGGGCATGGCGCCGCCTTGATACCAGGTGAGCGGAATGGCCGGGCGCCAGTCGTTGGCCGGAATCTGGAAGGTCATCGTCAGCTCCACCGGCGACACCTCGGGGTTGAATGCCTCGCCCGTGCCCTCCGCCGCCGTCGGCAGCCCCGCGTCCAGCGCGTTCCAGGCAAGGTCCATCGTGTGGCTGCCCATGTCGCCCACCTGGCCGCTGCCAAAATCCCAGTACATGTTCCACTGCAGGCAGTTCGCGCCCGCCTGTCCCGAGAAATACCCCGGATTGTAGGGATGCTCCGGCGACGGCCCCAGCCACAGGTCAAAATGCAGCGTGCTGGGCGCCGCACCCTCGGCCGGCAGGTAGCCCGGCCGGCGCAACTGGCGGTTTCCCCAGGCGCACACCGATTTCAGCTCGCCGATGGCCCCGTCAATAACGAGCTCCTGCACCCGGTTGAAATTCTCATGGGCGTGCCGCTGCGTGCCCACCTGCGTCGCCAGCTTGTCCCTGTTCTTCAGATAGGTCGCGCGCACGACCCGCGCCTCCTCCACCGAATTGGCCAGCGGCTTCTCGCAGTACACATGCAGTCCGCGGTTCATCGCCCAGTTCGCGATAAAGGCGTGCGTGTGGTCCGGGGTGCAGCAGACGACGGCATCCAGCCCTTTATGGTCCAGGCACTTGCGCCAGTCAACGTAGCGTTTCGCCTCGGGAAACTTCTCCGCCGCAATGTCCAGATGATTCTCGTCCACATCGCAAATCGCGACAACATTCTCCTTGGCCAGACCGTCATAGTGCGCCATGGCCCGGCCCCAGGCACCGATAAGCGCGATGTTCAGCTTGCTGTTCGCGGCGTCCGCACCGAAAACCGTCCGGCTCGGCAGCACAAGCAGCCCCGCCCCGGCGGCGGCCGTCATGAGGAATTCGCGGCGTTGAATGGTGTCGGCCATGGTTCATATCCTTTCGTTGGTGGCTTCTTGTGCGGGGACAATCATAGCCGCGCGCACACCGGGTGTCAATTGGCCGAAATCCGCCTGTCGCGGCGCAAGTGTCCGTTTGACTGTGCCGGGCGTGATTTGGCATAATCCGCAACGCATGACTGCAAGCGGCTGTGCTGCAGGAGCTGCGACGGGATTCCGTCGGCCCGGTGCCAGACAGTCTTTCACGGACCCAGTCCAGAACCAAGCACTGACGTTCAGCCGCCATAAAAGTCGTTCAAGTCTGGACGGGCCCCCCTGGGGTGCGTCACCGGAAATGAAGGCTGGATGCTTGCCCTTTGGGCGATGTCCGGCCTTTTGTTATATCTGGTGCCGGCGGCCGATATCGGGTCTCGGACCGCAGGACCAGGACAAGCAACCGGACATGGCCGGTTACGGAGGACAGAGACATGGCGAACTGTAATAAGCCCCTGACAACCAATCGTCTCGTGACGGCCTGGGTGGACGAGATGGCGGCCCTGTGCCTGCCGGAGCAGGTGGTCTGGATTGACGGCGGCGACGAGCAGCGCGAGGCGCTCACCACCGAGGCGTGCGCCAGCGGCGAAATCATCAAGCTGGACCAGGAAAAGTATCCGGGCTGCTACTACCACCGGACCGACCCGCAGGATGTGGCCCGCGTGGAGGACAAAACCTTCATCTGCTGCCGCAACCAGAAGGACGCCGGCGCGACCAACAACTGGAAGTCGCCGGAAGAGGCCTACACCGAGGCGGCGAATTTCTTCCGCGCCTCCATGCGCGGGCGGACGATGTACGTGGTGCCTTTTTCCATGGGTCCGGTCGGCTCCCCCTTCAGCAAAATCGGCATCGAACTGACCGACAGCATCTACGTGGTGCTCAACATGTCCATCATGTGCCGCACGGGCAAGCGCGTGCTCGACGTGCTCGGCCAAAGCAACGATTTCACCCGCTGCCTGCACAGCAAGGCGACGCTCGACCCCGAAAAGCGCCGCATCCTGCATTTCCCGGAGGACAACACCATCTGGTCGGTGAACTCCGGCTACGGCGGAAACGTGCTGCTGGGCAAGAAATGCCTCGCCCTGCGCATCGCCAGCTGGATGGCGCGGCAGGAGGGCTGGCTCGCCGAGCACATGCTCATCCTCGGCATTGAAGCGCCCAACGGCCGCACCGAATACGTCGCGGCCGCATTCCCAAGCGCCTGCGGCAAGACCAATCTGGCCATGCTTATCCCGCCCGAGGGAATGCTCAGCAAGGGCTACCGGGTCTGGACCGTTGGCGATGACATCGCGTGGATCCGGCCCGACACGGACGGCCGGCTGTGGGCGATCAACCCCGAGGCCGGCTTCTTCGGCGTCGGCCCGGGCACCAATTCCAAAACCAACCCCAACTGCATGGAGACGGTGAAGAAGAACACCATCTTCACCAACGTCGTGCTCGGCGAGGACGGCACGGTGTGGTGGGAGGAGGGCGACGGCGATCCGCCCGCGCCCGCGCTGGACTGGCTGGGCCGCCCCTGGACCAAGGACACCAAGGACGCCAACGGCAAGCCTGTCGCCGGCGCGCACGCGAACAGCCGTTTCACCGCGCCGTTCAACCAGTGCCCCAGCGCCTCCTTCCGCGTGGAGCACCACCACGGCGTGCCCATCTCCGCCTTCATCTTCGGCGGACGCCGCGAGCATCTGGCACCGCTCGTCTACGAGTCCACCTCGTGGAACCACGGCGTGTTTGTCGGCGCCGCCATGGCCTCCGAGCGCACCTCGGCCCAGTACGGCAAGCAGGGTGAGGTCCGCCGCGACCCCTTCGCCATGCTGCCCTTCTGCGGCTACAACATGGCCGACTACTTCAAGCACTGGATCAACATGGGCCGGTCAACGCCCAACGCCCCCAAGATCTTCAACGTCAACTGGTTCCGCAAGGACAAGAACAACAAGTTCCTGTGGCCGGGCTACGGCGAAAACCTGCGCGTGCTCGAGTGGATTCTCGAGCGCGCCCGCGGCGAGGGCAAGGCCCAGGAAACCCCTATCGGCTACGTGCCCACGCTCGACGCGCTCGACATGACCGGCCTGGACCTGGAGCCGGGCGTCATGGAAGAGCTGCTGAAAGTGAACACCGAAGACTGGACGGCCGAGACCAACGACATCGAGTCGTTCTTCGACAGCCTCGGACCGCGCATGCCCTGGGAACTGCGCAACGAACTGGAGGCGCTCCGCCACCGGCTCGGCGCGCAATAAGAAAACGCCGTCATCGGGACTTGTGCCGGTGACACAGCAAGACTAATGCAAGGCCCCGTGCCCCGGCACGGGGCCTTGTTTTTTTCGTGAATACTGGAGAGCGCCCCCCTGTGGATACCCACGCGGGGATATTCCCGCAGTGCCTCCCTCGGGGTGGGCGTCGTCAACCAGGGCGCGGGTCAGGCTTGGGACGGCGACCTGCGGGAGCTGCATCACGCGTTCACTGTACGCTGTAACGGACCGTTCACGTCATCGATGACCGAAAGTTGAAACTCGAAAAACAATTAGGTATAGTGCGCAATAGGTTTATGCCCGAGTGGCGTGGGGGCGTCGGGCAATAGAAACCATAACCCCTTTTAAAGGCAGGAGAAGCAGTATGTTACAGACACGTTTTGGAAACAGCGTTATAGGAATGCTTGTGGCGGCGCTTGTGCTCGCGACGGCCTGCAGCGGCGCGGCGGCCGTCACGTTTAGCGGTCACACGGGCTGGGTATATGCGGTCGCGATGTCGCCGGACGGCACCAAGGTGCTCACAGGGGCGGGCTCCCCCGACGGTGGTGTGAGATTGTGGAACGCGGCCACAGGCGCCCAGATTCGCATTTTTCCGGGGCACGGCGACGCCACCATGAGTGTGGCCTTTTCCCCCGACGGGACCAAAGTGCTCTCCGGCGGCCTGAACAACCTTGCAACACTGCGGAACCTGTCCACCGGCGACCTAATCACCACGTTTTCGGGAAACATCAACTCCGTGTACGGCGTGGCGTTTGCCCCGGATGGAACCAAGGTGGTGACCAGCGCCTCGGATGGCACCGTGAGACTGTGGAACGCGGCCACGGGCGCGGAAATCCGCAGCATCAGCACGGGCACGACGTCCACGGCCTACCATGTCGCCTTTTCTCCGGACGGCACGAAGGTGCTTGCAGGCTTTGCGGATGCCAAGGCAAAGGTGTGGGATGCGGCAACGGGCAGCTTGGTGCGCACCTTCAGCGGCCACACAAACCAGGTCATGGCTGTGGCTTGGTCTCCCGACGGGACGAAGATACTCACGGGTTCCTCGGACAACACGGCAAAACTGTGGGATGCCGCCACGGGAACCGTCCTGCACACTTTCACCGGACACACGGCTCTTGTGCGGGACGTGGCCTATTCGCCCGACGGAAGCCGGGTGCTCACCGGTTCCTGGGACACCACCTCAAAGCTGTGGAACACCTCCACGGGAGCGCTCATCACCACCCTCACCGGCCACTCGGGCGCCAGTGTGGCTTCGGTGGCCTATTCCCCGGACGGGAGCATGGCGCTCACCGGGTCGCAGGACGCAACGGCCAAGCTTGAGGTGCTGCCCATGGGCGGCACCATAGTGATCAACGGAAACAACAGCACCACAAACACCGCCCAAGTGACCCTGACGCTGGGCTGGACCGGCGGGGAGGGAACCGGGGTGAGGCGCATGCGCTTCAGCGACGACGGGTCCACCTGGACTGCATGGGAGGCGCTAGAAAAGACCCATGCCTATTCCCTGCCCGGGTCGGATGGCTACAAGACCGTGCGTGTCCAGTACATCGACCAGTTGAACAACCGCTCCGAAGTCTTCAGTGACTACATCCGGCTTGACACCAAGCTGCCCACGGGCACGATCATCATCAACGACGGCGCGGCCACCACGACGACCCAGTCGGTCTCGCTGAAGCTGACCTGGGCCGATGTCGGCGCCGGCGTCACCCGCATGCGCTTCAGCGACAACGGCGCCACATGGACCGGCTGGATGCCGCAGAAATCCACCCGCAACCACACCCTCCCCGCCGGGCTGGGCAACCACACCGTGCGCGTCCAGTACCTTGACGGCGCGAACAACTACTCGCTGGTCTGCAGCGACTACATCAAGATCGTGGCCCCATGAGTGTCTCGTAGGGTGCTCGAAGTTCCGCAAAGCGGAACGGAGCGCACCGTCCCCGCGGGAACCCCACCGCATCAAAGCACAACGCCCCCGGCGCGCAAACGCGCCGGGGGCGGTTTGCATGCGGGACAGCTCCCCGCGTCTCGGATACGTGAAATACCCTGTTGACAGCATGAAAAAGGGCTGGTATCGTTTGGGGTAGGGGGGCGTGACAACCATGAGGTACAGCACATGACGCAGTTCACAAAACATTCCCCTCTTCTACTGGTATTGGCACTGCTCCTTTCGGCCTGCGCGGCCGTGGCGGACACCGCTTTCCGCTTCGCCGAATTGGGGGACACCCGCGGCAACAGCGCCGCGGCCCCGGTCAATGACACCATCGTGACCGAGATGCGCGACCAAATGCTGACGGAAAACATTGACCTGGTCATGGTCGGCGGCGATCTGGTCTACAGCGGCGCCCAGACGCAGTTGGAGCACTGGGCGACGCTTTTCATGGACCCGCTCCTGACGGCCGGAATTAAAGTCTACCCCACCCGCGGCAACCACGATTCGGACATGACCGCCTGGAACAATGTCTTCACGGGAACCCGCGCCCTTCCCGCCAACGGCCCCGGCGCTTCGGAGGTGACCTACTACGTCAACCACAAGACGGCCCTTCTCGTGGCGATGGACCGGCTGCCGGCCAAACTCGCCGTCAACCAGGCATGGCTTGACCCGGTCTTCGCCGCCAACACGCTGCCCCACGTGTTCGTCATGAACCACTACCCCGCCTATGCCGTGTATCATGCCGACTGCCTTGACGACAACCTCGCCGAGCGCAACGCCTTCTGGGACAGCATGGGCACCGCAGGGTGCCGCGTCTATTTCTGCGGCCACGACCATCTTTACAACCACGCCCGCGCGCAGGACGCCGCGGGCAACTGGATTCACCAGTATCTTGTCGGCGCCGGGGGGGCTCCGTTCTACACTTGGGGCGGCACCTATGCGGACCCGTCCGTCCAGCTTGTGCTGAATCTGAAAGAATACGGGTATTGCGTGGTTGACGTGGCCGGCGCCCAGGTTACGCTGACGTACAAGAAACGCGGCACATCCCCCGCCTACACCCCCTACATCGCCGGCGACACCTACACCTACATATCCCCCCTGGCCAAAGTCACCGCCGATTTTGACGCCGGTCCCGTCACGGGCAACTCCCCGTTGACGGTGGACTTCACCGACACCTCCGCCTCCAACGTCGAGGACATCACCGGCTGGCTTTGGGACTTTGGCGACGGGGCCACCTCCGTCGAACAGAACCCGTCGCACAGTTATGCGGTGGCGGGAGACTACACCGTCAGCCTTGCCGTGACCACGGCGCACATGCAGGGAACCAAGACAAAGCCAAATTCTGTCCATGTGGACAGCGTGCCCCCGACCGGAACCATCGTGATCAACGGCAATCGTTCCGCCACCAACAACACCCTGGTGACGCTGACCCTGAACTGGGCGCCGGGTAGCGGTGGCAGCGTGGTCCGCATGCGTTTCAGCAACGACGGGGCCACGTGGACCGCCTGGGAGCCGCTCGCCGCAACGCGTCCCCATACCCTGCCGGGCGGGGACGGCCACAAGACGGTGCGCGTCCAGTATCTCGACGCGGCGAACATCCGTTCGGCCGTGACCAGTGACTATATTCGGCTGGACACAACGCCGCCCACCGGCGGCATTGTCATCAACGGCGGCGCGGCCACCACGACGACCCCGTCGGTCACGCTGGGGCTGACCTGGGCCGACGGCGGCACCGGCGTCACCCGCATGCGCTTCAGCGACAACGGCGCCACATGGACCGGCTGGATACCGCAGAGATCCCCCCGCAACCACACCCTCCCCGCCGGGCTGGGCAACCACACCGTGCGCGTCCAGTACCTCGACGGCGCGAACAACTACTCGCTGGTCTGCAGCGACTACATCAAGATCGTGGCCCCATGAGTGTCCCGTAGGGTGCTCGAAGTTCCGCAAAGCGGAACGGAGCGCACCGTCTCCGAGCCAAAGCAGGGGGTGCCGTGAAGCCGACGAACAACGCCCCCGGCGCGAAAACGCGCCGGGGGCGTCCGTTTTGACCGCCGGGGGACTGCCACCGATTTCAGCCAACACCCCCGCCGTTGCCAGGCAGCGCCCAGACCTGAATTCGGTGGCTGTACCCGTTTCCGCCAAGAGTCCCTTCTCTATAACCCATTCTTGAATGGCCGTTTAGGCGTTTTCTGTTAGGTCACGCCTGTTTACAAATGAGTCCCGCCATGTTAAACTGTCGCAACTGGGTAGACGGTTATTGTCCAAATTCGCATTCTAGGGCCGCGGCGGGGGCAGACGGGTTCTGTCGGTGCCGCACAAGGGAACGAGAGAGGTGCGTGCAATGTTCAACTGTTCAACCGGGCGTGTGGGAAACCGTGTGTTTGCGGCGGCACTGCTCCTGATTGCCTGCTTTGCAATGGGAGAACCGGGCATGCCGACAAAGGCGGTGCCCGACGCCCAGCCCGCGCCGGGGGCGGACGTTCCGAAGGACTGGTGGTCCACGGTGCAGAAGGACATTGCCCAGTCGGAGTACAACGTGACCTGGCAGGAGCAGACGTCGATTCCGGGGCTGGGCGCGGCATGGCAGGCGCCGAACCGGGCGCAGGATCTGCGCACCTATTTCACCAACGAAGGACCAAGGGTCGTGCGCCGCACGGAAGGCAACGGCAACTGGACTTGGGGACTTGAGCTGACCGGGTTCGGCGGCTTGGATGTACCCGCCCTGCTGGATGTGTGCGCCGAGGGGAACCGGATCACCTTTGAGCGTGAAGGACTGGCCGAGTGGTACGTCAACACGGCGGCGGGCCTGGAGCAGGGTTTCACCGTGTATCAGGCGCCCGCTTCGGGCGACGAGATGGTGGTGCGGATGGCGGTTCGCGGCGATTTGGCGGCAAACGCCGCGACCGACGGGGAATCGGTGGAGTTCCTGAGTTGGGACGGCGTCCGCGTGATGCACTACGGAAAATTGAGCGTGGTGGACGCGGCGCGGAAGACGCTCCCCGCGACGATGCGGCTTTCGGACGACAACAAGACCGTCGAGTTGCGCGTGGATGCGTCGTGCGCGGTGTTTCCGGTCACGATAGACCCGCTGGCGACGAGTTCGGCATGGGCGGCTGAGAGCAACCAGGTTGACGCCTGGTTTGGCTGGTCCGCGGCGACGGCGGGCGATGTGAACGGCGACGGCTACAGCGACGTCATCGTCGGCGTGCCCGGCTATGACAACGGCCAGTCCGGCGAGGGCCGCGCGGCCGTGTACCACGGCTCGGCGACGGGCCTGTCCGCCACGGCGAACTGGACGGCGGAAAGCAACCAGACCAACGCCAGTTTTGGCTGGTCCGTGGCCACGGCGGGCGACGTGGACGGCAACGGCTACGCCGACGTGATCGTAAGCGCGCCCTATTACGACAACGGCCAGAGCAACGAGGGCCGGGCCTACGTGTACCACGGCTCGACGACAGGCCTTTCCGCCACGGCGAACTGGACGGCGGAGAGCGACCAGGCCGACTCCGAATATGGGATTTCCGTGGCGTCGGCCGGCGACGTGAACGGCGACGGCTACAGCGACGTGATTGTCGGCGCGGACTTCTATGACAACGGCCAGTCCAACGAGGGCCGGGCGTTTGTCTACCATGGCGCGTCGAAGACCGGCCTGGCCGCCACGGCAGCCTGGACCGCGGAAACAAACGTGGCCAGCACGCTCCTGGGCTATTCCGTGTCCACGGCGGGCGACGTGAACGGCGACGGCTATTCCGACGTGATCCTGGGCGGTTACAACTACACCAACGGCGAAACCAACGAGGGCCTCGCGGTGGTGTTCCACGGCTCGTCCACCGGGCTTGGCGCCAGTGCGGCGTGGACGGTGCAGAGCAACCAGGCGGCGGCGTATTTTGGCTGCTCCGTGTCCACGGCGGGCGACGTGAACGGCGACGGCTACGCCGACGTGATCGTCGGCGCCTACGGCTATGACAACGGCCAGACGGACGAGGGCCGCGCTTTCGGGTACCTCGGATCCTCGACCGGCCTGTCCACCACGTCGAACTGGTACGCGGAAAGCAACCAGGCCAGCGCGCAGTTGGGGTGGTCCGTGGCGACGGCGGGCGATGTGAACGGCGACGGCTATGCCGATGTCATCGTCGGCGCGCCCTACCTCGACAGCGGCCAGGCGGACGAGGGCCGGGCGGTCGTGCGTTTCGGTTCGGCGGCGGGCCTGTCCGCCGGGGATGACTGGTCGGCGGAGGGCGATCAGGCCGGCGCCAGGTTCGGCTGGTCCGTGGCGACGGCGGGCGACGTGAACGGCGACGGGTACAGCGACGTCATTGCCGGCGCGCCCTATTATGATAACGGACAGACGGACGAGGGCCGGGCGTTTGTTTATTTCGGGTCCGCGTCACGCCTGACGGCTGCGGCCTACTGGACGGCGGAAGGCGACCAAGCGAATGCATACTACGGCTTCTCTGTGTCCACGGCGGGCGATGTGAACGGCGACGGCTACGCGGATGTCATCGTCGGCGCGCCCCAGTACAGCGGCGGGCTGTTTCTCGAGGGCCGTGTGTTTGTGTATCACGGTTCGGCCACGGGCCTTTCCACCACGGCGAATTGGTTTGCGGCGGGCGACCAGGACTATGCGAATGTTGGCTGGTCCGTATCGACGGCGGGTGACGTGAACGGCGACGGCTACGCAGACGTCATCGTCGGCGCGCCCCTATATGCCAACGGCCAGTGGGACGAGGGCCGGGCCTATGTGTATCACGGTTCGGCCTCGGGCCTTTCCGTAACGGCGAACTGGTTCGCGGAGAGCAATCAGGAAGACGCTATCTTTGGTTACTCCGTATCCACGGCGGGCGACGTGAACAGCGACGGCTACGCCGATGTGATTGTCGGCGCGCCCTACTACGCCAACGGCCAGACGGATGAGGGGCGGGCGTTTGTGTATCACGGTTCGGCCTCGGGCCTTTCCGTGACGGCGAACTGGCACGCGGAGAGCGACCATGCCGGCGCCCTTTTTGGCTACTTCGTGTCCACGGCGGGTGACGTGAACGGTGACGGCTACGCCGATGTCATCGTCGGCGCTCACGCGTATAGCAACGGCCAAAATCGTGAGGGCCGTGCCTATGTGTACCATGGGTCAGCCTCGGGCCTTGCCACCTCGGCGAACTGGCACGCGGAAAGCGACCAAGCGGAGGCGCTTTTTGGCTCGCCCGTCTCTTCTGCGGGGGATGTGAACGGCGACGGTTATGCCGACGTCATTGTCGGTGCGCAGGATTATACCAACGGCGAGACGAAAGAGGGCTGCGCCTTTGTGTTCCACGGTTCGGCCTCGGGCCTTTCGGCCGGGCCGAACTGGTCTGCGGAGAGCAACCAGGTCGAAGCCCGATTGGGCTGTTCCGTGTCCATTGCCGGCGATGTGAACGGCGATGGCTATGCCGATGTCATCGTTGGCGCGAAAAATTACGACACCGGCGAGACGAACGAGGGTCGGGCGTTTGTGTATCACGGTGCGGCCACGGGCCTTTCCGCGACGGCGAACTGGACGGCGGAGAGCGACCAGGCCGATGCCGAACTTGGCATGTCCGTATCGACGGCGGGGGATGTGAACGGGGACGGCTACGCCGATGTCATCGTCGGCGCGAAAAATTACGACAACGGCGAGACGGACGAGGGCCGCGCTTTCCTGTACTACGGCAACGGCGAATCGGGCCGGGGCCTGGCGCTGCGTCCGCGCCAGCGCCTTGGGGACGACACGGCGGCGCTATGCCCCATGGGCGGGACAACGCTCTCCTACGTGCGCCTGGCGGCGCTGGGCCGCACGCCCTTTGGCCGGTCCAAGGCGAAGCTGGAGTGCGAGGTGAAGCCGCTTGGCACGCCCTTCGACGGCGCCGGGACAGTGAAAACCACCTCCTGGACCAACACCGGCGTGGGCGGCGCCTCGTTCAGCCAGACGGTCACCGGTCTTTCATCGGGGGTATACCACTGGCGAATGCGGCTGCTGTACAGCCCGACCGCCACGCCGCTGCTGCAGCACAGCCGCTGGATGACCATGCCCTGGGACGGATGGCAGGAGGGCGATTTCCGGGTAGTCCTTCCCCCGCCCGACCCGTCAAATCCCGGCGCGACCGCCATCGGCACCAACACGATTACATGGACTTGGACGGACAATTCCAGCAATGAATCCGGTTTCAAGGTCTGGGCCGACCCCGGGTCGGGTGCCCCCACCACGCTGCGGACCACCACGGCGGCGAATGCGACATCGCGGGTTTATGGAAGTCTTACGCCAAACATGCAGCATACCTTCCAGGTGGCGGCGACAAACAGGGGCGGCGACAGCGCCAAGACCGCGCTGTACTCGGCATGGACCCTGGCCGCGGTGCCCACGGCGCCCACGGTAAACGGCGCGACGGCGACCACCCTCAATGTCGCAGTCGGCGCCGGGGACGGCAATCCCGCAGGAACGGTTTACGCCATAAAGTGCAGCACTAGGAATCTGTGGGTGCAGTTGAACGGCTCGCTTGGCGCATCCGCCATATACCAAACGGCGGCAGCCTGGAGCGCTATCACCGTCACCGGCCTCGCCTCCGCAACCTCTCATGCCTTTGTGGTTGTGGCGCACAATCAAGCGGGCACCGTCACGGTGGCGGGTCCCGGCGCATCGGCCAGCACGCTGGCTGTGGTGCCGAACGTAATGGGCCTGACCCAGGCGGCGGCGGGCACCGCGCTTACCGGAGCGGGCCTGACCACCGGCACGGTGACGCAGCAGTGCAGCAACACTGTTGCTGCCGGACGGGTCATCAGCCAGAATCCGGAGGCGGGACAACCGGCGGTTTCCGGCAGCGGCGTGGCACTGGTGATTTCCACAGGTCTGTGCAATATGACAGTGCCCAACGTTGTCGGGCAGACGCAGGTGGCCGCATCCAATGCGATTGCGATTGCGAACCTGACCGTCGGCCAGGTGACGCAGCAGTGCAGCAACACGGTTGCGACCGGACTGGTCATCAGCCAGACGCCGACGGCGGGCGATCAGGCCCCGTTCGGCAGCGCCGTGGCCCTGCTGGTGTCGACGGGCATGTGCCCCGTGACCGTGCCGAACGTGGTGGGCCAGACGCAGGCGGCGGCGGGCACCGCGCTGACCGGCGCGGGCTTGACCACCGGCACGGTGACGCAGCAGTGCAGCAACACCGTTGTGGCGGGGAATGTAATCAGCCAGAACCCAGCTTCGGGTGAAACGAAACCCTATGGCAGCGCCGTGGCACTGGTGATTTCGACGGGCATGTGCCCGGTGGCCGTGCCCAACGTGGTGGGCCAGACACAGGCGGCGGCGGGCACTGCGCTTACCAACGCGGGCCTGAGCACCGGCACCGTGACGCAGGCGTACAGTACCACCGTGACCGCGGGGCTGGTCATCAGCCAGGATCCCGCGTCGGGCGCAACGGCGGCCAATGGCAGCGCGGTGGCGCTGGTGGTATCCCAGGGCCCGCCCCCGCCCATCACGGGTTCCATCGTCATCAACAACAATCGCTCCGCCACCAATACCCGCGAGGTGACGCTCGCCCTGACCTGGGGCGGCGGCGCCGGAACCGGCGTGGTCCGCATGCGCTTCAGCAACGACGGGTCCACATGGACCGCCTGGGAGGCGCTGGCGGCCACCCGCAGCTACACACTGCCGGCGGGCGAGG
>CAIUWO010000150.1 GCA_903902895.1 Candidatus Hydrogenedentota bacterium | reverse complement strand
GCGCAATCGTGCCAAAAATACCGACCTGTCGAAAACACGGAACGTTCAATATAGGGCTGTCGAGAGTGTTCTGCGGGTAGTCCCCCTTTGAAGGGGGACGGTCCCGCCACAGGCGGGACAGGGGGATGTTAACGCGCCCACCCAAGGCTTACATCCCCGCCGAAGGCGGACAAGCCCCTAAATCCCCCTTCAAAGGGGGACTTAAAGCCGCACCACTCCTGAAGGTATGCGCATCTCCCCAGGGATGTTCCGGACCCGGTTTAATGCGATTGCCCTGCCCGGTCTTGCCCGCGCGCCTGAACCGTTACCGGAAGAAAACCAGCGAGAGAACCGCAAAGACCGGGAGGAGCACCAGGGCGCTGTAGACCATGTAGCCCAGGAAACTGGGCATCCGCACGCCGCGGCTTTCGGCGATGCTCTTGACCAGGAAGTTGGGGCCGTTGCCGATGTAGCTGTTTGCCCCCATGAAGACCGAACCCGCCGAGATGGCCAGCAGGCTGAGTAGTGGAATGTGGCCCGTGGCGGTGGCCACCCCGCCCAGTGTCTGCGCGCCGGCGGTCGGCAGCGCGCCGGCCAGCTCGAAGAAAACGACATAAGTGGGCGCGTTGTCCAGGAAGCTTGACAGCGAACCCGACGCCCAGAAGAACTGCAGCGGCGAGGTGATGCCCAGGGCCGCGCCCTGGGCGCGCAGTATTTCGATGGGAATCTGCATGGTGATGAAAATGCCCAGAAACAGGCAGGCCACCTCCGCGATGGGGCCGAAGGAGAATTCATTGTACTTGTGGATGTCGCGCGGCGTGCGCAGGAGCGACAGCCCGGCCAGCGCGATCAGGACGATCTCGCGCAGGTAAACATTGGGGAGCGTCCAGGGAAGCAGGGGCAGTTTTTCGCCGGGCACCAGCACGGCAACGGCCAGGACAACGCCGGCGAGCAGCGCAAAGTTGAACCTCCCGTCCAGCTTGAGCGGGGTAACCTGCGTCTCGTCCAGTTGAATGTCCCGTGGATTCTCTTTCCGGTAGGCGAGAATCTCCAGGACGACATACACGGCGAGGACCGCGCCCACCGCGGTGATCCACAGCGGAAACAGCCGCAGGGTCCACAGGAAGGGAACCCCCCGGAGATACCCCAGGAAGAGCGGCGGGTCGCCTATGGGCAGCAGGCAGCCCCCGATGTTGCTCACGAGGAAGATGAAGAACACGAAGGTGTGCGTGGTGTTCTTCCGCTCCGAATTGATTTGCAGCAGCGGTCGCACCAGCAGCACCGAGGCGCCCGTGGTGCCGATGATGTTGGCCAGCACCGCGCCCAGAAAGAGAAAGCCCGCGTTCGTCGCCGGATGGGCCGGAATGTCGCCGCTCAGCCGGATGCCGCCGCTGATGGTGTAGAGGGAGAACAGCAGGACAATGAAGGGGATGAAGTCATTGATGATGGAATGGCGAAGCAGCACGGCGACGGCGGCCGTGCCGTGCGGCGCGCCCGGCCCTTCGGCGCGGAGGAAATGGTACGCGCAGACCACCCCGGCCAGCAGCAGCGAGACCAGCAGTTTGTTGCGGTTCGATTCCCACCAATGGGAGGCCCTGGGAACGAGCGGGAAAATGGCGATGGCCAGCAGCAGGCAGACGAAGGGCCAGCACCAGAACAGACCGGGCGTTCCGGCTTCCACCGTGCCCTGAACGGACCCGGCGGAGAAAAGAATGAAAGAGGAATGCGTCACGGTGTCACCTGTTGTTTCACCGGCCCCGGGATGGATGCGCGGCGGGGCCGACGGCGAAAGGGTACCAGCCGGCAAAGCGGCGCATCAACCTCGGGCGCGTGGCGGGCCAAAGGGAAAACCCGGAGCGGCTGCCCGCTCCGGGTTTCTCACTCTGCAAATGCGGCCGAAATTACTTCTTGGGGCCGACGATGGCGTCTTTGGCGGCCTTGGCGACCGTGAACTTCACGACCTTCTTGGCCGCGATCTTGATCGGCGCCTTGGTCAGGGGGTTGATGCCCGTGCGCGCCTTGCGCTGCACGATCTTCAACTTGCCAAGGCCGGGAAGCGTGAAGCCGGCGATCGCCTGGGCGTAGGCGAGCTCGACGAGCGTCTCAAGCGTCTTCACAACGTCTTTCTTCGCCAGACCGGTCTCGGCGGTAAGCGTCGCAATGATCGCAGTCTTCGTCATCGCCTTGTCAGTGGCCTTTGCCTTCTTGATTGCCATGAGTGTCGTTCCTCCTTGCGGTGTGTTCCCTCTGCGGGACCCTCTGTTCCATGCTTCGCCTCCGCGCCACGGGCGCGGTGCGCGGTCTGTTGGCTCGGTGTCCCGGGTCTGCCGCCCCTCTGCAAGGTGGCCGAACCGGGCATCCCTTATCCGCTGACCGGCATAACAGGTAACAACTAAATATCGTTTTGTCAAGCCCTTTTTCTGGGGGTATTTTTCAAGCACCCCCTGAAAACCCCTATGGAATGGGGCCGAAACGCAATTGTCATCATATTATCCCCATAAACGCTTGATTTTCAAGCATTTGTGCCGGCGCAAGCGGGCGCACCCGATCCCGCAGGGAGCGTCTCCGCGCACACGCGCAACGCGCGCCGCACGGCGCAAACAGCGCGACCGCATCTGCATCGCCGCGCAACAAAATGCGGGAAAAACGGCGCAGGGCATTCCGAAGGCCGCGCCGAAAGGCGCGGAGCAGGGGAACCTGCCGCTTTGGCGATTCGTTCTGTGGAGTGCGGCGGCAATGCCACAAAATATAGAAGCGACGTCCCCGTCGCTTTCTCGCGTTGTCCGGAATGAGAGCTGAGGAAGAACGCGACGGGGACGTCGCGTCTACGGAGGTCGTTGCCGTGGCAGTCCAAAATGGGCGGGTCTTACGTGGAAGAGGCCCCCATTCTTTTCACCTTCCTCCCGTCAACGGCAGTCACGTTGCCCTATTGCCTTCCGGTAGCCATTTCCGCTTCCAATTGAAAAGAACGAGAAGCTTTGCAAAGCGCCTCTCGGCCAATTTCCAGCAGTCGC
>CAIUWO010000149.1 GCA_903902895.1 Candidatus Hydrogenedentota bacterium | reverse complement strand
CTCGTGGGAGTTGGAACCCAACACCTTGAAATCGGACTGTATCCGGTCGGCCACAACGTCGAAGGCCTTGCCCATGCGCAGACGCACGGTCTCGTCCTTGGCGGTGTGCTTGATCCGGTCCTCGCCCGAGAACTGGTACATGTCCGAGCTGTCCTTCTGGTAGATGCGCATCACACCCGCCGGCAGCGGCATGCCGAGCTGGTTCTTTTCCTTGTTGTCAAAGGTCAGGAACACATCCACGTTCTGGTCCTTGATGGGATCGATTTTCGAACTGTAGTAGGCAAGATTGCCCCGAAACTCGTAAATCTTCTTGACGCCGATGTTCGAGCCGGACAGCAGGCTCACCTGCTTTGACTGGTTCTGCTTGATGGTCGTCCTCCGGGGAAGCGTGTATAGATGGTATTCGGCAAAGGACTCCTCCTGCATCGGCGGCGGGGCGGCCGCCGGCATGGCCATGTCCGACTTTGCGTAAAAATTCATTTCCATGGGCGGCTGAACGATATTCACATCGCCGGCCACCAGTTTCAGCTGCGCATTGTTATACGGCGCGCCGGACTGGTTGTTGAGCGTGACCCAGCCCTCGATGTTCATCTGCGTCTCTTCGCGGTTCATCGTGAGCACGTAATCCGCCTTCCACGACATGCCGCTTGTCAGATAGGTGGCCTCCACTTCATGGTCCGTGCCGTTGTTGGCCAGCATCCATATCAGGCTTGGCTTGGCGATCAGTTCCTGCGGCAGTTCCGGCAGCACCACCTGTCCGGGGTATCCCAGGTAAATCTTGCCCTCCACCTCATACACCGTCCCGTTGTTCACGCTGAGCAGGGTCGCCTTCTGTTCCAGGAAGTCCACCTCTTTGCTCTTGTTGACCAGCATGACTTCCTTGCCGACGTATTTCTCCATCAGCTTCTCCGGACTCATCAGGTCGTATTCGTAATTCTGTTCCAGGATGTGCAGGTTGCCCGCGTCGTTCAGCGACACCAGGCTGACCGTTTCCGGCTGGATCTTCTCGGCCACATCCATAAACCTCAGCGTCAGTTCGCCCGGCGCCAGCTTAAGCTTGCGCCGGTCCCGCACCAGCGCCCGGTCGTTGTTGTACACCGTCACCGCCACGTCGGTCTGATCGGCCACGGTCGTCTGGCTCGATGTGACGTTTCCCTCCAGTCCGTTCTTAAGCTTCAGCGAAGGAGCCGGTGTGGGAACGGCCGGCACAACCGCCTGCTGTGCCCAGGCCGTCCCGGCCATAAGCCCCGCAAATACCGCGATAGTCACAACAAAGTTCTTCATGGTTCATCTCCAGCATTGGGATTCTGTTCGTTAGTAAACCGCATTGGGGCAACACCCTTGGCTCTCTCCCCTTGACAAGGGGAGGGTAGGGGCGGGGTCGTTCTTTCAAATGAGGTCCGCAGGGTGCCGGTTCAGTACTGAACGCGCACGCGGTAGGTCAATTCCGCCGTCTCACCCGCCTTGATGGGCAGGCTGAACACGGCCGTGGACGCGTCCTTTTTCACAAAGTCAGCCGACTTTTCGATGATGTTCCACATGCCCGGCATCGGCTCGACCACGTCCACCGTCACAGGCACCTCCTTGTGGTTGCGCACCGTTATTTTGTAGGCAGACTCGTGCGAGGTTGAACTCAGCACCTTGTAATCCGACTGGATCCGGTCGGCCACCACGTCGAAGGCCTTGCCCATGCGCAGCCGCACTGTCTCGTCCTTGGCCGTGTGCTTGATCCGGTCCTCGCCCGAGAACTGGTACATCTCCGAACTGTCCTTCTGGTAGATGCGCATGATTCCCGCGGGAAGCGGCATGCCAAGCTGGTTCTTTTCCTTGTTCTCAAAGGTCAGGAACACGTCCACGTTCTGGTCTTTGATGGGGTCAATCTTTGAGCTGTAGTAGGCCACATCGCCCCGGAACTCGTAAATCTTCCTCACCCCGATCTTTGTGCCCGACAACAGGCTCACCTGCTTTGACTGGTTCTGCTTGATGGTCGTCCGGCGGGGAAGCGTGTACAGGTGGTATTCGGCGAAGGATTCCTCCTGCATCGGCGCGGGCGCCATCTCCATCCGCATCGCCCGTTTTGCCATGGCTCCTCCGATTGCCTGCGGCGCCTGCGGAACGATGTTTACCTCCCCCGCAACCAGTTTGAGCTGGGCGTTGTTGTACGGCGCGCCCGACTGGTTGTTGAGCGTGACCCAGCCCTCAATGTTCATCTGCGTCTCTTCTTTGTTCATGGTGAGGACGTAATCCGCTTTCCATGACATGCCGCTCGTCAGGTAGGTCGCCTCAACCTCGTGGTCCTTGCCGTTGTTGGCCAGGGTCCAAATTAGGCTCGGTTTGGCAATCAATTCCTGCGGAAGCTCCGGCAGCACCACCAGTCCCGGATGGCCAAGATATATCTTGCCCTCCACCTCGTACACCGGCCCGTTGTTCACGCTAAGCAGTTTCGCCTTCTGCTCCAGGAAGTCCACTTCCTTGCTCTTGTTAACCAGCGTCACGTCCTTGCCCACATACTTTTCAAGCAGCTTCTCCGGGCTCATCAGGTCATATTCGTAGTTTTGTTCCAGGATGTGCAGGTTGCCCGCGTCGTTCAGCGAAACGAGGCTGACCGTCTCCGGTTGGATCTTCTCCGCCACATCCATGAACTTCAGCGTCAGTTCGCCCGTCTCCAGCGTGACCTTCCGCCGGTCGCGCACGAGCGCCCGGTCGTTGTTGTATACCGTCACCGCCACGTCCGTTTGGTCCGCCACCGTCGTCTGGCTGGACGGTAGCTTCCCCTCCAGTTTCAACGCGGGTGCCGTCGCCTCCTGCCCCCAGCCCGTCCCGGCCAGAATCATCCCAAGCACGGCCCACGCCGCAAGCGTCTTTTTCATGGTCCTTCTCCTCGGTTTCACGACCCAGTCGTTTGCTCTAGTGTAACCCTCGCGGGGAAATTTTGCATCTCCCTTGTTCCCTGAGACCCCGTTCCCCGCCCCGGGTTCACCAAATTGAGTCAACTGTGGGAAGGTGTGCGGACATTCCCACAGGTGGGGCGCTGAACGGTTCTGTTTTGAGTGCGGCGGCCATGCCGCCGCTTTTCTTCGCCGGGGTCATGCCCCGGCGCGGCGGAAGTGCAGCTTCCGCCAAAGCGGTGGCATGGGCACCGCACTCAAAAAGGGGCTGTCGTCCACGCAAATACTAGCCGTCATTTGACTTCCAACGCGCGCCGCGCATAGAATTACACCACTTGGCGCCCCCGTGCACGCCGGCATGCGGGGCGATTTCGGTCTTAATTGGCGCGATACGGGGTTTCCAGGCCATGCCTGCCCTGCGGCGACCGCGCGGACAGGAGCCTTATCATGGACATGGACAAACTCGTCAGCCTCTGTAAACGCAAGGGATTCATCTTCCAATCCAGCGGCATCTACGGTGGCATCAACGGCTGCTGGGACTTCGGCCCCCTCGGTGTCGAACTCAAGCGCAATCTCAAGAACGATTGGTGGTACAACTTCGTCCAGATTCGCGACAACATGGTCGGCTTGGACGCCAGCATCATCACCCATCCCGAAGTGTGGGTGGCCAGCGGCCATGTCGAGCAGTTCCACGACATTCTGGTCGACTGCAAGGAATGCCGAAAGCGCTTTCGGCAGGACCATCTTGAAACAGAGCGCTGCCCCGAGTGCGGCGGCGAGTTGTCCGAGCCCAAAGCGTTCAACAGCATGCTTCGCACCCGCCTTGGCGTCAGCGATGACACCGCAGTCGAGACCTACCTGCGGCCCGAGACCTGCCAGTCCATCTTCGTGGACTTCAAAGACATCTATTCGTCAACCCGTGTGAAGATCCCCTTCGGCATCGCCCAGATCGGCAAAAGTTTCCGCAACGAGGTCAATCCGCGCAACTTCATCTTCCGCAGCCGCGAGTTTGAGCAGATGGAAATCGAGTTCTTCTGCCGCGAGGAGGAGGAGGAGAAGTGGTTCGCGCAATGGCAGGAGGACATTTGGGCGTGGTACCTGAGCCTGGGCATCAAGGAATCGGCCCTGCGCTGGTACGAGCACCCCAAAGAGTCGCTGGCCCACTACTCCAAGCGCACCGTCGACGTCGAATATGAGTTCCCCTTCGGCTGGGGCGAACTGCAAGGGTTGGCCAACCGCGGCGTCTATGACCTCACGCAGCACAGCAAGCACTCCGGCAAAGACCTCAGCTTCTTTGACCCGGAGAAGAACGAGCGCTACATGCCGACCGTCATTGAGCCCTCCGCCGGCGCCGACCGCACCACGCTCGCCGTGCTGTGCGACGCCTACGATGAGGATGAGGTGAACGGCGAGACCCGCGTGGTCATGCATCTGGCCCCAAAACTCGCCCCGATCAAGGCGGCCATCCTGCCGCTGGTGAAGAAGGACGGGCTGGCCGAACTGGCCGAGAACCTGGAAAAGAAACTGCGCAAGAAGTTCATCACCTACTACGACCACGCCGGCGCCATCGGCCGCCGCTACCGCCGTCAGGACGAAATCGGCACGCCCTACTGCGTGTGCGTTGATTTCGAGACCAAGGAAAACGGCACCGTGACCGTGCGCGACCGCGACTCCATGGAACAGGTCCGCATCCCGATGGACGACTTGGCCGGCTATATTGGCACCCGGGTTTCCTTTGAACGGGACTGAGCCGCCTCCATGACCGTCAATTACGACCAAATCGCTGTCCGCTACGACGCCCACCGGCCGAGCGGCAGCGATTTGTGTTTTGACCGGCTGGCCGAAGCGTTGACCGGGTCGCAGCGCCTCCTGGAAATAGGTGCAGGCACCGGCAACACCACCCGGTTTGTCGCGCAATCGGTGGACGCGACCCTGGTGGCGATGGAACCCTCCGCAGGCATGTCGGCGCAGGCACGCGCCAAGGGCGTGGGGGGGGCGTGGGTCCGCGGCGGGGCGCCGCATCTGCCCTTCGGTTCGGGCTGTTTTGACGCGGTCTATTCCACCTATGTTCTGCAGCATCTGGGCGACCCGTCCGACCTGTTTCAGGCCTGCGCGCGCGTGTTGCGGCCCAACGGCCTGACCGCGCACATCACGGTGCCCGGTTCCTATATTGCCGACCACCCGCTCAACCATTATTTCCCGAGTTTCGCAAGGATAGACCTTTCCCGGTTCCTATCGGTGGAGGCGATTGACTCGGCTTTGGAAAAGGCGGGCTTTACGGACGTCCGCTGCATATTGGAGCGGGAAAGGCCAAAGGCGTTGGACCGCGCTTATCTGGCCCGGGTCGAGAGCAAATTTCTGTCCACTTTCGATGTCATGTCCGCGGCGGAATACGAGACCGGTCTCGAGCGCTTTCGGCAGGATGTTGAGGCCGGGGGCGGCACGACTCGGCACGTTGTCACGCGTGAGGCGGTGCTGATTCAGGCGCGGCATGGGT
>CAIUWO010000148.1 GCA_903902895.1 Candidatus Hydrogenedentota bacterium | reverse complement strand
GGCACGAGATTGCCGCGCTTCGCTCGCAATGACGACCGGGACCTCCGCGTCATTGCGTGGAGGGCAAAGTCCGACGAAGCAATCTCTTGGATCGATGTCCCATCGCCCCGCGTCTTCCCGGCACGAGATTGCCGCGCTTCGCTCGCAATGACGACCGGGACCTCCGCGTCATTGCGAGGAGGGCGAAGTCCGACGAAGCAATCTCTTGAGTCGATGTCCCATCGCCCCGCGTCTTCCAGGCATGAGATTGCCGCGCTTCGCTCGCAATGACGACCGGGACCGTCGTGATGACTGGGTCTAGACCCACTGGGTCTGGGCGGGCTTTCGGTCCGGCCACTGGTTGTATCCGAATTTTGGATAGCCGATGGCCATGCCGCCGTAGATGCGATGCCCCGGCGGCATGCCCGCCAGCGAAGGAAAGCGCACGCCGCACGCGCAGGCCGCCACCACAAAACCGGTGTAGAAACTGGCCAAACCGAGGGCCTCGCACATCAGGGTCGCGTTCTGCACGGCCAACTGCGCGCTCTGGTCCGGCTTGGTGATGGCCGGGTCGGCGTGAAAGAACAGGACGCAGGGCGCGCCGCGCAGCACCATGTCGTTTCCATCCAGAACCGCCTGGGCCACCGACTCAAAGCTGCCCACCATGCCCCACGCGCTCTTTACGCCGTTCGGGTCCAGCAGTCCGAAGAGTTTCCGCTTCACGGGATTGCGAAGCGCTTTTGCCGTTTGCCCAAGAAAGGCGCCGGTCATATCCACAATCTGCTTCAGTTCGGCACTGTCCTGAACAACAATGTACTGCGTGCCCTGGTCATTGTGCGCCGTCGGCGCCAGCCGCGCGGCCTCTATGATCTTTTCGAGCAGGTCCCTCGGCACGGGCTTCTTCTGAAACACGCGTGCAGACCGCCGCGCGCGCAGCAGTTCCATCAGCGCGTCCGGCCCGGGGAGAATCTCTCTGTTTATGGGCAGCACAGTGCCCAACGGAAAGTCCGAATGCTCGATGGCACCGTGCATGCACAGGGCGACGCAGTGGCCGCATACAATGCAGTGGTCCGCGCGGACCACCCCGGGGGCGCTTCCCTTCTTTTCGAAGGTGAACACCTCCGCGGGACAGTCCTCCACGCAGGCGTTGCAGTGTTTGCAGCGAGCCGGGTCAATGGCAATATTCGGCATGAGACCTCCAAACGTGGTCGTTTTGTTTCTTGTGTTCAGTCGCTATTGGGCTTTGCCAACGTGTTATAAATGGCTTTCAGCAGGCGGTTGTCCTTGTCGCCGTGATACTCCCAGAACATGGCCCCGGCCAAGCCCCGCCGCCGCGCGTACGCGCACTTGGCCGCGACGGACTCCTCATCGTCATAGGTGACGAAGGTCCGCCGCTCCGCATTCCACAAATACGGGGCCTGCGAGGCCTCATCCCAGTAACGGTCATACCCGTTCTTGCCGATATAGCCGTCCACCAACTGGGCGTAGGACGCCCCAAAGGCCTTGGACGAGGCATTGTCCACCGGGGCAAACAATCCCGTGCCGCCGGCATCGACGCCGCCTTCCCAGCCTTTTCCGTAAAAGGCGCAGCCCAGCACGAGTTTGTTGGCGGGTATCCCGGCGGCGATGTGGTCCTCCACGGCATTCACGCCCGACTGGCCGTTGTGCGTGTCGGCGGGCGAGTGTTTCAGGTTGGTGTGGTGCCCCGTGAACTTGCCGCCGAATCCGGAAAAGTCGTAGGTCATAATGTTCACGTAGTCGACATATTTTTCAAACTTCCGGGGCTCGGTTTTGACCAGGTACAGTTTGAAACCGCCGGTGGCCACGGTCAACTGGCGGTTTCGGCCATCCGGCAACGTATCGAGTCCTTTGCGCAGTTCCTTAAGGAGCAGCGTGAAGTTCTTCTTGTCCTCGGGACGGAACACATTCCCGTCGCCCCGCTGCCCCGGATACTCCCAGTCGATGTCCAAACCGTCGAGTTTGTGCCGCGTCACAATGCCCATGGCGCTGTCAATGAACCCCTTGCGCGCCGCCGCCGTAAGCGCGGCGTTCGAGAAATACTTGGACCAGCCCCAACCGCCTATCGACAGCAACACCTTCAACTGGGGATTCTTCGCTTTGAGCGCTGTCAGTTTGTCCAGATTTTCCGCGTCACTGTCGCTTTCAAGATGAACCGTGCCGTCCTCATGCACGTTGGCAAAGGCGTAGCAGATATGGGTCAGAAACTCCACCGGCATGTCCGGCGCCACCTCTCCCCCCATGAAATAGGCCATCACGACGTTCCTGTCCGACGCCGGCCTCTCGTGAACCGTGATGCAGCCCGAAAGCAACAGGACGAGTCCGGCAACGATTGGGATTGTCTTCTTCATCATGTCATCCTGTTGGGATTAACCCGCATGCATCCCCCCCCGTCATTGCGAGGAGGGCAAAGCCCGACAAGGCAATCTGTTGAAACGACGGCCTATTGCGACGCCTTCCTCTTCACCGACTCGGGCTTGCCCATGGTCTTGAAGTTCACAATGACTTTGGGCGCGGGTTCCCCCTGGAACTCACAATCGAACACGACCCCGTTCCTGCCTGACCCGAGTTTCGGCAGTTCCGTCTCCACCTTCACCGACTTCACCTGGTTGCCTTTCGCGTCGTAAACGCGCGCGGCGCCGTCCCCCTCGCACAGGAGCGTCTGTCCCGCCTTCACCTCTATCGCCACGGCAAGGGTGGCCGACTTGTCGATCTCAAAGGTGGGGTTCACCACCGAACCGCCATCGCCCAAAACCCGCATCTTGAATTGAAGCGTTTGGCTGTCGTCCGGGTTCAAGCATTCCCACTGGGCCGCCGTGGGCTCGCCCGGCTGGCGCTGAATCTGCTCGTGCGTGAAATCGTCCGAATCGTGGAACGGGTACAGGTTCCAGCCCTCGTCGGCGGTCCTCTCCAAATGGAATTCACGCTTGGGATTTGTCATCCGCTCGCGCTGTTCATCGGAGAACGCGCCGCTGCGGCGCGCCTCCTCCCACTCGCGAATCGCGTCCAGGAGCGTGCCCGTGTCGGGATTCTTGCGCAAATCGTCGGGGCCCGACTGCAGGGCAAAGCCCGCGTCCATGCCGGCCGCGCGCGCCAGCATCCACTCCACGTCGGACAGGCTCGTGGTCCGCTTCAGCAGGTACCATCCCAGCATCTTGGGCAGATAGTTCCGTTCCAGGAAGGCCTGGTTGTTAATCCGGTATTCCTGCATGCTGTCGCGGAATCCGCCATACCACGGCTCGCCCCAGTTGCAGTAGCTGTTGATGTGCCAGTAGAAATGGGCGGAGTTGCTCGTGCCGTTCAGCACGGTGCCCGAGAGATTGTCGTAAAAGTCCCTGGCGAACAGGTTGATCGCGTAACTCCCCTGCCCCGACGCCAGACACCCCTCGTGCCCGTCGAAATCCATCTGGCCCAGGCCGGTCTCGTTGAAACGCCGGGCCATGTTTCGGGCGATCTCGCGCTGAAGGTCGAGGTTCGGAAAGAATACCTTGTAGGGATGGTCGAGCAGTTTGCCCACCGCATCGCCCTGCCTGTGGGCGGCTGCCCTGGTCGAGAAAGCCCCGCGTTTGCAGTCCAGCAATTTCCACGGCTCGGCGGCGGAGACCGCACGGTAGCGGACGAGTTCGGTGTCGATGACGACCGTGTGCATCCAGTTCGCCTTTTCGTTGGCGAAATACTCCGGCGAGGCCACGGGGATTTCGGTCGTCTCCGCGTCGACGTCCCCCGTCAACACACTGCTGCCGGTCCTGGCCAGCCGGGGGTCGGGAACCGGCGTGACATAGGCGTCGTTGGGCTGGATGAAATTGGAGAGCGTGTGCGCGCCCAGGGGAATCCCGAGCGCCTTTCCCTTCTCAACGCAGGCCTTCAACCCCGCCACACCGTTCGGAAAGTACTTCGGGTTCAGTTCGTAATGCCCCCAGCTCTTGAACGGCCCGCCGTGGTACAGGGACATCAGATTGGCGCGTTTCACCCAGGCGAGCATCTCGTCAATGTCCGCTTCGGCATACTCCGCGATGAGATAGGACCGGCCCCGGTTGGGGGACAGTTTCTGCCAGACGCCGTCGGCCATGGGGTGCGGTAGTCCCTCGGCCACCTCGATCCGGCCGATGGTTTCCAGCACCTCCGCCTCGGCGCAGCCGAACAGGGCGATCTTTGACCCCGCCACAGTCTCCCCCTCAATGGGCGGTACGGGCATGTTGGGGAACGACCCGTTCCATGCGTCCACGTTTCGCGGCTTGGACCGGTCCCGGCACCACGCCTGGAGCACGCTGCCCCAGGGCTTTTCGAGCGCAGCCTGCCCCCTGGACTGGTCAATTCCCTCTTCGTTCTCGGGATAGCCGCCCAGTGTCTTCACATTCAGCGACTGGATGCCGACGGCATACTCCCCGTCCCGCACAACGCCGACCGTCTCACCGACGGTCTTCTTGATTACTGTCGGATAGGGGCCCCAAACCACCAGGTCAACAACACCGGCCGGCTCGCAACGGAGCAGTTCGAATGCCACGTGCGTGTCCGACTCGGTCACGCCCACGTCCATTGAGACACCGCTCTTTTCAAACTGCAGCCGGATGGTCTTCGGGTCTTTGAGAAAGACCGCCGCCGAGGGCTCCTCAGTTTGGCCGCCCACGCTTGCCGAAAGCAGCGGCGCCGGCTGATTGGGCGCGAGCTGTTCGCCTTGGGACGCGCCGCCATGGAGACTGGTAATCTGGCCGCGCGCGTCCACGGTTATCAGGAGACCCTTGGAGGAGAAGGTCCCCTGCGCGTGGGCGATCGGCCCAAAGATCGTCAGACCGAGCATGCACGCCGAAAATAGGGCAGACAAGGGTTTCATAACGTGGCTCCCGCCTCAGGAATGGGCCGTGAACGAATGCGGAACACGGTTATGTCGCGCAGTCTAGCCGCGGTCGATCAGCGCCTCGCGCTCGGGACCGACCGACACGTAGCGGATCGGGCAGTCGATCAGTTCCTCGATCGCCTCGACATAGGCCCGCGCCGAGTCGGGCAGGTCGGAGAACTTGCGCACGCCGCTGATGTCCTCGCTCCAGCCCGGCATCTCCACGTAGACCGGGGTGGCCTCCTCAAGCACCGCATTGAGCGGGAACCGGTCGAACTTCTCGCCGTTCAACTCGTAGTGCGTGCAGATTTTGAGCGTCTTCTGGCCGCTCAGGCTGTCCAGCTTGGTCAGCGCCACTTCCGTCGCGCCCTGCGCCCAGCAGCCGTAACGGGTGGCCAGCGCGTCAAAATGGCCGATGGTGCGGGGTCGGCCCGTCGCCGCGCCGTATTCCTTCGCCGACTGCCGCAGCGCGTCGGCGATGTCCTTTTCCATCAGCGTCACAAAGGGCCCCTCGCCCACGCAGGTCGAAAACGCCTTGACCACGGCCACCACCCGGTTCAGCGCGTGGCCGAACAGGCCACCGCCGATGGGGGCATAGGACGCAAGCGTGCAGGACGATGTTGTGAAGGGGTAAATGCCGAAATTCAGATCGCGCAGCGTGCCCAACTGGGCCTCAAACAGAATCTTCTTGCCGGCCTTTGCACCCGCGTCGAGCAGCAGCGAGGTGTCGCAGATGCGGTCGCGAAGGCGTCCGCCCCAGGTCTCGGCCCACTCAATCATCTGCGCGCAGGTAAACGCGTCGCCGTGGCCGTAGATTTTGTCGGCCTCCAGCAGTTTCCAGTCGCAAATCTGCTCCAGCCGCGCGCGCAGCCGGGCCGGATAGAGCACTTCGCCGATTTGAACGGCCTTCTTGACGGTGCGGTCGCCGTAGGCCGGCGCGATGCCGCGGCGGGTGGAGCCGTAGGCGTTCTTGCCCAGCCGCTCCTCCTCCCAGCCGTCGGCCATTTTGTTGAAGGGGAAGCAGATGGTCGCGCGATCCGAAATGCGGATATTGGGGCGGATGCCGCGCGCCTCCAAATCGTCGATCTCGGTGGCCAGCGCCTCCAGATCGATCACCATGCCCGGGCCGAGGATGTTCACCACGTTCGGGTTGAACACGCCCGACGGCAGCAGGTGCAGCTTGAACTCGCCAAACTCGTTCACCACGGTGTGGCCGGCGTTGTTGCCGCCCTGGTACCGCACCACGAAATCGGCGTCCTGGGCAAGATAGTCGACCATGCGGCCCTTGCCCTCATCGCCCCAGTTTGCGCCCACAACCACTTCGATGCTCATAGTCCGTCCTCGGTGCCCGTGCCGGACGCGCCGGCGCTTCGGGAAAAAAAACGCCCTGAAAAGGAAACTGGCGGCCCGCCGCGCGGGCGGTCCGCCAGTAGAAGAATCCCTGTTTCGTGCCGACTAGCGGGAGTAGAAACCGATGATGCTGTTCGTGTCCACCTGGTACGGAATCGTGGCCGCGTTGGGCGTCGCCACCATCCGGCCCTCGAAGGACTTGGCCGGCCGGTCCAGATACTCGGGAATCTGGTAGGGCGGATGCTCGGCACCCTCTTCAATCATCGGAATCTTGCGGCTCTTCTCGCGGACCGAAATCGCCATGCCTGGCTTCACCTGGAACGAGGCGATGTTCACCTTGCTCCCGTCGACCAGCATGTGGCAGTGCGAAACGAGCTGGCGGGCGGCGAATATCGTCGGGGCAAAGCCCAAACGCCACACCACGCAGTCCAGCCGCGACTCGAGCAGCATCATCAGGTTCGTGCCCGTGTTGCCGCCCATGCGCCGCGCCCGGTCAAAGGTCTTGCGCATCTGGCGTTCCATGATCCCGCCGTAGTGCATGCGCAGCTTCTGCTTTTCCAGCAGCTGCGTGCCGTACACCGACATCTTGCGGCGCGCATTCTCACCGTGCTGGCCCGCGGGATAGGGGCGCTTCTGCGCCGGACTGTCCGGCCTGCCCCAGATGCATTTGCCAATGCGGCGGCTCAACTTGTGCTTCGGTCCCAGATACCTGGCCATATGATACCTTCTGTCCTTCCTGACGGCGGCACCGTACCATTACGGCCGCCCATGGTTGCCTAAAGAACCTGCGCAACAGCGCACCCGCTCGGACACACGTATTCCCCGCATCCAAGACAGGGGCGGTATAGTACCCATTGCACCCCCGCCGTGTCAAATTGTTTTTCTGCGGACAACACCCGCGGCTACTTCCGGCCCTTCTCCCCGACCCACCGCCTGCGGCGGCACTCGGCCAGGGCAATGCCCGCGCTCACGGAGGCGTTCAGGCTGGTGATTTCCCCCACGAGCGGTATGGAAACGGCGAAGTCGCATTTTTCGCGCACGAGCCGCCGGATGCCCTCCCCCTCGTTGCCCACAACGAGCGCGATGCGGCCGGACAGGTCGGCGTCCCAGATGGTCCGGTCGGCGTCCGCGTCAAGCGCGGCCACCCAGAATCCGGCCTTCTTGAGCGTTTCAATGGACCGGGCCAGGTTGGTCACGCGAATCAGGCTTATCCAGTCCATCGCGCCCGCGGCCGCCTTCACCGCCGTGGGGGAGATGGGCGCGGAACGGTCCTTGGCGAAGATCAAACCGGCCGCGCCGCAGGCCGCGGCGGACCGTGCAATGGCGCCAAAATTGTGCGGGTCCTCGACGCTGTCGAGGATCACCACAAAGGCGTCGGCGGCCAGGTCCCCCTCGAGCAGGTCCTGCAGGTCCAGCACGGGGGCCAGCTCCGTTTCGAGCACGACACCCTGGTGGATGCCGGAATGGGTCATGCGGTCCAGCATGAGGCGGTCCACATGCTCCACCGGCACGCCCTTGGCCGCGGCCAGCACCTCCTCAATGCCATGGGCCGTGACGAGCACGAAAAGGCGCGACGGCCTGCGCCGCCGCGCCTTCAAGCATTCCAGTACGGGGATGCGCCCGTACACGATCTCTTTCTCATCGCTCACTGTAGGTTGTTTACTTCCTTGAGTTTGGCCGCCCGCGCGGCGAGCACGTCCCGGTTGGGAATGCGGTCGTCGTACTGCTTGGCGTCAAGGTTCATCAGGTCATTCAGAATGTTGTAGCTTTCCTGCATGCGGCCCGTCTTCTCCAGGCATTTCGCGATGCGGTACTGGTTGTAGTAGTAGTTCTTGCCGTTGGTGCCGTAGCGCTGCACCGCCATGTCCATCACGGCCGCCGCCTTCTCATAGCGGAGCAGGTACATGAGGTAGCCGCCCACTTTCGACAGGCCCGCCTCGTCGGTCGCGTCCTTTGCCGCGTCCGCGCCGGGCGCGGCCTTGGTGAAACTGGTCACCATGTAGTTCACGCCCCCGCTGGAGGCGAGCCAGCCGATGGCAACCACCACGAGAATAATCAAAGGCCATTTGAGTCCGCTGAGGTCCATGTTGCGCTCCTTGTTCCGGTATCCGCTTGAAAACAGCCGCACCCCCAAAGGAACGGCCGAACGCCACAAAAACGCTTCTCAGAAACCGATCATTCCCCGGACCGTCCGCGTCAGCCCCGACAGCACGGGCACCTCGAAAATGGTGCAGACGACCCCCAGGGCCAGCAGCACCGCCCCAAGCACCACCGCGCTGCTGGCAAGACTGCGGAGGCTGCGCGAAAACCCGCCCCCCCGCTTTTTGCCCAGTTCGCAGCCCTGCGCGTCCTTCACGAATTTCTCGTGCTTCTCGCGGCACTCGAACGAGCAGAACCTGCCTGTCGGCCCGCCCACCACGCATGCGTTGCAGACGGGGGTGCTGCACTGGCGGCACCGCGCGACAGCCTCAACTCCGGGATGGTTGATGCACCCTGTGGGCATTCCCTGCGGCATATGGCACCCTCTCTCCGCGTTATGGCCTGTTTATGAACAGCCGGCCACGTTTCACGGGTTAATGTACCACATCCCATGCGTTTTTGAAAGACCGGGGGGGGGATATGGGGCTCAGTAGGCCTCGCCCCGCAGATGCACCTCGGCCAGTTCCGCCAACACGTCCTTGTCGAGCTTCGGGAAAAGGACCTCGGGCGTGTTCAAAGGCGCACCCGCCGCGAGCGGTTCAACCAGCAGTTTCCAGGCGTCCGACCCGCCGTCGGGTCCGCCCTGGGGCAGGGTCACGTTGAGGATCCCGGCGAGTTTGGCGGCACCCTCGGGCATGAACGGGGCCATCAGCACGCACAGGCCGCGCACCACCTGGCAGCACACGTACAGCGTCGTGGCCGTGCGCGCCAGGTCGGTCTTGCGCGTGACCCAGGGCTGCATCGCGTCAAAATAGACGTTCGCCTTGCGGCCAAGGTCGATGAAGCGCTCGATGGCCTGGCGGAAACGGAAGCCCTCCATGGCCTCGGCGATGGCTTCGGCCTGCTCGCCGATGGCGTTCAGCATGGCCGCGTCGCCCGCCTCGATCTCGCCGGGCTCGGGCACGCGCCCGTCAAAGTTCTTCACGGTCATGGTCAGCGAGCGGTGCGCGAAGTTGCCCACCACGTCGCACAGTTCACCGTTGTACCGGTTCATGAAATCGTCCCAGTCGAAATCGGCGTCCTTCGACTCGGGCGCGATGGCGCACAAATAGTAGCGGATCGCGTTCACGGAGAAATTATCCAGGGCCCAGCGCACGCTGATCATGTTGCCCTTCGATTTGGAGCCCTTCTCCGACTGGCCCGTGCGCCGGTTGAAGATGTTCAGGTACTCGTTGCCCACCACATGGTCGGCGAGATTGTAGCCGCCCTGCCCCATGAGCATGGCGGGGAAAATCACCGCGTGGAACGGCACGTTGTCCTTGCCGATGAAATGGAGCATGCGCGTGCCCGCATCCTTCCACCACAGTTCCCATGCCTTTGCGTCGCCCTGGGTGTCCATGCCCCACTGCCGTGTGTTGGTGACGTAGCCGATGGGCGCGTCGAACCACACATAAATGCGCTTGGCCTTCGCCTCGTCGCCGTCCACCGGGATGGGTACGCCCCAGTCCGTGTCGCGGGTGATGCAGCGCGGCCGCAGGTCGTTCACCCAGCCGTAGGCGATGCCCTTCACGTTGGCCCGCCACTCGGGGTGGCTGTCGAGCCAGGTCTTGAGCCGCTCGGTGAAGTCGGGAAGGTTGAGGAACCAGTGCTTCGACGGGCGCAGCACGGGGGACGAGTCGTCGCCCGGCACGTTGGAGCGCGGACTGACCAGTTCCTTGGCCGTGTACTGCGCGCCGCAGGATTCGCACTCGTCGCCGTTCGCCTCCGTGTAGCCGCAGCGCGGGCAGCTGCCCTTCACGTAGCGGTCGGGCAGGAAGCGCTCCAGCTGCGGCGAATACCACAGTTCCATTTCCTGCTGGTGGATGTGGCCGCCCGCGTCGAGCATGCGGAAGAACTGCTGCGTCGTGTCGGCGTGCAGGTCCCAAGAGGTGCGGCCGTAGATGTCATAGGAAATGCCCAGCCGGGCAAAAGCGTCCGCGTTCGCCGTGTGGTACCGGTCGATCACGTCCTGCGGGGTCACCCCCTCCTTGAGCGCCGTCAGCGTGATGGGCACGCCGTACTCGTCCGAGCCGCCCACATAAAGCACCTTGGTGCCGCGCAGCCGCTGGTAACGGACATAGATGTCGGCGGGCAGATAGGCCCCGGCGATGTGGCCCAGGTGGATGTGGCCGTTGGCATAGGGCAGCGCGCTGGTCACCAGCGTGCGCGAAAAATCTCGGGTGGTATCGTCAGGCATGACATGCCCCTTTCTTTTACTGAGAAGACACTTTGAACGGGAATTCTACTGCATCGGTGGCGCGCGTGTCTAAAGACCGGCGACAATTGGATGCATTGCATATGCGATTATGAATAGCCGCACGCCCTAGGTCCCCCTTTGAAGGGGGTGGCCCGAAGGGCCGGGGGATGTTGACCCCTCGAGACAAGCTGGACGGGACACACATCCCCCGCCGCTTCGCGGCACCCCCTTCAAAGGGGGACTTAAGACATTTCCCACCTTGGGTTTACGCGCTTTTCAAGCCGCTGGACCGACACCAATTTCGCTCGAACTCCACGCTATGCCGACGGTCCGATCATCTTAGACGGATCAACCTCCACATCAAATTCCGCCGCCGTGAGCAGGCCCGACTTCACGGCCTCCTCCTTGAGGGTGGTGCCGTTGGCGTGGGCGGTTTTGGCAATTTTGGCCGCGTTGTCGTAGC
>CAIUWO010000147.1 GCA_903902895.1 Candidatus Hydrogenedentota bacterium | reverse complement strand
TAACTGCCGTTTCTCCGTTCACTGCGTTGCGGCATGGACAGGGGCCGCCGCGAAGAAACGGCCATAAACGGAAACTCCGGGGTTCCCGAAGGAACCCCGGAGTCGGGGAACGCGTTTCAGAGCGCCGCTGACGCGGGGCCTATTTGTCCGTGAGGTGCTCGGGGATGCGCATGGTGTAGAACGAGCGCCACACGAACACCATCGAGAGCACGAAGAAGATCGCCGACGCCGACAGGCTGACCGTCGGGTCCAGTTTGATTGCCAGTTCAACGGCAAGCAGGCCGAACAGCGTCGTGAACTTGATGACGGGGTTCATGGCCACCGAGGAGGTGTCCTTGAACGGGTCGCCGACCGTGTCGCCGACCACGCACGCGTCGTGCAGCTCGGTGCCCTTGGCCTTCAGCTCGGTTTCCACGATCTTCTTGGCATTGTCCCAGGCGCCGCCGGCGTTGGCCATGAAGATGGCCTGGTAGAGCCCGAAGATCGCGATGGAGATCAGGTAGCCGATGAAGAAGTAGTGGTTGAGGCAGGCAAAGGCCAGCGTCGAGAAGAACACGCCGAGGAAGATGTTGAACATGCCCTTCTGCGCGTACTGGGTGCAGATTTCCACCACCTTCTTGGAGTCCTCGACGGACGCGGCCGCCTCGCTGTCAAGGTTGATGTTGCGCTTGATGAACTCGACCGCCTTGTAGGCGCCCGTGGCCACCGCCTGCGTCGCCGCGCCGGAGAACCAGTAGATGATCGCGCCGCCCGTGATCAGGCCGAGCAGGAACTTCGGGTTCATGATCGACAGGCCCTCAAGCACCGGCATCTGGCCCTTGATCAGCGCCGTCTCATAGCCGAAGGTCGCCGACAGGATTTGGATGATCGAGAAGATGAGCGTCATCGCGCCCACGACGGCCGTGCCGATAAGCACCGGCTTGGCCGTGGCCTTGAAGGTGTTGCCCGCGCCGTCGTTCTCTTCCAGGTAGTCCTTGGCCGTTTCAAAATTCGGCTTGAAGCCGAAGTTCTTCTGGATGTCCTGCTCGATGTTGGGCAGGGTCTCGATGACGGACAGCTCGTACACGGACTGGGCGTTGTCGGTCACGGGGCCGTAGGAGTCGACCGCGATGGTGACCGGTCCCATGCCCAGGAAGCCGAAGGCCACCAGGCCGAACGCGAAGATAGCCGGGGCGTCCATCAGGAATTCAAGGCCCGTGGTGCTCACGCCGTAGGCCAGGCCCATAAGCGCCACGATGGTGATGCCCATCCAGTAGGCGCTGAAATTGCCGGCCACGAAGCCGCTGATGATGTTCAGGCTGGCGCCGCCCTCGCGGGAGGCCGTCACGATTTCACGCACATGGCCGGAATTGGTCGAGGTGAACACCTTGACCAGCTCGGGGATCACCGCGCCGGCAATGGTGCCGCAGGTGATGATGAGGGAGAGTTTCCACCACATCGTCGGATTGTCGCAAAGGGTGGGGATCAGCAGGTAGGACAGGACGAAGGTCATGCCGATGGAAACGAAGGAGGTGAGCCACACCAGCGAGGTGAGCGGCGTCTCGAAGTTGAACTTGGGGGAGTTGCCGAAGCGGGCCAAGGCAATCTTGCTGTTCACGATATAGGACAGCAGGCTCGTGACGATCATGCCGATGCGCATCACGAAGATCCAGACCAGCAGCTGCACGCGGAGGATCTGCGTGGCCGCCTCGTCCACCGTGTGTTCGGGGGTGTACGCCTTGACGGCAAGCAGGATGAAGGTGATCAGCGCCACGCCGGTCACGCCGTAGGTCTCGAAGCCGTCGGCCGTCGGGCCAACCGAGTCGCCCGCGTTGTCGCCGGTGCAGTCCGCGATCACGCCCGGGTTGCGCACGTCGTCTTCCTTGATCTTGAAGACGATCTTCATCAGGTCGGAGCCGATGTCGGCGATCTTGGTGAAGATGCCGCCCGCGATGCGCTGCGCGGCCGCGCCGAGCGACTCGCCGATGGCGAAGCCGATGAAGCAGGGGCCGGCCCAGTCACTGGGAATGAAGAGCAGGATGCCGAGCATGATGACCAGCTCGACCGAGATCAGCAGCATGCCGATGCTCATGCCGGCCTGAAGCGGAATCGCCATGGTCGGGAAGGGCTTGCCGCCCAGGCTGGCAAAGGCCGTGCGCGAGTTGGCGAAGGTGTTGATCCGGATGCCGAACCACGCAACGCCGTAGCTGCCCAGGATGCCGATGATGCTAAAGGCCAGGATGACACCCACTTTGATGGGGGACATGTGCTCCAGGACGCCGAAATAGACGACCATGATGACCGCAATGAAGGCCCACAGCAGCGCGATGAACTTGCCCTGGGTCAGCAGGTAGGTCTTGCAGGTCTCGTAGATAAGCTCCGAGATGTCCCGCATCGACTTGTGCACGGGCAGGTTGCGGATGCGCGTGTACTGCAGCATGCCGAAGCCGACACCGCCGATGCAGATGAGCAGGCCCAGAAAAAGCAGGTTGTGCCCGCTAATCACGCCCATGAATTTCACGGAACCCAGGTCGGGCATGACCAGGCTCGCCTCGCTGGCGAACGCCGTGCCCGCGGGCAACAGGACCGCGAGCGCGAGGAGGCCCAGCAGGGCGCGCCTCGTTGAGGGCTTTGACAGAATTGCCAACATAGTCCATTTCTCCCTTGTTGTAAGGTGTCGTCACAATGCCACGGGCCGGTACCCGCCCGAAACTTCACAGAACGCTGAAAACTGCGGCGGACGCCTCCCTTTGGAACCACTTTCCGCAGGAGGCGAAACATGGCTGGGGAAGGCAGGGAACCGTCGGAGAGAAACACACACGGCGCACTCGCACGGCCTTCCCGGACTTGACTGACCCACTTTCCCCGTGCAGTTCGCTGGTTGAATCCGGCAAGAAGGTAACGAAAAACGGGGTCGAAAGTCAAATTTGACGCGCAGACCACCCCGACAGCGCCCAGAAAGAGGCCGTTTGCCCCAAAATATGCCGCATAAATGCGGGGTCTGCGGGACAAATTGGAATTTCAACCTGTTCATCCAGCCGGTTCAAAGAACTTGCAGAAGCGGCGCGTCCCGTACCAAATACGTAGGACGCGCCGCTTCATATCCGCAATAAGAACCGCCGTGCTCCGCAAAAAACCGGGCTATAGAATGCCCAGTTCCTTCAGCCCGTCAATGCCCGAACGCACTTCCGCGGCGGAACGGTGCAGGGACTGGCGGTCGGCGTCGGAGATTTCGAGTTCCAGCACCTTTTCAACGCCCTCCGCGCCGAGCACGCAGGGCACGCCCATAAAGATGTCGCTCAGGCCGTATTCGCCGCTGAGCAGCGCGGCGCAGGGCAGCAGTTGCTTCTCGTCGCGCAGGACGGACTGAACCATGCGCGTCGCGCTGGCGGCCGGCGCATAGTAGGCGCTGCCGGTCTTGAGCAGCGCGACAATCTCGCCGCCGCCCTTGCGGGTGCGGTCCACGATGGCGTCAATGCGGTCCTGCGCCATCAGCTTGGTGATGGGAATGCCCGACACCGTGGTGTAATGGGGCAGCGGCACCATGTCATCGCCGTGCGAACCGAGCACCATCGTGTCGACATTCTTCATGCTCACGCCCAGTTCCATCGCCACAAAGGAGCGCATGCGCGCGCTGTCGAGGCAGCCCGCCATGCCGATCACCCGGTTCGACGGGAAGCCCAGCTTCTTATGGGCAAGATAGACCATGACATCCAGCGGGTTCGTCACAATGATGACCACGGCATTGGGTGCGTGTTTCGAAATGTTCTCGCAAATGCCGCTGATAATGCGGCCGTTGGTCCCCAGCAGGTCGAGCCGGGTCATGCCGGGCTTGCGCGGCAGACCCGCCGTCACCACCACCACGTCGGATCCGGCAATGTCGGCATAGTCGTTGGTGCCGGTGCAAATGCCGCTGTAGCCGCGGATGGGGCCCGCCTCGGTCAGGTCAAGCGCCTTGCCCTGGGGAAGGCCTTCGACGATGTCGGTAAGCACCACGTCGCCCAGTTCCATCTCAAGGCAGTACTGCGCCACCGTCGCGCCGACATTGCCGGCGCCAATGGACGCAATCTTGAAGCGTTTTCCAACAGACATGACCTATCTCCTTTGTTTTGTTGATTTACTTTGCCGGGGGCAGCGCGGTGCGCTGCATGTGCCAGGGAAGCACCTTCTCTTCAAACACGCCGGACAACCGCACGGCAGCCTCACGATCACCATAGTTTAGCATAATTAGATGTCCGTCGGCCTGCACGCTTAGGAACACATCGCCGGGACGTTCTGTTTCCACCATCGCCCGGGTCCAGGGATGCAGGGACGCGGTGTCTTTCAGCACCCCGGCCACAAACTCCCCGTAAAGGCCCGGCGGTTCCATGTCGCCCGCAAAACGCCTGAAGGCGCCGCTGCCGACGTCCCCCGCGGCCCAGCGGTCAAACACCGCCGTGTCGCCCTGCACGGTCTCGAGGCCCGCGCGCGGGAAGGACGGATAGATGAGCGTGCCGCCGGCGCGCACCCACGCGTCGATCTTCGCCAGCACATCGGGCTCGATGATGTTGCCCCAGGCGAACACGAGCGCCTTGTACCGGTCCAGGAAACCGTCCCGAATCAGCGTTTCGTCCAGATAGTCCACATCTGCCACGCGGCGGATTTCGCGGGCGCGCGGGTTGAAGCCCCAGGCGTACAATTGGCGGAACGCCGCATCCTCAAGCTGGTTCATTGTCTCGGGGTAATACACGGCCACCTCGACAAGCGGTGGCTGGCGCGTCTCCAGCAGCGGCAGCCCGGCCAGCCACAGGTCAACGGCCAGAGGGTTGGCCATAAGGTTGCCGTGGTAGGTGAAGAAATGCCCGCCGTTGCACGCAAGCAGATTGAACAGCCGCCCCGACACGCCGCGGGCCGTGTGCGAACTGGCCGGCTCGGCGCCGATGCGCGCGCCGTAAAGCCGCGCGGCCGTGGTGGCCAGGCGGGTGGCGTAAAAATTCTGCTCATAGCTGTCGGTCTCGTTGGTAAGCCGGATGCCGCCGCCCAGGTCCGCCATGGTCTTGGTCTGGGCGGGGTAGTCCGTGCCCGCCTCGCGGAAACCCCAGCCGCCCGCGGACTGGTAGAGCGGCGTGCCGGGCATGGCAACCTTGGCCTCGCGGGACCACCAGTCACACCAGTGCGACATGGAGTCGGTGTACCAGCCGGTCAGGTCGAGCCGTTCCTGGCGGCTCTGAATCACCTGCGGCAGCGACAGAACCACCTCGTCGAAGGCGCGGTGCGTTGTGCCGTCCCACGCCTTGTTGAGCGCGGCGACCGTGCCGTATCTCTTCTTGAGATACTGCTGGAAATCGGCCCGCGCGTAGGGGTCGCCCGCCCACCAGCCGATGTGGATGTGCATCTTCTGGCCGCGCAGCCCCCAGTTGCCGCCGGCCGGATACTGGGACTCGCCAAAATTGCCGCTCGGCCCGAGGCGCACCGCCTCCAGTATGCCCTTGCCGTCGTAGTGTTCGCCGAAGGCGCGCAGCACCCGGGTCACGTGGCGCTGGTGCCAGGGGCTCCAGATGCTCTGGATCGCGTTGGACTCGCCGTGTTCGAGACAGACCATGCCCACATTCTCGGGGCTCGCCGCGAACCAGTCCGGCAGGGCATAGGCCGAGCCGACGATGAGCAAAGGAAACCATTTCAGGTCGTAGGCCTTGAGCTTTTCGACCACGCCGTCGTAAAAGCTGAAGTCGAAGACTCCCTCTTCCTTGGGCTCAATGCGCCGCCAGAGCACATAACTTTCTATAGAGGTGAAGCCCAGCACCCGTGCCAGCGGCGCGAGATCGGCCATGGCCACAAGCGACCCCTGAAGGTCGTTCTCGCCGACTTCAAGCACGGACACGCCGACCGTGGTGGTCAGTTCCATGGGACGCGAGAGCGTGACCATGGGCGTCACCTTGGCGGGAATGGTCGCGGTAATTTCGTCCCAGTCCGCAGGGGTCAGCGACGGGCCGATGCGCAGCTCAACCAGGTGGCGCAGGCCGCCGATGGTCAGGTGCGCGTGCCTGGCGTCGCGCGGCGGCGGGGTGGACAGGTTGAACTCAAACACGGCGCGGCGCAGGCCGCCCGTGTTGAGCCGGGTGTAGGAACGCATGCGGGCCGGGCCGGCGTACTGCCCGTTGAACGCGTCGTTGCAGAGCGCCTGCGGCTGGATCATGCCCGCACCCTCGTCGACAAAGGTCACCACCAGCGTGCGCGGCCCCGGCGTGAACCAGCGGGAATCGGTGACCCGGAACTGGTAGGTGTTGAGCTTGTATGGGTCGGTGTCCGGCGCGAGATCGAGGCAGCGCGTCTTGTTCAGCTCACCTTCCGGGCACTCCCCCGGGTTGAGCAGCGCCGCGCCGGCCTGTTCCGCCCCCGCGCCTGCGCGAAACATGGGCGCGAGACTGTCCAGGTCGAGCGCTTCGGCCGAAACCGCACCCGCCAGTGCCACCGCGAGCGCCATCGCGAGGCGCGCAAGAATCTGTGTCATGCCATACTCCTTGGTTCATGCAACGCCCACCGTCATGAAAGACAAGGCACCCTCATTGCGGGGCGGCCGCTAAGCATAGAAGATCCGGCGCGCCCCAATCACTTCTTCTCCGACAGGACCAGCAACAGTCCCTTTCCGGGCGCGATGGGAACGGCATCGTCCGGGGCAAAGTCGGCCGTGGATTGGAACCCCTCAATTTCCGGAGCGTGGAGGGTGGCTTCCTCCCCTGTCAACCCGAGCGCCTTCCAGTCAATGGCCAGCCGCGCCGCCACGGGTTCTTTGGCCCAACTGGCGACGGCCACCAGTGTGGCGTCCTTCTTCCGGTACACCGTGGCCAAAACATCCTTCTGCCCGGTCTTCACCGGGCAGGCGGCGTCCAAGTAGCCAATCATGAGGCTGTCCTGAATCCCGAATTCATCCCACAGTTTCCACAGCGGCCGGGGATCGCCCGAATAGGGAAAGCGTGTTGTCATCCCGTAGACCATGCCCCGCCACGGATTGCCGCCGTCCTGGAGCATCTCGCTCATCACACCAAAAGGGATGCCGGAAATCTCGACGAGCCAGTAGTCCGGCGTTTCGTTGTAGTCGAAGCCCTCGCCGAACCAGAGGCTGTCGATGTAGGGCATGTGCTCCATGTAGAGGTTGGCGCAGTTGGCGAAGCCGGCAATGTCGTTGAAATGGTTCCACGAATGCAGGTCGGCCAGGCAGCCCGGCTTGGCGCGGTCCATGATCTTGCGCGCCCGCTGCATGACCTCGCGGTCGAAACCGATGTCGTCCATGTAAAGGCCGTCAATGCCCGCGCGGCGGACGAGAAAGTCCAGCCCCTCCAGGTAGTAGTTGTGCCAGCGCGACAGCCCCTGCGTGATGATGGATGCGTCAACGCCGCCGTCCTTGAGGAATTCCTGCCACGCCGGGATGTAGCCTGTGTGCAGGTGCTCCTGCAGCCACGAATAGCCGCCGCCCGGCCCGTCGGCGAACACTTCCGTGCCGAGGCTGCGCACGGCCCAGAGTTCCGCCATGTGGTTCGAAATTTCGCGCAGCGTGTAGTAAATCTTCAGCTTCATTCCCGCTTCGTGCGCTTCTTTTGCGTACGCGGCCATCTTGTCTGTCTTCAGGAAGGGGTAGTTAATGTAGGGGTTGATCTCGTTGCCCTGGTGGATGTTGATGACCGTCGCGCCCGAGGCGGCCGCCTCGGCCACCGGCTTGCAGGCGTGGTAGTACCGCGTGGCCCAGTGCGCCGCGTAATCGACCGGCTTCACCGGCGTGACGAGCATGCCCGCGTTGAACTGGAGCGTCTCGCCCGCCGCCAGCGCGCGCGGCCCCGAGTACGCCGTGATGACCACGGCGTCGCCCTCCGCCTGCATCCGGCAGCCGCCCTTGCCGCCGTTGTTCCACGCGTCCGGGATGTCCAGCGGCTTGCGCTTGTAGTGAATGTTCACCAGCGGCCACGAATAGTTGGGCCCTTTCAGTTTGAACTGAAGCCCCGCGGTGACATCGCCCAGCCAGACCGCATCCTGGTGCTTGGTACTGTCCCAGTGCCAGTCCCACGATTCGGGACGATAGCCGCCCTTGCGGCCCATGCCCATCATGTACGTCGCGATTTCCCTGCGCATCGGGACGGCAAGACGGACGTCCTGGACCCTTGCGGCACCTGTCGCGGTCAGCGCAATGGCAAAATTCAGATATCCGTCAAACTCCATTCGGCAGGAGACCTTCGCCGTGAATCCGTCGCCGGCAATGTCGGTTTCCCATTCCGCCTTGCCGGGGGTGCGCCGCACAAAGTCGGGTGCGCCTTTGCTGGCGGTCCATGCAACCGGACCCGTATCGGTCACCACGGAGAAACTCATCGGCTTTGCAAGGACCTCGTTTCCTCCGCTGCGAATACCGGACGGCAGGCCGTCCGCGCCCAGCGCGACCTCGCGGTTCAGGCAGGCCACCCTGTTCCCGCGAATGTCGAGCGGGATGTAGGGCGCGACAATTTCATCGTCCAAGCCAATGGTCGAATCGAGCCAGCGCAGCCGTGCATGCCGCCACAGATCGCTGTCGCCGCGGTCCCCCAACACCTCTGATGTGACCGTCAGCAGCATTTTCACGGTCACCGGTTCCGCATCGGCCGCACGCACGGCAACGCTCCCGGCATATTCGCCGGGAGCCGCGCCCTCGGGCACGTCCACCCCGATCCACAGCGGCTGCACCTGTCCCTGGGGCACGTCCACTTTCTTGGTGAATACCCTGCCGGTCCAGTCGGTGCCGCCCATGTTGAAGCAGCGCAGGGCCGAGGCCGGAATGCTTGCGCCGGCGGCGGCGGTCAGGTCGGAGAATTCTACGCGTAGTTCGCTCAATGGCTGGCGGGCCGCAAAGAGGCCAAGTTGAAACGTGAAGTATTCGTTCCGCTGCGCCTCTCCCCGAAACTCGGTGTGCACTCCGTCCCGTATCCATTTCAACGGAAGGGCGTCCCTCATGCGAATGGGGTTCTTGCGGTCCTCAGGGAACAGCAGAAACGCGGCCTGCGGATGCTGCGCAAGAAGCACTTCCGTTTCCGCCCGGGTTCCGGGAACCTCCATCGGGTCCAGACGGTTCCATTCACCCCGCGCCTGTATCTCCACCACTTCGGCATGGCCCAGGCGGCCGGGTGATTTCTGGAATTTCTCCACGTTCTTGTCGCGCCATTTCGCATCCACCGTGTCTTCGGGCTTGGTGTACGCCTCGCTGCCGAAACCCAACTGCCGCTTGGGGTGGTACGGCATGTAATACACGTGGTAGTCGCCCGGGCGTTTGGCTTCGAACAGCAGTTCGCCGAACTCGGCGGCGCATTGGAGCACCACCCGGTTGGCCAGTGGCTTTGTTTCGCCGGCCGCGACCACCTGGATGTCTTTCAGTTCCGGCTGAGCGTCCAACCGCCGCCACGGAATACGGACATGCACCGCGTCGGCCGCCTTTTCCACCCGCAGCACCGCCCGGTGGTTGCCCAATGCCTCCGGCCATTCCCCCACGCCGTAGGGGACGTCTGCGCCGGCCGTCACGGCCGACGCCGTCGTGCATGCCGTCAACAAAATGAACGCGAGTGCTGTGCCCATAACTCACCAAAGCCTCCTGTTGCATTGCAAGCATAGTGAAATCAGCGCCTTGCTTCCAGTGGCACGCGCGGAATGGGTCGATCCATGAATCAATTTATACTAAAGTGTGCGGGGGTATACAGGGTTTGGCGTATACTCGGGTATAAATTGGTATATTTGCGAAATTCGGACTTCCTTGCGTTGGACAACATGGCCGACACAGCATCATCCATACAAACCCCGCCCTCCCCCGCGCGGCGCGCCGCCCAGGTCCTGCTGGACCTGTCGCTGCCGCTGGTCCTGGGCTTGTGGCTGCGCGGACGGGGCCTCGGCGCCGAGTCGGTCTGGATGGACGACTTTTTCAGCGCCAGCCATCTCAACGCGCCGACGCTGCTGCAGTCCCTGCGCGACCAGCGCGCTGAAAACTGGGAGATGGTGCCGTTCTACTACGCCCTCCAGTATCTCTGGGCGGGCCTGTCGCCCGGGTCCATGCTGTGGGTGCGCTGGCTGTCCGTGCTCTTCGGCACCGCCGCCGTCGCCGCACTCTACGGTCTGGGCCGGCGGCTCTTCGGCCGCTGGGCGGGGTTCACCGCCGCGCTGCTCCTGGCCGCCTCGCCGTTTCAGGTTTTTCATGCCCGGGGCCTGCGGCCCTACGCGATGGTGCTGCTGCTGGCAATACTCTCCTGGTGGCTGCTTGTCGCATGGCAGGAACGGCGCGGAAAAGCCGGGCTGGCTGGTCACGGGCTGCTCAATCTGGCGCTCCTGTGGTCGCACCTGTTCACACCGCTACTCTTTCTCGGGCAGGGTTGCTGGCTGCTGCTGGTGGAAAGGCGGAATCCAAAACGGCTGCTGGCCTGGGGCATGGTGCAGCTGGCGCTGCTGGCCACGCTGCTCCCGTGGGTGGCCGCCATTCACCCCGCACCCGACCCGGTGGTGCCCGCGCCGCGCTTCGGCAACCCCTTGGAACCGGTGCTGCGCGGCGACATGGAATCGCGCGACAACCAGTTTGTCAGCCTGCTGTTCATGCAGGAGGCGGAGTATCTGCGCTGGGCCGTGGGCTTCCCGCCCAAATACAACGAGGCCGCGGTTGACCCCAAGACGGAATTGCTGCTGGGATTCCGCCAGCCGGTGGAGCTGGCCGCGGCAAGGCTGGCCCTGATCGGCTTTGCCGGCGCGCTGCTGTGCTGCGCGGGCGCGCTGTGGGCACACTGGAAGCGCCGGCGTCCCTGCCGGCCTAACTTGCCGTCCCGAGACGCCCCGCTCCGCGCCCAGCGCATCGCGGCCGTGCTGTGCTGGTTTGTCCTGCCCGCGCTGGGACTCTATGCCGCCGCCGTGCTGTGGAAACCGCACGCCTTCCAGGCGCGCTATGTGCTGTACATCTGGCCGGCGCTCTACCTGTGCTGCGGGGTCACGGCCGCGCGGTTCCGCGCCCCCGCGATGCGTCTCCTCATGCCCCTCGCCATGGGAGGCGCCCTCGTGTTCCTTTCGGCGCTTTCCACGCTGCTGCCCATGCGCCCCGACTACCTCGGCGCGGGACGGCTCATCTGTCCGGACAAAAACGGGTGCGTCATTGTCGCCGTTCAGGACTGGAACCTGTGGCGCCTGCTGGGTTTCAACACGCCCGAATTGCAGTCCTCCCTCCAGCGCTACCTGAGCGTCGACGGGGTGATGGAGCACATGCCCGAGGCGCTCAAGACAAGCCGCGCCGCCTGGGCCGCCTTTGAAGGACAGCAGAGCGCCGAACAGCGCGGGCAGTTCGAGCGGCGCATGAAGGACCTCAATATCGCCTGTGCCCGAACCGTCCTGCCGGGCATGCAAAACCTCTACCTGTACCGTTGCACCAGGCCCTGAGAGGCCCGGCTCCCGTCATTTCCGCGAAAGCGGGAATCCATGCCTGCAGGGACTTACGCATATGCCCAAAGCCTGCCCCCCTTTCGCGGCCTTCCATAAATACGCAACGGTCAGGAATCGGTTGTGGCACACGAAGAAAGCCCTCCATCCCCGCCCGTCCCGCCCAAACAGGTTCCCTGCGGCATTACTTGTGTTGAGACACACACAGCGGTACGCTAACTGCGGGAGCCATGCCATGAATGAAACAGACGCTCTTCTGCTGGAGAGCTGGATGCATGAACGGAACGCGGACGCGTTCAAGACATTGGCCAGGCGTTATGCCGGCATGGTTTTTGGAACCTGCAAGCGCATCCTGAACAATCCCACGGAGGCGGAGGACGCGGCCCAGGAATGTTTTGAGCTCCTGGCAACGACCCAGAAGCCAGTCGGCGAATATCTTGCGCCCTGGCTCCACCGCGCGGCCTGCAACAAGGCGCTCACCCGGCTGCGCTCCGAACGCCGCCGCATGGAGCGGGAAACGCAGTTTGCCGCCGACCAGGAAACCGCGAAAGAGGTCGACTGGAATGATATCTACGGTGTTGTCGACGAGGCCATCGCCGAACTTCCCGACAAATGGCGCGTTCCGGTGGTGGC
>CAIUWO010000146.1 GCA_903902895.1 Candidatus Hydrogenedentota bacterium | reverse complement strand
GCAAAACCGTCGGGCCGCATGGGGTAGCGGACGAGATGGCCGGTGGGCTGGCCGTAGTTTCGCTGCACGAACACTGACATCTCGTTCTTGCCCGTGGGCACGATGCCGCAGGCGGGGTAGTTGGTGCGGGAGGTCCAGTTTTCCAGGCCCAGTCCGGGGCGAATGAAGCCTTCCATGAAGCTGCGGTCGTACTGGTTGCCGCCGCGGCTGGTCATGAGGACGTTGTCCGAACAGTCCCCGCCGTAGCTGCCCTGAATTCCGAGACGGGCGGCGACTTCGTCCGACACCACCCTGCGGCCGGGCATGAAGCGCGCGGCAATGGAGATGTAAAGATGGGGCGCCCGGTAGTAGGGTTGGGTCTGGTTGGTGTAGAGGTGTTCCCAGGGGGCCGAACCCTTTTCCATGGCCGCGGGTTCGGACCAGTTGAGAAAATCGGAGGAGGTGGTTCGGCTGATCCAGCGGAATCCGCCGAAGGTGTTTTCGGTCCAGGTTCGGAAATAGCAAACGTAGCACTGCTCCAGTTCGGACCAGAAGGCCACGTTTTGGGAATCAAAGGCGCCCTTGGTGATGATGCCTTCCTTCAAGGTGTCCCAATGCACGCCGTCGGCGGAGACAAAGGCCGCCAGGCCCTTTTCCGAGGTGCCGGCGAGGGCCTTGTAGCGCTCCGCATCGGGCACGCCGGGCCGGGTGTCGTGAAAGGGCGCGAAGTTGTGGGAAAAGGGGGCGTGGTCGGCGAGGATGACGTTGTTTTCGCGGGTGCCACGGGCTTCGAAGAGGCCAAGGTTCGGTTTAATCCAATAGCGCCCATCCAGGCTTTCGGCGTAGCAGGTCACCTCGTTGTCGGAGCCGTCTTTGCCATCGTCGGGCAGGCCGCGGTAATACATGCGGTAGCGGTTCTCGTCCTGAAAGACGGTGACATAGCCGCAGTATCTCCCCTCCCACGGTGCATCGAAGCGCAGCACCGTCTCGCCGGCCTGGACGGGGCAAAGCGCGTGGGTCGTATTGGTGAGCGTGTCAATGAGCAGTTTGTCCACCAGCGGTTCCAAGCGGCTACCGATGCTCACCGGTTCGGCGAAGGTTTGCGTGAAGGCTGAACCTGCAGCGCACAAAATCAATGCAATGACGAGGGGAATGACCTGCTTCAAGGAAGTCTCCTTCGGTTACTCCGCCATTTGGGCTTCGGGACGTTTGCGGGCGGTGAATCGGGTGCTCTGCACCTCTTGCGGACGGTACTTGGGTGTCATGCCGACATATCCCTCGAACTTGTCGGAAATCTCTTTCCAGTCGCTCTCGAGGTCGCCGGTGGTGTGGAAGAGGTCGGCCACACCGATCCATTTTTCCCTGTAGTTCATGATGCCGAAGAGGACGGGCACACCTGCCCTGTTCGCAATGCGGTAGAAACCGAGTTTCCAGAACTCGACATTCTTGCGGGTGCCTTCGGGGGTGAGGATGACGTAGATTTTGGGGCTTTCCTCCATGATTTGCACCATTTGATCAACAATGCCCACGGGGGAGCGCCGGTTGATGGGGATGCCGCCGAGCCAGCGCAGAAACACGCCGAAGGGCCACCAAAAGGCGGTGTCCTTGATCATGAACACGCTGGGCAGGCCGAGGGCCATGGCGGCGATGAAGGTGAGCGGAAAATCCCAGTTTGAGGTGTGGGGGGCGCAGGCAATGACGCACTTGTCCACGCCGGGATGCTTGCCCACCAGCCGCCAGCCGATGAGTTTGAGCAGGAAGTGGCCAATGCGGCGCGTGGTGGGCCCGAATTCGGTCCGCTTCTTTGTCCGGTGGTGGATGGGGATGTCTTTTTTCGCCGCCATATTTTCCGCCCGATATCCTCTCAACGATGCCCTGCACCGCAAGTCTACGGTATCACCTTGCGCCTGCCGTTTCCAAGCTTGGAACCCTTTTGAGGATTGGGTGATTACAACCGGTGAGGCCACGAGGGGCCGCTTGCGCGGGAACGAGCGGCGAAGCGGCCGTGGTGCGCGGTTCACAACCTTTGAGGAGGACATGTCATGGCGGCAACGAGGGAAATGTGGAAGGGCGTGGCGCTCATCGTGCTGGCCCTGATGGGGCTGGTTCTGCTGGGGTCGGGATGCAAGAGCAAGTCAAGCAGCCCCGTGCAGGCCGATCAGGCCAAGGTCGCCTCCAAATCGGTTGAAGCCGTGCGGCCGCCGACGCAGAAGTCCGTTGCGCCCCCTCCGCCGGCGATGAGATTGTCCGCGCCGATGGTCACTTATTCCAGTCCGGCGCCAGGCGTGCCCGCCGCCTCGGTGGCCTATCCCCCGCGGCCCGTCGCGCCAAGCCGCGAGTCCTACAAGGGGAGAGACGAGAACCCCTACCTGCGTCCGCAGGACGCGCCGCTCTCCACCTTTGGTGTTGATGTG
>CAIUWO010000145.1 GCA_903902895.1 Candidatus Hydrogenedentota bacterium | reverse complement strand
TGGCCCACGCCGCGCCCCAGCATCAGCACGATCCGCTCGCGCACCTGCCGGGGCGACTGGGACGGGTCGCCGTAGAGGAAATGCTGGAAATCGGGCTCCTCCATCCACGCCACCACCGTGTCCAGGTCATCGCGCTCGGCGCGGCGGATGTAGGCGTCGGTCTTGAAGGACATGGCGGATTATTCTCCCGTGCCTGGCACGGCGCGCAGCCGCGTCATGGTTTCAATGTCATGCCAGTCCCCGCCCGAATACAGCACCTGCCGCTGGATGCCCTCGCTGACGAAGCCCGAATCGGCCAGCAATGCGCGCAGTTCGGGTTCGCTGTCCAGGCAGGTGCCCAGCACCTTGTCAAGATGCATGCGGCCAAAGGCCCGTTCCAGCAGGAATTGGACGGTTTCGCGCCCAACGGGCCCGGCATGGTCCGCCTCGTCGATCAGCAGCACCATAATCTCGGAAAAGACGGCCTCGATGCTCACCCCGCGCAGCCCGCAGAACCCGCGCACGCATCCGGCGCGGTCCTCCACGGCAAAGAACTGGTTGCGGCCGGCATCCTTGGACCCGAGCATTTCGGCCAGTTCATCGCGGTTGGGCAGCACCGGCTCGCGCCTCGGGTCAAGCAGCGCCGCCTTGGGACGCCCCGTGCGGTACACCTCAAGCAGGAAATCGGCGTCATCCGGGTCGGCCGTGCGTATGAGGGTATGTTCGGATGCAATCATGGACCGGCGATTCCTGCCAGATACACAAAAACCGGGGCAGACGCGCGGGCGCGCCCCGGTCGAAAAATCGCGGTGACGTTCAGGCTATTTCGCCATCTCGTTTTTCTTCTCGTAACGAAAGTCCTGCCATGCCCGCCAAACGGCATTCATAAAGTTGGTGAACGCATCGGCCCGGCTCGTCGTGATCGGCTTAATGTGTTTCATGCTCTTGTCCCTCTTTGTCAAGAGTTAATTCCAGCCATATTAAAGCACATTCTTTTCCGCGAAGCAAGTCCCGCGTAGGCTGGCCCAAAACGGTCGCCAAACGCCGCTAGCGCGCGCTCGTCCCCGTGTTGATGGAGTTCTGGGGGTCCTTGTTTGTGAACAGCGGGATGGCGTCCGTCAGCACCTGGGTGATAAAGGTAAGCTTCACTTCCGGCGCAATGCTGGCGGCTCGTTCCGGCGTCCTGGTGACAGGTCGTATGCGTCTCATGCGGCGTTTTCCCGATGGTTGCATGCACAGAAAAGGGACCCGGTGTCCCGGGAAGGGGTCAGACGGTGGTGTCGCTGGAGTCACTGCCCGCCTTGAGATTCACAAAAGGCTGGATGAGCGGCACAAACACGTCGGTCAGGAAGGCCAGAATGAAGCAGAACCGCGCCTGCAGGCTGTCTGCGATGTTCGTGCACAGCCCCGTGGCCGGGGCGGTCTGCGCACAGGCCGGAATCCGCGTTATGCTCTTGGTATGACGCATCTTGTCTTGCTCCTTGTGTCTGAGAGGCCGGTGCCTTCCCGTCGGAATCACCCGCCGCTCTGGCCGACCCCGTCCTTGGACAGAATGGCCGGCGTAAGCACACCCAGTAGATTCGTGAGCAAAGCCAACACTTGGCCAAGGCTCAAGTCTGCCGCCCGATTGGGGCGTCTGGAAACGTTCCGCAGATGACTGCGCATCTATCCATTGCTCCTGGCTTCAGCAGACACAGTCCAACGTGGGGTTAATCCCGCCGCATGGGCATAAGTTCCCGCGGCGGGACAGGCCCGCTCAGTAGTCCTGCACCTGGGAAGCTTCCTTCTGCACCACGAACGCGCCGAGAATGCCGATAATCTTCGAGAGTATGCCGATCACCGACCCGGCGGTTATCGTCTGCGCCTTAAGGGGCGTTCCCGAAATTGCACGCATATGTTTCATGTCCATTCTCCTAAAAATCAACAGCCCCATTATACCCGGCTTGGACCCGAAAAAACAGATCCCCGTGGCCGCGCCGCTCAATGGGTCTGGGTAAACCATTAAACATCAGGAACTTGCACAACCTGCTACGCGGCGGCGCTTTCCTTGTCCGTGAAAAATCCCGCCACCACGGCGAGCAACTGGCCAATCACCACCAGGATATTGCCCGTGCTCAGGTCCTGCGCGCGGCCCGGCGCCTTCGATACCTTTTTCAGATGTCTCATTGCTGCAATCCTTTCCGTTTTGCCGTCCCAAATGAACAGTCAAGTCCTGACATAGAATACCCTGAACGCCCCTTTTCGTTTCAAGAACGCCCCGCTGGACGCAGGCGATGACGAAAAAAGGAGGATGCGCAGATTTTCGTCTGCCACCCGCGTTGCACTATACAATGTCCCGCACGGTACTCGTTACAACCTTGTGCCGCGAAATCGCATATACGCTCTCTCTTGGATTTTGCAGAATATAAGGACTTTTCGCCATGATGGTCATTCCAGCGCCGCCGGAACTTGGACAGATTGTCCGGGCAGGTCTCATTATGCTGCTACTCCTGTCCGCAGGCATGGGCGTGGGCCACTGTGCAGAGCCGGAGGTGATTGCCATTGGGCAGGACGCCTCGGCGCTGGAGTCGCTGGCGGCAAATGAGGTGAGGCGCTATGTTTATCTGCGCACGGGCAGGGTGATGCGGGTGGAGAAAGGGGCGACCGGCGGTGATCGCATTGTGGTGACCCGAAGAAACCCCGCGTTTTGCGGCGAACAGGGGCGGGACCTGGGACCCCAGCAGTTTCTGCTGAAGAAGGAGGTTTCGAACGGCGCAAACATCTGGTGGGTTGTGGGGGGCGACGAGACGGGCACGCTGTACGGCGCATACCGCTTTGCCGAGAAACTGGGTGTTCGCTTCGGGTTGGATGAGGACATTATCCCGGACGCGCCGCTGAACGGGGGGCTGCCCGAAATGAACGAAACCGGCAAGCCCCGCTTTGCCCTGCGCGGGCTCCAGCCCTTTCATGACTTCAATGTCGGGCCGGACTGGTGGAATGCCCACGACTACAAGAGCGTCCTGTCGCAAATGGCAAAGATGCGGATGAACTTCATCGGCCTCCACACCTACCCAAGTTGGAATCCCAGTGCCGGGCCGGAGGCGAACGTCTGGATTGGATTGCCGGAGGATGTGGACGGGCAAGGCAACGTGCGGGCCGGCTATGAGGCCGGCGTCGTGACCACCCGGCGCGGCTGGAACGTAACGCCCTTCCCCACCAGCCAGTATGCCTCCGGCGCGGGACTGCTCTTTGAAGAGGACGAGTACGGCCCCGATTACCTGCTGGACTGCCTGGAATGGCCCAAGACCGCGGAGGCGTCCACCGCCATGTTCAACCGCTATGGCGATTTTCAGAAAGACGTTTTCACGGCGGCCCGGCGGCTCGGCGTCAAGACCTGCGTGGGCACGGAGTTTCCGCTGGGGGTGCCGAAGGAGTTGGCGGCGCGGTTGGAGGCCGGCGGGATGAAACCGGACGACCCGGCCGTCATCCAGAAGTTGTACGAGGGAACCTTCCTCCGGCTCATGCGGAAGATGCCCTTGGATTACTACTGGTTCTGGACGCCCGAGACCTGGCTGGGCATGGAGCCGGGCTGCAAGGGCTGGGAGATGACCACCCGCGAAAACGTCGCGCGCGACATCGGCCTGGCCGACGCGGCCGCCAAGGCGGTCGGGGTGCCCTTTGGCATGGCCACCAGCGGGTGGCGCCTGGGCACGCCTGACGACGCGTCCTGGACGGATAAGCACACCCCAAAGACCTGGGCAGCCTCGGCGATCAACACCGGTATTGGCCGGGACCCGGTGGAACCCTATTTCGGCACCATGACCGGGCGGCCCAAATGGGTCATCGGCTGGGCCGAGGACGACGGCACGGCCGGGGCGCATTGCTGCACCTGCTGGGATTTGCAGCTTTGGGCGGACCGGATGTTCGTCAACTCTTCCGATGCGGCCCGCTACGGCTGCGAGGGCATGATGGCGATTCACTGGCGCACCGCCGCCATATCGCCCAACATCATGGCACTGTCCCAGGCCGGCTGGGAGTTCGACGGCAAAACGCCCGAAGCGGATGCTTTCTGGGCGGACTGGGGCCGGGGCCTGTTTGGCGGGGACGCCGGCGCCGAAGCGGGACGGCTCATTCAGAAATTCGACGGCGGCCACGTGCGCATCAATGCGTTGATCGACGGGGGCCACAAGACAAAGGACGCGGACATCGCCGCATACTTTGCCCCGTTGACCGAAATGGAGGCATTGCGTCCCCGCATAGAGGGCGTCGGCAATCTGGAAAGGTTTGACTATTGGTTCAATTTCATCCGGGCTTCCCAACTTCGCGTCCGGACCTGGGTGCTGGCGGACCGCTTGGAAGCGACGATAAAGAAAGCCGGGACGATGGGCGCGGCGAAAGACGCGCAGGCCTTTGTCCGCAAGGAAGTCCTTCCGCTCCGGCTCGAAATCGCGCGCGGCTGGGAGGACATGATCGCGGCCTACGTGAACTGTGCGAAATCACCCGGCGAAATCGGCACCATCGCCAGCATCGAAAGCGGCACGCGGGCGCGGATTGTGTCCTCTCACGCCAAAGAAATCGAGAAACTGCTCGGAGAATCCCCCTTCGAAGGGGGTGCCGCGAAGCGGCGGGGGATGTCGTCCCTTCCGGAAGATGCCGCATCAGAGTCCCCCCTTGACCTGTCCGCCGTAGCCCAAGGGGCGAAGGCGGAAGGGGGATTTAGGAGGGTGTTGTCCTTGCCGGAAGAAGCCAAGGTCCGCATCGCCTACCGCGGCGCGCCTCGAATCTTCCTGACCTCAAAATGCAGCCAGATGAACGCCGGCGAAGCGCAGGAAATACGCGCCTTCGTCCTCTCCGGTCCCAGATGCGCCGAAGTCAACCTCCACTGGCGTCCCCTGGGAAACGGCGCCTTCAACAAAGTCCCCGCCACGCACAGAAACCGCCAAGCCTACCGCGCCACCCTCCCCGCCCAACCGGAAGGCGCGGTGGAGTACTATCTGGAGGCATTGCTGGACGACGGTCAGAAAGTGCTCTGGCCGGCCACCGCCCCAGCCATCAACCAGACAACCGTGGCGTGGTGAGTTCTCGCCGTTGCCCAGGACGATCCAAATCAGTACCCTGATATGATAGGTGTCGGTTCCTGTAGCGCCCGCCCTTGTGGCGGGCGTGCGGCGGCAAATGCCGCCGCTTCCGTCATGCCCGCGAACGCGGGCATCCACGCCCGGCACAAGGCCGGGCGCTACATTCTCGATGAACCCCAGTTTTGACCGTTGCGGGCAAGCGGAAAGGTAGAACCATGAAGATAGACATGCAGGAGAGACTGCGGCAAGAATTGGCCGCGAAGACCGGAAGCCCCTCCTTTCACCTGCCCAAGGACATCCTTTTCGACAGGGAGGGCAACGCCCACTCGGTATACCTCTCGGATGCGGCGGTTACCGCGAGCATGCACAAAGACCCGGCCGCGTTTGAGGGATGGGTACTCGCGATAAAGACGCTGCTCGGCGAAAGCGTCTGCCAGAATATTGAAATGTCATGGGACGCCCCCGACGACCTCGGCGACAAGAACTACCAGCGATTTCTCTACCGGCTGATTCGTTTTCACCGGCATGTGGGCTGGCTGACCATCGCCCCCGCATGCAAATCCCTGCTCCTGGCATCCCGCGTGCTCAAGCCAGACGGAAGCCCCGTTGCAGACAGCGTTTTTTTCATCGCCGGCCCGTCATCCTCCCGTGAGATGGATTTTGGGGCCGGCATGGATTCAATCGCCGCGCAGGAGGAGCAGTATCTGGGACTCCTCTTTTCCGAGCACCCCAGCGAACTGCTGCGCGCCCTATCCTGGAAGGGACGCATGCAGCAGCAGTTGCCAGCGGGACTGTTCGAAGGCACTGTCTCCAAATCGACCCAGGCATTCACCGGCGGCAAGAGTGCCATCGACCTGTGGGCTTCCGACCCCGACAAGGGCCTCGCCCTTTTCGAACTGAAGACGGCGGACAACTGCAAAATCGGGGCCATATCCGAGCTGTTCTTCTACACCTGCCTGATTCGCGACCTAGCCAATGGACTCTTCCGTTTCAAAGGGGACGCGAAAACAGAGCAGTCCATTCGCGACGCGAAGGCAGTCAGCGGTTTCCTTGTATCCAGCCGCATTCATCCGTTATTGGACAACAATACGCTCTTCGCGGTCCTCAACACTGCGTTCGCCCCACAGGGCATGCACTTTGGCTATATCGAATACGATGATGACCTACACGTCAAGCGGGTTATCCCAAAGCCGTAGACCGTACAAACGAAACCCCACCCCTGCCCTCCCCTTGTCAAGGGGAGGGAGCAAAACCAGCGATGCGGCAGTCATGAACAATGTGTCGCATCTCGCAAAAAGGACTGGAGTTTCGCCGACGACCGAAGGCCGAACCTTCTTATCCCTCCCCTTGGCAAGGGGAGGGCAGGGTGGGG
>CAIUWO010000144.1 GCA_903902895.1 Candidatus Hydrogenedentota bacterium | reverse complement strand
GGACGATGTGGCCCAGCCCGCGCGGGTCGCGGGCTGCCTGAAAGCGCTGGCCCGGGACCCCCGCGCCGAAACACTGCCCACGGCGTCCCTGGCGCGCCTTGCCTTTCTGGAACGGCACTATGCCAGTGAAACGGTCGGGGGCGGTTTCTGGGGCGCGCGGCTTGCCGCGCGGCTCGACAAGGACCCCGCCTTTGACCTGCGCCTGCTCTGGCCGCTCTTCCAGGCCATCGGCGGCATGCTGCACGCCGTGCCCGCGCAGCGCATCTACCTTGACCTGCGCCCCGGTTTCAAGGGCGCCGAAGCCGTCGTCACCCTGATGACGCCGTTTTGTTTCGGGCGCATGCACTACCTGGAGATTCAGGGCTCCGGCGGCCCCGAAATGCAGACCGACCTTGCATTGGACAGTCCCGTCATCATTCGCGAACTGGTGCTGCGCGTGCCCGAGGGGCTGGCCAATCCCCTTGTCCGCTGCACTCTCAACGAGGATTTGCTTGCCTGCGACGTCGCGCCGCGCTCCGAGTCGGGACGGTGCGAGGTGCTCATTCGCTTTCGCTATCCCGTGCAGCTTGCGCAGACGCTGTCCATCTTTGTCCGTGAAACCGTCGTCAAGAAGAAACGCTGGGGCTGGCTGCGATGAGGATCTTCGGCATCACCGGCGGCATCGGCGCCGGCAAGTCGGAAGCCGCCCGCGCCTTCGAACGGCGCGGCATCCCCGTCATCGACGCCGACCGCGTTGGCCACGCCGTCATCGAGCCCGGGGGCGCCGCCCACGAGGCCCTGCTGCGCGCCTTTGGCGACGGCATACTCGCCGAAGATGGAAGCATCGACCGCGCCCGCATCGCCGCCCGCGCCTTTGCCGATCCCAACGCCCGCCGCCAGCTCAACGCCATCACCCATCCCGCCATCTACGCCGAAATCGCGCGGCGCTGCGCGGAACTTGGAGAGCAGGGCGCGCAAACCGTCTTGGTCGAGGCGGCCTTGCTGGGGGAGAAGGGCATGGTTAACCCCATGGCAGAAGACAGGGGGGACAGCAGTTGCCGGGGGGGCATACATCTCGCCACAACTGGACCGCGCGCCTGCCCCGGTCCCCCTTTGAAGGGGGCAGGGAGAGAAGTCGTCGGGGAAGAACACATCCCGCCAAGACCAGACCACACGCCTGCCCAGGTCCCCCTTCGAAGGGGGTGGCCCGAAGGGCCGGGGGATGTGGACCATCGCGCCAATGCTCAACCGCACCATAACCCCGCCACACCTGCTGTCCCGCTCCTGTTCGACGGGCTGATCCTCGTCAGTTGCCCCGTTGCGGAGCGGATGCGCCGTTTGGTGGAAGAGCGCGGCATGGACCCCGCTGAAGCGGAGCGCCGCATCGCCGCCCAGTCCGACCCGGAATCCAAACGCGCTGTGGCAACATGGGTCATCGACAACGGCGGCAACTTGGACCACCTGCAAAATCACGTGGACGCCATCCTCGCCGAACTGGCCGAGCAACACTGACCAGACTTGCCTGCCTTTCCGTACCGCAGGCGCTTGTCTCGCCGAAGCCCTTGGGCGAAGGCAGGTCCCGCTGCTTGGCCCCAGGGCCACACAATAATAGCCATGGGTGGAGCGATGTTTACCCGCCTTTGGCGGGCGGAACCCATGGTCAACGAGGCAAACACACACCGTCCCCGAAGGGGGCGAACACCCCGACGTGCCGCGCAAGCCCGGCCTCACATCTGCTCAAGCCGATGGGGCGTCTCGTCCGTAACAACGCGCCCCTTGTAAACCGCCTCCGCTGCAGGGAACGGCACCTTCCAAAAAACAATCTCCCCGTTCTCGCGCCAGGTCACCAGTTCATCGCGTGCGGGGTTCAGACGGAACCCGTCCCAGGCGGTGCCCGCACCGCCGATCACCGTCTGCGCGTCCAGGTCGGCGATGGCCGCCATCACCACCTCGCCCGTGTGCCGTTTGCGCCAGTACATCATGCCGTCGCGCCACACATAGGAGGGGGTAATGTTCTTGCCGCCGGTATCACTCTCCACTTTCGAAAGCCAGTGCGCATCGTACTTGGCCACGTCAAACGCACCCAGTTCGGCCACCTCCAGCGCGGCCAGGTCCTTCGGCGGATCTTCCCAGATACAGGTCGTGTTCTTCTGCCCCGGCGCATCGCGCCAAGTATCCGGAACGCGAACTCGGAACAGTTTCTGGTTGGGGACCGGGAACACCTTTCCGGGCACGGGAGTCCCGCCCTCAACATTCGCCCAGTAGTTGTCGAGGATTATGTCCATCGCCAGTTTGTCCTTTACGGACGGCATGATCTGCAGGTCCGACCTTGGAAGATCGCCCCGTGCGACAACCCGCAGTTCCGGATACGTCATCAGCACGATGCGCTGGGTTGTGTCGGCCACGCCTCCTCTTCCCGAACCGGCATCGATGCAGAAGATCATGGCCAAGCCTTGGCCAAGATCCCTATGGACATGGTCGCTCATCAGGCCATCTGCCGGCATGGAACTCAGTGTTCGTTTCGTCACTGGGTCGTACAGGGAGATGGAACGGACGTACGTTTTGGCGTAGCGCTTTTCCACAAAGGGAATGGCCACGCTTGAATCAGTAATAGTTTGTATCAGCTCAAGCGCACCGCCATTCAGCGGCATCAGCACACCTTCCATAACTTTGGACTTGAACACAAGCCCGCTGTTATCTTCGCTGTAGGGTTTTGAGATGTAAAAGTCATTACTTTGAACGCCGCCACGCAGCGATGCAAACGCCCCTTTCGCGCCTTCCCGGTAGAACTTGCCGTTTTCCTTGTTGCGTTCCCATGTGTACTCCCGGGGGAATTCCGTCCAGAGCAGTTGGGCGACGGCCTCGTGCTCCAGGAATTTGCCCATCGCCTCACGCGTCTTGCGGTGCAGTACGCTGAACTGTGCCGTCACCGTGTCATAGGACCAGATGCAGGCGGTATGGTCGGGGTACTTGCTGGCGACAATCAGCGTTCCGCCATTCGTGTACTGCACGGGCACCCCATAACCGGTCCCCCTGGTATCCTGATAGTTGCTTTGTATCTTGGCGTCCTTGCGAAAACCTATACTGCCCCACCAGACCCACCCTTCGGGCGGCGTGCTGGGTGTGACCGATCCGTCGTCATTGGGCGGCGGTGTCGGTTGGTTCACTTCGGCGGGCGGCGCGGTCTGTGCTTCGGCCGTCCCCGCAACAAAGCGCACCCCCGGCCACAGCACCAGCGCCAGCACGGTCAGCATCGCCAGTCCCAGCCTGGACAGGCTTGACTTCCGAACCAGCGGCGCATCCATGATGCGCATGAAGCGCCGGCCCAGCGGGTGAAACCGTTCGGCGATGCCCAAGGCTGCCTGGGCCCGGCGCGGCCGCGCGGCGTGTCCCGCCGCCTGCAACAGGATCTCGCAGTAGGTCTCGCTGTCGGCCACGCGCGCCTCCAGCAGGATGTCGTCGCAGCAGTCCTCGCGCACGGCGCGCAGTTCCCTGCGCACGAGCCAGAAGACAGGGTGGAACCACCACACGACCATGAGCAGACTCTCTATGGTCATGATCCACAAGTCGCCCCGCTGATGGTGGGCCAGTTCATGGGCCAGCACCGCTTCCAGTCGCGCGGAATCCATCTGCTCCACCAACGACTTCGGCAGGATGACACTGGGACGCAGTATCCCCACGGCCACCGGGGTGCAGTTCTCCGATGAAAGCAGCAACTGTATCGAGCGCCGCACGCCCAGGCGGCTGCGAACATCTTGGAAGGCTTGCAGCATTGCCCCGTCTTTTGCAGCCTCACAACGCCGGACAAAACGTCTTGTCTCCGAGATGCCCACAAGAATCAGGCCGGCCACGGCCAGTCCGCCGAACAGGTGCGCCGCAAACAGCAACAGTCTCCACTGTCCCAGCAGGCGTGCCGCGAGACCGGGCGATGCTGTTGTAGCGGAGTGCTCCGTGGAGGATGGGGATGCCGAAGGTTTGGCGGCAGGTTCAATGCCCTTGGATGCCGCCAGTGCGCTGGACGTCTTTGGCGTGACTGCGGATTTGACTGCGCCGTTCGTCGCGGGGACTCCGGACTGCATCACGCGGGGCGCCGCCGGAACGTCCATCGGAAGGGCGGGCAACAGGGCATACGAGACAATGAATAGTGGCGGCATGGCGAACTTTAGCAGCGCGACCACCAGTACCCCGTGGCGCGATGGCGCGGACTTGCGCCGCATGAGCCAAACGACGCCGAGCAGCAGCAGGCCCACCAGCGCCGACTGCCATGCCGCATGGGCCAGCCAGGGCCACCAAGCATTGCTGAATGAAACCAGTCCCAATAGTAGTGAATTCATGGCCTCTCCCTTCTATTGTTGCCCGCGCTTGAGCGCGTCGAGCAACCCCTGCAATTCCTCCAATTCCTTTGGCGTGGGCGGCTTCGTCTCCAGGAGCGAAGCCACCATGGTCACGCCGCTTCCGCCAAAGACGCGTTCCCGCAGGTCGTGCATAATCTTGCGGTACATCGGCTCGGGCTTGCTGGTCGCCGAATACAAGAAAGCCTTGCCCACGGGACCTTTCCGCTTAGTCACAAGTCCCTTGGCCTCCAGCCTCTTCAGGATGGTGACCATGGCCCCATGCGTCATGGGACGGTAATCGTTCATGGCCTCGCGCACTTCGCGGGCGGTCACGCTGCCCGCCTGCCAGAGACAGGCCAGCGCCTCCAATTCCGTGTCGGGCAGACCGTCCGGCCCCTGTTCTAATTTGCGCGACGACTCTCGATTGACCATGCTGCGGACTCCCGTGAACGGTTTCTTTTCCTGTTCTTTCCCCAATTATATACCGCCGTATACATTCTGTCAAGTAAAAATACAGGGGTATCTATTAAGGTGGTTTCGGTAGGGTGCGTGAAGCGCCGCAAAGCGGCACATAACGCACCGTCTTTGTGCTATGAGGAGAAGGGACGGTGCGCTCCGCTTCGCTACGGGCACCCTACGGGAACGCAGTCGTCATTGAGGAAGATTGGCGCCCCGCGCGCTATATCCTGCTGCGTCCGATCTGTGAGAAGGCGATGCGGAGCTCGTCGCAGTCGGCGAAGCGCTTTTCGGGGCGCTTCTGGAGCAGTTTCATGATGATGTCGCCCAGGGGCGTGGGGCACTTTGGGTTGACCAGCGAGGGGTGCTCGGGCATCACCGTCAGGTGGCACTGGTAGAGCTTGCTCAGATTGTCGACGGGGAAGGGGACACGCTCGGCGAACATCATGTAGAAGGTGATGCCCATGGAGTACTGGTCGCTGACGGCGCTGACCTTTTCCTTGCGGATGAACTCGGGCGGCACGAACATGGGGGTAATCTGCTCACCCACGTTGCGGTCGACCAGTTCGAGCAGGAAACTGCTGCCGTAGAGGGAAAAGTCGGCGACCTTGACGATGGCCGTGCGGGTAAACAGCACGTTGGCGGGCTTGAAGTCGTGGTGGACGCAGCCCTTGTCGTGCAGGTACTGCATGCCCTGGCAGATCTGCATGGAGACGTTAATCCGCTCCTGAAGGTTCCAGGGGCGGTTCAGGATGTACCATTTGAGGCTGGGCCCGTCGACATACTCCATGATCATGCAGCGGCCCTCGGGGCCGTCGATGAAGTCGAAAATCTGGACGCAGTTGGTGCTCTTGAAACGCTTGAACTTGGCCACGCTCTTGGCCAGGTCCCGCACGTGCAGATAATTGCGGAAGAAATTCTCGTGGAACAGCTTGACCGCGACGGCCTCGCCCTTCTTGGTGTCAATGCCGAGATATACCTTGCCCGTGCCACCCTGCCCGAGCACGCGCTCAAGCTTGTAGTGGTACAGTTTCGGAATATCGGGTATGAACTGAGGGTCTAGCATGCCTTGCCCCGAAAGCCGTTCCCCGGCGCCCCGCCGGAGGTGGTGTCCAATCCTATGCCTTGTCCAGCTCCAACTTTATCTCCGGGGCGTCCGCCCACAGGCGGTCGAGGTCGTAGAATTCCCTCGCTTGGTCCCGGAACACATGAAAGATAACATCCCCGTAGTCCACAATCAACCATCCGCACTGGTGGTCGCCCTCGACCCGCAGCACCCGGTAGCCCTTGTCCTTCATTTCCTCGCGGGCAAGGGAGACGACGGCGCGCAGCTGGGGCTCGCTGCCCACGCTGCACAGCACAAACGCGTCGGCCATGAGCGTCAGCCCGCGCACGTCAAAGGCGCGGATGTCGCGGGCCTTCTTTTCGGCGGCCAGTTCGCCCACCCGCCGCACCTTGGCGAGTATGGCGGCGTCCATTTTGGCCGCCTTTTTCTTCTTCGTCGTGGCTTCCGCCATGCTAGTTCTCCTGCCGCGAAAGTTCGCGGCGCAGCAAATCATTGAGCAGTGCCGGATTGGCCTTGCCCTGGGTGGCGCGCATCGCCTGGCCCACGAGGAACCCGAACACCTGCTCCTTGCCGGCCCGGAACTGTTCCACCTGGGCCGGGTTGTCGGCCAGCACCCTTAGGATGATGGCCTCGATCTCGCCCGTGTCGGTGATCTGGCTCAGTCCCTTCTCCTTCACGATGGCCTGCGGGGCCTTGCCCGTCTCGAACATTTCGGCGATGATGTCCTTGCCCATCTTGCCGTTGATCGCGCCCGATTCGATGAGCCCGACCAGTCCGGCAAGGTCCGCCGGGGTCACCCGGCAGTCGCCGATGTCCTGCCTGGCGGCCGACAGCAGCGCCTGCAGTTCCACCATCAGCCAGTTCGCCGCCTTCTTCGCGTCGGCGCCGGCCGCCACCACCTTCTCGTAGTAGTCCGCCGTGTCCTGCGACAGGGTAATCACGTTCGCGTCATAGGCCGACAGGCCGTACTGGGTCCCGATTCGGCGCCGCCGCGCGGCGGGCAGTTCGGGCAGCGATTCGCGGACGCGCTGCTCCCAGGTCTCGTCCACCACGATGGGCACCAGGTCGGGCTCGGGGAAGTAGCGGTAGTCGTGGGCCGACTCCTTGAGCCGCTGCATGACCGTGACGCCGCGGTCGGCGTCCCAGCCGCGGGTCTCCTGGACGACCTTGCCGCCCGAGTTGATCAGCTTGATCTGCCGCGCGATTTCAAACTCGATGGCCTTGAACACGCCCGAGAAGGAGGCGACGTTCTTCACCTCGGTCTTGGTGCCGAACTTCTCCTGGCCCACGGGGCGCACGCTGATGTTCGCCTCGGCGCGCAGCGAGCCCTCCTCCATGTTGCAGTCGCTCACGTCGAGGTACTGCAGAAGCTGCTTGAGCGCGGTCAGGTAGGCAAAGGCCTCCTTGGCGCTGCGGATGTCCGGCTCGGTCACGATTTCAAGGAGCGCAAGGCCGCTGCGGTTGAAGTCGACGCCGCTCTGGTTGCCCGCGATGGTGTGCACGTTGCGGGCCGTGTCCTCTTCGATGTGCGCCCGCGTGATGCCGATGCGCTTGGTCTGGCCGTCCACCTCGATCTCGATCCACCCGTGCTGGCACAAAGGCAGGTCGTACTGGCTGATCTGGTAGTTCTTGGCCATGTCCGGATAGAAGTAGTTCTTCCGGTCCAGCTTGGACCAGCGCGAGATGGCGCAGTTCAGCGCCAGCCCCACCGCCACCGACTTGTTCACCATGTCCACGTTGAGCACCGGCAGCACGCCGGGCATGCCCAGGCACACGGGACACACGTTCGTGTTCGGCGCGGCGTGGAAGTTGGCGCTGCAGCCGCAGAACACTTTCGATTTGCTGTTGATCTCGACATGGACCTCCATGCCGACGACTGCTTCGAATTCCATGTGCGCTTCCTCAGGCAATGGGCGGTTCGCCCAGGGTTATGCCGCTGGTCTGTTCGTAACAGTGGGCCGCCCGCAGCAGGGTCTCCTCGCCGAAGGGACGCCCGATCATCTGGAGGCCCGCAGGCAGGCCCGACGCCGTCAGTCCGCAGGGAATCGATATGCCCGGCAGCGTCGCAAGGTTCACCGAGATCGTGTAGATGTCGGCCAGATACATTTCAAGGGGGTTCTCCGTCTTCGCGCCGAACTCAAAGCTCGGAATGGGCGAGGTCGGCCCCATGACAAAGTCGCACTGTTCGAAGGCGTCGTCAAAGTCCTTCTTAATCAGCCGCCGCACCTTCTGCGCCTTCAGGTAATACGCGTCGTAGTACCCGCTCGACAGCACGTAGGTGCCCAGCATGATCCGCCGCCGCACCTCGGGGCCGAAGGCCTCCGACTTGCTCAGCACGTACATTTCCTCGACCGTCTTCGCGTTGGGGTTGCGGTGGCCGTAGCGCACGCCGTCGAAGCGGGCCAAATTGGCGCTGGCCTCAGCCGTGCAGATGATGTAGTACGTCGCAATCGCGTAGTCCGTGTGCGGCAGCGACACCGGCACGATCTCCGCGCCGCCCCTGCGGAACACGTCCACCGCCGCCTCCACCTTCTCGCGCATCTCGGCGTTGAGCGCCTCCGTGAAATACTCCTTGGGCAGGCCCACGCGCAACCCCTTGACGTCGCCCGTCAGCGCCTTCATGAAATCGGGCACCGGCAGGTCCGCCGACGTCGCGTCGCGCGGGTCGCGGCCGCACAGCGTGTTCAGCGACAACGCTGCGTCTTCCACGTTCTTCGTCAGCGGGCCAATCTGGTCCAGCGACGACGCAAACGCCACCAGCCCGTAGCGCGACACGCGGCCGTAGGTCGGCTTGATGCCCACGCAGCCGCACAGCGCCGCCGGCTGGCGGATGGAGCCGCCCGTGTCGCTGCCCAGCGCCATCGCGCACTCGTCCGCGCTGATCGCCGCGGCGGAGCCGCCGCTCGAACCGCCCGGAACGCACTTCAGGTTCCAAGGGTTCTTGGTCGTCTTAATCGTGCTCCGCTCGGTCGACGAGCCCATCGCGAACTCGTCCATGTTGACCTTGCCCAGGAAAACCGCGCCTGCGGCGTCCAGCTTTTCAATGATCGTCGCGTCATAGGGGCTGCGGAAATTCGCCAGGATCTTCGACGCGCAGGTGGTCTTGCCCGTGCGCGTGCAGATGAGTTCCTTCACGCCGACCGGCACGCCCGCCATTGGGCCCGGATCAACGCCCTGCTGCACCTTGGCGTCCACCGCCGCCGCCTGCGCCAGTGCCTCCTCCGTCCAAATCTGCGTGAACGCGTCCACCTTCGGGTCGACCTCGGCAATGCGCGCCAGATGCGCCTCCGTCACCGCCACCGCCGACACCGCGCCGGATCGCACCGCATCCCGGATTTCCCGGGCCGTTTTCTTGTACAGGGGCGTGGTCATGAGGAACCGCCCTCCAGAATTCGGGGCACAATGAAATACTCGCCGTCATGCACCGGCGCGTTCATCAGCGCCTCCTCGCGCGGAAGCGACGGCTCCACCACATCCTGGCGGAACACATTCGTCATTTCCATGGCATGCATCATCGGTTCCACATTCGACGTGTCCAGCTCGTTCAACTGGTCCATATACGCCAGAATATCGCCCATCTCCCGGACCAACCGCTCCTTGGCGGCCTCATCCAGGCGCAACTGGGCCAATCCGGCCACATACTCCACGTCCTGCTTGGTAATCTTGCTCATAGTCTTCCTTTCCAAAAAGAAGGGGGGCAGGAATGGCAGAAGAATAGCACATTAATATAGGTGGAGTCCACGGCTTAACCCCATCTTGCGCGCCAATTTGCGTACATTTAGCAGCTTGACGGGAGGCGGGGGGAGTCGTGGGAAGCATGGGAGCCAAGAACAGACGAACCCTCTGTCCCACCGCCTCCTCATTTAGTAGTGTGTTCTGGCGCTTTGCATCGCCCCCGCAAGGGGGTAAACATTAATAGCCGCAGGTGAAGCGAAGCGGAACCTGCGGAACAAGGGATGGACCAAGCGTCCCCAACGGGGACGAACAAGGTGTCCGCGTGCGGTCCGACCCATGTTCGCCCCCGTGCGGGGAAGGAGATATTCTTTCCTGTTTACCACGGGTTATTATTACGAACTGCGGTTTGCAGCAATAAGGCTACTCCTTATTGCCGCGAACCGCATCAAACAGCAATAAGAATATCGCCTATTACTGCGAAATGCCGTTCGATGTAATAAGCCACCCCCTACCCCCGCTTGCCAGATCCGCGCATAAAACCGCTTTTCCCCTTCATCCCATTACCAATTGCCCCTAGCTCGCCAAATCCGCCCACTCGGCGTACAACTCCTGCAAATCCTGCTTCATCCCGTCGTATTCGTCCTTGAGTTCCTGGGCCTTGGTGTAGTCGGCGGGGTAGAGGGCCGCGAAATCTTCCCCGGCTCCCCCTTTCCCATTCAGCAATGGCGGGTATGGTTGTTTGCGTTCGGACGCGCACGCGTATTACAATTATGTCAGGAAAGTAATACGGGAGTATTGCACGATGAAGACAGTATCGTTGAAACTGACCGAGGAACAGTCCCGAGCGCTGGTGGGACTGGCCAAGGCGCAGGGAGCCACGCAGTCTGAGATTATCCGCATGGCACTGGACTCCTATGCGGCCGGCAGGGGCGGCACGGGGCGCGGTTCCTGTCTTGACTTGGCCGGCGAACTGGTCGGGTCTGTGGATGCCGCCGCCGACCTGTCCACGCATCCAAGGCACATGAAGGGATTTGGCGGGTGAAGCCGGTGGTTCTTCTGGACACCGGACCGTTGGTCGCCGCCATCAACCGCCGGGACAGGCACCATGCATGGGCGCGGCTTCAACTGGCCGAATTGTCTCCGCCGCTGCTCTCCTGTGAGGCGGTGCTGGCTGAGGCGTGTTTCCTGCTTCGCGCCGCCCCCGGCGGCGCCGATGCGGTGCTCGATCTGGTGCGCCGCGGTGTGATCGAGCTTTCCTTCCATGCGGGTGACCATGTGGTGCCCATCGCGCGTTTGATGAAGAAATACGCCGATATGCCCATGTCCTTTGCGGATGCCTGCCTCGTGCGCATGAGCGAGATTCATGCCGACAGCAGGACATTCACCATCGACAAAGACTTCCGGCAGTACCGGCGGCACGGCCGGCAGGTGATTCCATTGCTAGTTCCAACAGGAATCTAAGGCCTTTGGGGTGCGGGATTTGTTTCAAGTCAGGCACCGGTGAAGTGTGGCCCCTCACCCGGCTAACTCCTCCCACTCGGCGTACAACTCCTGCAAATCCTGCTTCATCCCATCGTACTCGTCCTTGAGTTCCTGGGCCTTGGCGTAGTCGGTGGGGTCGAGCGCGGCGAAGCGGTGGCTGAACTCCTCGATGAGCCCCTCCATCGCGGCGATGTCGGATTCCAGCTTCTCGATGCGCTTTTTGTCCTTGCGTTCGTCGCGCTGCTTGGTCTTTTTCTTCTCCCGCTCCTCCGTTTCGCGGCGGATGCGCAGGACCTCGTCGGTGGACTTGATCTCGCGGTCCTCCTCCTCCTGCTTGTGCTTCCAGCGGTAGTGGGTGTAGTTGCCGAGGTGGACCGTGGCCGTGCCGTTTTCAAAGATGACCAGCTTGTCGACCAGTTTGTCGACCAGCGTGCGGTCGTGGCTGGCGAGGATGACGCTGCCCTCGTAGGCGGCCAGGGCCATTTCGAGCGCCTCGCGCGAGGCGATGTCGAGGTGGTTCGTGGGCTCGTCGAGCAGCAGCAGGTTGGCGCCGCTCAGGATGAGCTTGCCCATGGCCACGCGGGCCAGTTCGCCGCCGCTCAGCGTGGAGACGGGTTTGAACACGTCGTCGCCGGTGAACAGGAAGCGCGCGAGGAAGCGCCGCCCCTGCTCGGGCTTCCAGTCGGGCTTCATCGACATGATCTCGCCCAGAATGTCGTTGGCGCGGTTCACGTTGTCGTGGTTCTGCTCGAAAAACGCGATCGACACCTTGTGGCCCAGCGTTGCCTCGCCGGCCGTGCCGCCGTGCTGTCCGGCGATGTGCCGGAGCAGCGTCGTCTTGCCGGTGCCGTTGGGGCCGATGATGCCCACCCGCTCGCCGCGGCGCACGGTGAATGAAACGTTGTTGTACAGCCGCAGCGGGCCGTAGGCCATGGCCAGGCCGCGCGCGTCCAGCACGACTTCGCCGCTGCGCGACACCTCGCCCAGCCCGAAGGAGGCCTCCGACGCCTCGGGCGGCGGCGCGTCCACCTTCTCCAGACTGTCCAGCCGCTTGAGCCGGCTCTGGACCATGCGCGCCTTGGTGCTCTTGTAGCGGAACCGGTCGATGAGCGCGTTTTCCTTGCGGATGAAATCCTCCTGCTTCTCAAAGGCCTTCTGCTGCTGCTCGCGCAGCAGCGCCTTCTTGCCCACGTAGTAGTCGTAGTTGCCCGTGTAGTCGAAGACCTCGCCGCGCTCCACCTCGATGATGCGCTCGGTCACGGAATTCAGCATGCGCCGGTCGTGGGAGATGATCATCACCGCCTCGCGGCAGTTGCGGATGTACGCTTCCAGCCACTCGCGCGCCTCCATGTCCAGGTGGTTCTCGGGCTCGTCGAGCAGCAGCAGGTCCGCGTCCTGCAGCAGCACCAGCGCCAGCCGCAGCCGCGTGCGCTGGCCGCCGCTCAGGGAGCTGTAGGGCAGGGCAAACTCGTCCAGCCGGAAACCGAGCCCCTGCAGGACCTGGCGCACCCGCGTGCGGAAGGTGTAGCCGCCGCGGATGCTGAACTCGTGCTGCAAATCGCTGTATTCGGCCAGCACCGACTCGTCGCCGTCACCCATCTGGTGTTCCAGGCGGCTCAGCGTCTTTTCCTGCTCTATCAGCTCGGAGAATGAATCCATCACAATGGCCTCAATCGGCGTGTCCTCCGGCACCTGCGGCAGCTGCGCCAGGCAGGCGAAGCGCATGCGCCGCATCCGCTCGATGACGCCGGAGTCGGGTTCCATCTCGCCCGTGATGATGCGGAAGATGGTCGATTTGCCCGTGCCGTTGCGGCCGATCAGGCCGATGCGCTCGCGCTCCTCGATGCGCAGGCTCACCTCGTCGAGCACAGGCTCGCCGGCAAAAGACTTGGTCACATTTTCCAGTCGTATAAGGCTCATGGCATGTCCGGGAATAGGGGGTTGGGAGAAAAAAGAACCGCAATGACGCGCAAGTATACCGGAACCGCGCCCAATACGGCCAATGCCCCAATCGCCGGGCAGGCAGGAGCCCCCCGTGCCCCTCCTGCGCAATCATGGCCTGGCCCCGTTCAACGCGGCCGCTGGGGGGCAATCTTCAACGGCTCGGAGAATTAAGGGCGGCTTGTTGTCTGCCGCGCCCCGCGGGCGCTATGCTTTCACGCAGGAACCGGGACCGTGCCATCCAAATCTTCAAAACAGTGGCTGTTTGAGACTGCGGGCATTGCGGCGCTGCTGCTGCTCGTCGCCGTCATCTATGCGCGCACCAGCGCCTATCCCTTTCTCAACTATGATGACGGGCGCATTGTCTTCAACCATCCCGTTATGCGGCAGGGATTGTCCTGGAAGGGCCTTTCCTGGGCGCTGACCCACGGGCTCTTCGGCATATGGATGCCCGCGACCGCGCTCACGCACATGACCGATGTGACCCTTTTTGGGCTGCGGGCGGGGGGGCACCATCTGACAAGCGTGCTGTGGCACGCGCTGGCCGTGCTGCTGTTCTACGCCGCCCTGCGCGCGCTGACCGGCGCGCGCGGCGCGAGTTTTCTGGCGGCGGCGCTCTTCGCGGCCCATCCGCTGCGCGTGGAGGATGTGGCCTGGGTCGCCAGCCGCAAGGACCTCGTTTGCGGCGCCTTCTTCGCGCTTGCCCTGCTGGCCCACGCGCGCTACGCGCGGCGCCCCGGCGCCCTCCGCTACGCCGCGCTGCTTGCCGCGGTGCTGCTGGCCTTTGCCGGAAAGACCAGCGCCCTGCCGCTTCCCGCCGTGCTGCTCCTGCTCGACGCATGGCCGCTCGGCCGCTTTCACACCGGGGACGGCGCGAAGCCTTCCTTCCGGCGTGCCGTTTGGCTCGTGATGGAAAAGGCGCCCATGGGCCTGCTCGCCCTTGCCGTGCTGGCGGTCACCTGGGGTGCCCAGCATGAGGTGGGCTCCATTGTCGAGGAGGGTGCGGCGCCGCCCGCGCTGCGCATGGCCGCCGTGGGCGGCAATTACGCGCATTACCTGGGCGCGTTCTTCTGGCCCTTTGGCCTGTCGCCCCACTATCCCATTGTTCCGACTGTTCCGTGGAAAGCCGGCGCGGCATGGGCGCTTCTGGTCGCCCTGTCGCTGGGCGCGCTGGCGGTCCGCCGCAAACGGCCATGGCTCACCGTGGGCTGGTTCTGGTTCCTGCTGGCCCTCATACCCGTCATCGGCATCATATCCTATGGCAACGCCCCCTACGCGGACCGCCATATGTACCTGTCCGGCATGGGCCTTTCCATGGCCGTCGCATGGCTGCTGTGCGAGGCGGGGGAGAGGCTGGCCCGCTGCCGGGGCGGCAAGACCGCGGGGTTTGTCATGGCGGCCGCGCTGGTGCTGGCGCTGGCGGGGCTCTCCTGGCGGCAGGCCGGTTTCTGGCGCGACGAGCCTTCCGTCTTTGCCCGCGTGCTGCGGCTCTATCCGGACGACGACCTTGCCCACGCCAAACTCGGTGACTGCCGGTACGCCCAGGGCGATCTGGAAGGCGCAACAAAGCACTATCTGGAGGCGATCCGCCTCCAGCCCAACATAACAGACTGGAACTACAACCTGGGCAGCATGCTGATTGAAACCAACCCCGGCGGGGCGCTGCCCTGGCTTGAAAAGGCGGTGCGTCTGGCTCCGGAACGGGGCGACATACAGACCAATCTCGGGTATGCGCTGCTCCAGTTGAAACAGCCCGCCGCCGCGCTGCCCTATCTGGAGGCGGGCGCCAAACTGGACCCGGAAAACCCCAACGCCCACATCAATCTGGGTGTGGCCTTTATGAATCTGGGCCGCAAAGAAGAGGCCCGCGCCGCCTTTGAGCGCTCACTCACCCTCGATTCCGCCAACGCCGCCGCACAGGCCAATCTCAAGCTTCTTGGCAGCTGACCCGGGCGGGCGCGCGGACCGGAGAGGGGCAACTTCTGTGCCCCCGCCCCGCACCCATGTATAATCCCTGTAGAATTCGCCCATGGCGGAAGGATTTGCGGAAAAGATGAAGATGAGAAGGTGTGTCCATATTGTCCGGACCGCGTTGCCAGTGTTGCTGGTGTCGGTCCTGCTGGCGCAGGTTTCGGCACGGGCCGCCGCGCTGACGGAGGAGCAGAAAGGCCAGACGATCACCGCGCTCGAGGCGGTGGCCGCAGCGCCGTCCCAGGAGACAACGGCTGCGCTGTACGAGAAAATAGCCCGCACCGATGTGTCCGCCGAGGAGTGGGCACCCGCGTTTCGCGAGTTTCTGGACAAGAACCACTACTCCCTCGCGGTGGGTGGCGCCTGGCGCGACATGGTCGGCATTGACGCCCCCGGCCAGGAAGGTGCCGCGCGCGCCGCGGGGGCCTTTGCCGCCGCCGCGCTCCAATCGGTGCTGCACGGCGCCCCGCCCAATCTGCAGGAACTCGATGCCGTGCTCCAATGGCTGGAGCACATGGCATTTGCCCCGCCGCTGGCGGCCACCATCGGCACGGGGCTGGACGCCGTGCTGCGCGCCAGCCCGCTTGATGCGGCGCTTCTCGATGAACGGCCCCTGCCGCGTCCTGAAACAGTGATTTCGGCCCCGGGCGCGGCTGTCCCCGGCGAATCCCCGGCCCCTTCGGCCGCCGCGGCACTGCCGCCGCTTCCCGATGGCACAACGCCCGGCACGCCGCCGGTTACGGTGGCCGTGCCGGCTCCGCCGCCCGCCGGTGCGGCGGCACCGGCACCATCCAAGCCCGCTGAATCAGCATTGGGCGCTTCCACCCTGCCGCCCGCGACGGTGCCCCTTGCTGCCTTTCCGCCAAAGCCGGACAAGCCGGACAAGCCGGCCGACAAGGACAAACTCAAGAAGCCGGACATCACGCCCATTCCGGGCGCGGCATTTCCGGCGCCGGCCATGCAGGTGGCCATCACGCTGGGCTATTACGCGGGGCCGGAGAATATCGGCCGCTGGATGCGCCTGCCCGAAGTTTCCCTGCACATTTACCAGGCGAGCGGAGTATGGGTGTTCGACGGCGGCGCGCTGACGCAGCTTCAGGCGTTGAGTTTGGGCAGTCTGCTGTCGGCGATACCCACCGTTGTCACCGGTGTCTCCGTGGTCACCATGATGCCCCTGCCCTTCAGTCTGCGCGCGCCCGGCATGGTGATGCCCCTTGCCCCTGTGTCGCCGGAGTTGCAGCGTCCGCCGGTGGAGTTGCCGCCCGGCGCAATGCTGCCATCCATCCCGGAATTCACCGCCACCGCCGTCCGGGCCCTGGGTGAAATCATCCAGCAGCGCGAACTCGCGCGGCGGCCTGAGCTGGTCACCAGGCGCGATGTCCTGCTCATGACGGCCGAAGGGCGCGCCAATTCCGCGCTGCCCGCGTTCCTGGCGCCGGGGGGCTATGCGGGGCCGAACGACTTTTATCCGTCCCTCATGGTGCTCTGGCTCACCGGCTCGGAAACGGCGCTGCAGGCGGCCGCCGCCACCATCGACCAGGGGGACTATGAGGGCATCTACGCGCTGCTGCTCCTGGCGGACCTCATCTCCGGCGGCGGTGACACCACGCTTATTTTCACCGCCAACCCCGCGGGTCAGGTCATGGGCGGCGAGACCGCCCTGCGCCGCAATTTTTCCGCGCCGGGGCAGGGCTACGTCACCGGTGTGGCCGCGGGCGGCCGCATGTTCTTTTTCGACGGCGTTGAGTACGAAATGTTCTCCCAAATCAAAGCCATGGAATATGGAGTGGCACCGTGAAGCTTCCGCATATCCTGATGATTGCCGCCTATTGCACCTTCCTTTTCTGGCTGTCCTCCGGACCCGTTTCGGCGCCCGCGTCGGTGCAGTTCGACGGAATGGACAAGGTCGCCCACATGTGCGCCTACGGCCTGCTTGCCGGGCTGGTGTTCTACGGCCTGCGGCAGTCCGGAAGACCGTGGACGCCCCGCGCCATGCTCTGGTTCCCCGTCCTCTTCGTGGCCCTGTACGGGGGGAGCGACGAGTTTCACCAGTATTTCATCCCTTCCCGAAGCTGCGACGTTGTTGACTGGCTTGCCGATGTGACCGGTGCCTTTGGGGTCGCGTCGCTGCTGGTGCTCCTCTTCCGCAGACCGGTTCAGGAACCATTGGCCAGCCCCGGGGAATAATACTCCCGGGATTCGAACCAATTGCGCCCCCGGACAGGGGCATGGTACCCTCTTGACCAACATGCAGGAACCGGAAAACCTCGAAACTGAACCCGTGCGCCGCCGCGGCTGCGCCGGGTTGTTCATCTTTTTTATGCTCATCCTCGGCGCATGCTGGGGGGCAGGGCTGGGCCTGTTCCTGTGGATGGTCAACGATGCGACCTCCGACGTGTCCCAGGCTTTTGCCGATTTCCGGCCCAAAGTGGGCAGCAAGGTGTTCAGCAGCGACGGGCAGCTGCTGGGCGAGTTCACCGTCGAGGAGCGCCAACTCCTGCGCCTGTGCGACATTCCCCTGAAGGTCCAAAAGGCCTTTATCGCCACCGAGGACGCCACCTTCTTCCAGCACAAGGGGGTGCGCCCCGAAGCGTATCTGAGCGTGGCGGTCGATGCCCTCCAAACAGGCCGTGTCCGCGGCGCCAGCACCATCACCATGCAGGTTGTGCGCAATATCGACGACCTCAAAGTGGGCACGGAGCACTCCTATCGGCGCAAATTCCGCGAAGCGCTGGTCGCCCTCCAGATCGAGCGCAAGTTCACCAAGGACGAGATTCTCGAACTCTACCTCAACCAGATTTTCCTCGGCATCAGCGCCTACGGCGTCGAGGCCGCCTCGCGCCAGTACTTTGGCAAGAGCTGTCAGGACCTTACGCTGGGCGAGGCGGCCACGCTGGCCGGCCTGACCCGGTGGCCCAACACCAACAACCCCATCCGCAACCTGGAGAACGCGCGCACCCGCCGCGGAGTCGTTCTCAAGCAGATGCTGGACGAGGGGTTCATTACCCAGGGGGAACTGGATGCCGCCACGGCGGAGGATTTGGCCGCCCAAGTGGTCAAGCCGGAGCAGGTCGCGGAGAACCGGGCCGCCGCCATGACTCCTTCCAAGCGATTCAAGGCACCCTATTTCGTCGAAGAGGTGCGCAAGTTCGTCCAGGACAAATTTGAGAGCGAGAAGATCTTCCAGGATGGCCTGGAAATCTACACCACCGTCGACATGCGCCTGCAGGAGGCCGCCGAGCGCGCCCTGGGCAAGGCGCTTGACGAGTTCGACGCCAAGCAGCGCAAGATGTTTGAACGGCAGGGCAATCCCGACGAGTTCACGCCCGCCGCCGGCGCGCTGGTCTGTATCGACAACCGGCCCCAGTACCGCGGCTTTGTCCGCGCCATGGTGGGCGGGCGCGATTACGAGCGGGAAAAGTACAACACCGTCACCCAGGCCCGGCGACAGCCGGGCTCCAGCATCAAGCCGTTTGTGTGGGCCGCCGCCGTGGCCAGCGGGTTCACGCCGTCGACCATCATCGTCGATGAGCCCTTTTCCCGCGTCGCCCCGAACGGCAAGGTGTGGTCGCCCAAGAACTTCGGCAACGACTACAGCGGCGCCGTTCCCATACGTCACGCGCTGGAGAAGTCGCTTAATATTGTGTCCGTCAAACTGACCGACATGGTGGGCGCGCCGGTGGTGCGCTCCTATTTGCAGCGCTGCGGCATCCCCACGGAGGTGGAGGGGCTGACCATCGCCCTGGGTTCGTCCGAGGTCCGGCCCATGGACCATTGCGTGGCCTACTCCTGCTTCCCCAACGGCGGCATGCGCTATGACGCGGTTTCGGTGACCGACATCCGCGACCGCGACGGCGTGCAGCGCTTCGACTACCACAACGAGACCCGCGTGGAGCAGGCCATGGACCCCCGGGTCGCCTATGTGACGCTGCACATGATGGAGGGCGTCTGCACGCCCGGGACCGAAACATGGGCCCCCACCGGCGCGCGCGCCGCGAGAGTCAACCGGCCGGTGGGTGGAAAAACGGGCACCACCAACAACAGCCGCGACGCGTGGTTCTGCGGGTTTACCGCCGACTACACCGCCGTCGTGTGGATCGGCTACCGCGACGGCCGCACACTCGGCACGGGCCGTGCCTACACCGGAGGACGCCTTTCCTGTCCCGTGTGGACCGAGTTCATGCTCGAGGCCGAAGAGGGCCTGCCCGTCCGCGATTTCGACGTGCCCTACGGCGTGGAGTTCTTCAACATAAACCGTTTCACCGGCGTGGAGGGCGGCTCCTACAAGGAGGCCTACATGACCGGCACCCGCCCGCCTGCAAGCTTCGTTTCCCCCGAGCCGGCGCCCCCCGCCGACGCGGAAGCTCCCGAAACTGAAACGGAAATGCCCCTGCTGGAGGCGCTGTAGGTGTAGGGTGGGTGGAGTTCCGCAAAGCGGAACGCAACCCACCGTCTTTATTACCCGCAGTCCAGACCGTCGATACCCAATTCGGGCTCTGTCCCCCATCCGGCGTCATACCACCCCAATCGTGCGTACCGGTGAAAGGTCGACCACGGCCATCGCTCCGGCCATTCGACAAGTCCATGCTTCACGGGATTGAAATGAATGTAGTCAAAGTGCCGCAGCAGGTCTTCATCGTCCCGTATGGTGTGTTCCCAATAGCGGCGCTGCCAAAAACCACGTTCCCCTTTCTTCTGCTGTGAATTGGAACGGCGCCCTTCACGACCATTCTCAACGAGGAAACGCGACGTGAACCGGGCCTTCAGAAAACGCCAGCGTTCTGAAGAGTCCGTGTCCCCTTCAGGCAAGGTCCATATTGTGTGAAGATGATCAGGCAGCAGGCACAGCGCGACAAGTTCGAACGGATACCGCGCACGCATATCCTTCCATGCCTGACGCAGGCATTTTCGCGCCGAAGGGTCCGTCAAGAAAGCGCCGCGCTCATGTGTCACCACCGAGAAGAAGAACGTCCCGCCCTCGCTTCGAAGCCGTATATAGTTTGGCATATGTCAACCCCCATGAACACGTGAATGCCGTCTATCTCTCACGGGCGAAGAACGGTGGGTTTCACCCACCCTACGGATTGCCGGAAAAGCACGGTGGGTTTCGTTTCGCTGCGCTTCACTTCACCCACTACAGAATTACAGCCACAGAATTACAGCTTGCGCTGCAGGGCCACCACCACGCCCTGCACGGCCACATCGCGGGCGGGGAAGCGCATGGGGCGCATGGCGGCGTTTGCGGGGCGCAGTTCGACGGTGTTCCCGTCGGGATGGTAGTGCTTGACCGTGGCCTCGCCGTCGACCAGCGCCACCACAATGTCGTTGCGGCGCGGGGTCTTCTCCTGGTCCACCACGATGATGTCCCCGTCGAGGATGCCGTCCTCGATCATGCTGTCGCCGGTGACGCGCAGGCAGAAGGCGTTGCGCCGCGCCAGCTGCGCGTCCACCGGCACGCGGGCCTCGATGTTCTCCACCGCCAGCAGCGGCTGCCCGGCCGCCACGCGGCCCAGCAGGGGCAGCACACCCACCTCGTCCTCAAACAGGTCAATGGCCGCCATCTCAGTCACGCGGATGGAGCGCGCCTTGGAGGAGCGCTCGATGAACCCCTTGCGCTCCAGCGCCACCAGATGGTCGTTGACGCCGTTGGTTGAGGAGATGCCGAAACGGTCGCCGATCTCGGCGATGGTGGGTGGATAGCCGTTGTCCCGGACGCACCGCACAATGAATTCAAGGATATCGCGCTGTCTCGAAGTTAGTCCGCGTGTCATGTTTTCTCTCCACTGTACTGAAACAATAAGACTGAATCTCTTTTCAGCCTTATTAGACCACAGGTTGCGTCCGCTGTCAAGCCCGTTTTTGATTCGTCCCGCCTGCGTGCTAAAGTAGCGTCCGCCCTTGTGGCGGGCGCGGATGCCCGCCAGAGGCGGACAAGCCCGCCTGCGCGGGCATGACGGAGGCCGACAGCCGAGGGCGGCTGTCCCACATGACGGAGGTGGAGCATGAAGCAGACATCGTTGATTATTGAATCCAACGGATCGGGCAAAGACAAGCTGGACGCCCTGCTCAAGGAAGGTTACAAAGTTGTTTCCGTGACGGCCAACCACGGCAAGAGTTACAACGATTTTCTGGTTGTGCTTGAGAAGGACGAAGACTGAACCGGCCTCTCGCGGCGATGCGCTCCGGCCAATCGTCCACCCCAATTTCATAGGTGTTTCGCTCCGTGCCCGGTCATGCCGGCCATCTTCCGCCCCCCGTCCTTCCCTAAACTCCCCAGCGGCTTGAGGTTGCATCGGGGAGCGTCCGTTTGGTATGCTTACCGTCCCTGTGCGGGGGTGATCTGTCTTTCCGGGCAGACACCGCCGTGTGGGAGAGCCGTTTCCGGATTGTTGTGCCGGGGCGCGCGCTGAGTGACTGTAAGACAAGGCTGTGCAGCAGGTTATGTTTGAGAACCTGACGAAAAAACTGGAAGCGGCGTTCAAGAATATTCGCGGGCAGGGTCGCCTGACCGAAGCGAATATGAAGGACGCCATGCAGCAGATTCGCCAGGCCCTGCTTGAGGCGGACGTCCACTACAAGGTCGTCAAGAAGTTCATCACGGACGTGCAGGATGCGGCGGTCGGCCAGAAGGTGATTGAAAGCATTCACCCCGGCCAGATGATCGTCAAGATCGTGCACGACGAGTTGATAAAGGTGATGGGTGAGCGCAATGCGCCCCTGGCGGAGGCCTCGACACCGCCGACGATCATCATGATGGTGGGCCTGCAGGGGCAGGGCAAGACGACCACCGCCGGAAAACTGGCGGTGATGCTGAAGAAGCGCGGCAAAACGCCGATGCTGGTCGGCGCGGACGTGTACCGTCCCGCCGCCATCCAACAGTTGGAGATAGTGGCGCGCCAGGCGGGTGTTGAATCGTTCAGCCTCGGCGTGAACGCGAACCCGGTGGACATCTGCCTCATGGCCCGCGGCGAGGCGGCAATGCGCGGTTGCGACACGCTGATCCTCGACACGGCCGGCCGGCTGCACGTGGATGCGGAGATGATGGCGGAGGTGCGGCAGATCTCGATGCAGATGAAGCCGCACGAGATACTCTTTGTCGCCAGCGCGATGACCGGCCAGGACGCGGTGCGCTCGGCCAAGCAGTTCCACGACACGGTGCCGCTCACCGGCGTGGTGCTCACGCAGATGGACGGCGACGCGCGCGGCGGCGCGGCGATCAGCCTCATCAATGTCACGGGCTGCCCGATCAAGTTTATCGGCACCGGCGAAAAGCTTGAGGCGCTCGAGGCGTTCCATCCGGGTCGCATGGCCGACCAGATTCTCGGCATGGGCGACATCGTTTCGCTCGTCGAGAAGGCCCAGCAGGTGGTCGACCGCGACCAGGCGATGGACTTCCAGAAGAAGGCGCGCAAGGGCGACTGGGACCTTGAGGACTTTCTCACCCAGATGCGCCAGGTGAAGAAACTCGGGTCCTTCGGGGACCTGATGGCAAAGATACCGGGCCTCAACAAGATGATGCCGCAGGGCTTCGACGGGGCCGAGGAAGAGTTGAAGTACACCGAGGCGATCATCCTTTCGATGACGCCCAAGGAGCGGCGCAGCCCCGTTATCATCAACGGGAGCCGGCGCCGGCGAATCGCCGAAGGCAGTGGCACCTCCGTTCAGGAGGTGAACTCCCTGCTGAAGGAATTCGAGAAGATGAAGAAAATGATGAAGCAAATGATGAGGGGCATGAAAGGCGGCAAAGGGATGCCGCGCACGCCCTTCCCACCCATGCCGGGAATGTAACCGGCCGAGAGGACGAACATGGCAACAGTAATCAGGTTGATGCGCGGCGGGCGCAAGAAAAAGCCCTACTACCGGATCGTCGTTCAGGACGGACGGACCCGCACGCGCGGGCGCGAAATCGACACCCTGGGCGTGTACCACCCGACTGCCCGGCCTGAGCCGGTCAGCGAGGTGAACGCGGTCAAGGCGCTCGACTGGCTGCGCCTCGGCGCCACGCCCTCGGACACGGTCCGCGCCGTGTTCAGCAAACTGGGCATTATGAAGCACTTCCACGAGGGCACCAGCCCCGAGGAGGCGGTTGCCCTGGCCAAGGACGCGCCGGTTGTGGCAAAGGGCTACAATGCCCCGCCGCCCCCGAAGCCTGCGGCCCCGCCCGTTGTTGAGGCGGCCCCCGAGGCTGAGGCGGCCCCTGAAGCCGAAGCGGCCGCCGAGGCCGAAGCCGCGCCAGTTGCCGAGGCGGTTGAGGCGGTTGAAGAGAAGGCCGAATGACGCCGGTTCCGGAAATGGTGGACTTCATCGTTCACCGGCTGGTGCAGCATCCCGACGACGTGGTCATTGAGACCACGGACGACGGCGAGGGCTCCCGTATCCAGTTGAAAGTGCACGCGGAAGACATGGGCCGCGTTATCGGGCGCAGCGGACGCACGGCCAAGGCCCTGCGCACGCTGGTGAGCACGGCGGCCGGCAAGGCCGGCGCGCCGGTGCTGCTCGATATCGTGGAGTAAAGCCGACCGCAGGGAAACGACGCGGATGCGCATTGACATCGTCAGCCTGTTTCCGGAAATTGTCGAGGGCGTGCTCCGGGCGGGCCTGCTCGGCCGCGCCGTTGACGAGGGCCTGATCGAGGTGGCGGTGGTCAATCCGCGCGATTTCAGCGCGGACCGGCACCGCTCCGTGGACGACGCCCCCTACGGGGGCGGCGCCGGCATGGTGATGGCGTGCGGCCCGGTTTTTGACGCGGTGGAAAGTCTGCGCGGGCGAAACTCGTGCGGGCGCGTGGTGCTCATGTCGCCGCGCGGGCGCCGGCTCGACCAGGAAATGGTCAAAGAGCTGGCCTCGGCGCCGGACATGGTGGTCATCTGCGCGCGGTACGAGGGCGTGGACGAGCGCGTGTCGCGGGCGCTGGTGACCGAGGAGGTTTCCATCGGTGACTATGTGCTCAACGGCGGCGAACTGCCCGCGCTGGTGATGATTGAGGCGATGGGCCGGATGATACCCGGCGTTGTGGGCAAGTGGGAGTCGGTGGAAACCGACTCGTTCTTCCACGGGCTGCTCGGCCCGCCGCAGTACACGCGGCCGCCCGAGTTCCGCGGAATGAAAGTGCCCGCGCCACTGCAGTCCGGTGATCACGCGGCCATAGGCCGCTGGAGAAGAAAAGAGGCCCTGCGCGCCACGCGCGCGCGGCGACCCGATTTGTTGAGGAATCTGACGGAAGAAGACCTGGAACTGCTCGCCGAAACCGGGAATGAAGCCCCGGCGCCGGAGAGGGAGAATGAACCGTGAACATTATCGAAGAATACTCGCTGAAGACCGCGAAGGCGGCGGAGAAACTGCCCAAGTTCAATGTGGGCGACACCGTGCGCGTGCACTTCCGCATCGTCGAGGGTGAAAAGGAGCGCATCCAGGTGTTCGAGGGCGTGGTTATCGCGCGCAAGAACGCCGAGGCCCCCAGTGCCACCTTCACCGTCCGGCGCGTCGCCTTTGGCGAGGGCGTCGAGCGCGTGTTCCCGCTGCACTCGCCGCGCGTTGAAAAGGTCGAGGTGACCCGCGAGGGCCAGGTGCGCCGCGCCAAGATGTACTACCTGCGCGATCGCGTCGGCAAGTCGGCCCGCGTCAAGGCCAAGCAGCGCAAGGCCTAGCCCGACCGGACAGTTATGCCGGGGTGTCCCGCTCAAACACCCCGTGATGGAAGAATTGGGCGCCGGAACACGGAGGACCGTGTCACCGGCGCTCTTGTTATGCTGTATGATTATGAAGTGACCGTTACGGCGCGGGCGCAGGCCCGGGCCACAAAAGGAGAATTTTCCATGACGGACAATATGACGGCCAAGAACTACCAGGCCTTTATTGCGGACCGCGCAACCGAAGTCCAGCTCGATGAGGAGGGCTTCATTGATTTTGACATCAACGGCAACACCTACACCCTGAGCGCCGAGTGCGACGGCGACGGTCCGGAATTCGTCGCCATCAGCTGCGAAATCATGGAGGTCGTTGAGGAGGGCGTCGCCCTCGCGCTGTGCGCCGCAAACGTGGTCAACGCCGAAATCGCCTGCGCCAAGGTCTTCATGACCGAGGAGAACATCGTCACCGTGTCCGTCGAGGTCATGGTCGAGAAGCCCGGCGGACTCCCGGCCGTTTTCGACGCCATGATGGACGCCCTCGATTCCGGCGCCGACTCCTTCCTGACCACCTTCGAGGCGTTCAACAAGGAAACCGACGAGCAATAGCCGTAGAATTTGGGATGGGCAGCAGGATGGCATCGGATACGGCGACAAAGCCCCGCGACGTGTTTGTGCTGCGCTCCCATGCCAAGATAAACCTGTATCTCGACGTGCTGCGCCGCCGCCGCGACGGCTACCACAACATCGAGACCATCTTTCAGACCGTCAGCCTGTGCGATGAACTGTCTTTCCAGGACAGCCGCACGGGCTGTGTCACTTTGGCCTGCTCGCGTCCAGACCTGGAAACCGGCGACGGCAATCTGGTGTGCCGCGCCGCGGCGCTGTTGCGCAGGGAAACCGGCTGCGACCGGGGCGCGGCCATCCACCTTGAAAAGAACGTCCCCATCGCCGCCGGGCTTGCCGGCGGCTCGGGCAATGCCGCCGCGGCCCTCATCGGGCTCAACACCCTCTGGGGGTTGGGGCTGAGTGACGCGCGGCTGCAAGAGCTTGCCCTGGAACTCGGCTCCGACGTGCCCTACTGCCTCACCGGCGGACTCATGGCGGGCACCCTCCGGGGCGAGAAACTCGCCCCGCTTCACGCGCCGCATCCGTGGTGGTATGTCCTGGTCCATCCGCCGCTGGCGGTCAGCACCGCCCAGGCCTACAACCATCCCCTGCTTGAGAAGAACACCTCGCGGCCCTTTTCCGGGCGGACCAGATCCTTCCGCCGCGCCGTCATGGCCCTCGCGTCCGGCGATATCGGGGAGGTTGTGTTCAACCGAATGGAGCGTCCCGTCTTTGCCATGCATCCCGTGCTGGCCGAGATAAAGGCGCGACTCCTTGACGCCGGGTGTCTTGCCGCCGCCATGAGCGGCAGCGGCCCGACCATGTTCGGCGTGTGCGCCGCGCAGGCAGACGCGCAGCGTGTCGAGCAAAGCCTGGGAGACACTTGGCACACCCGGTCCGTGGGGCCCGCCGCCGCCGGTGTTGAACCCCCGGGCTGAGTTGGTCCACCGCGCGCCCGCCTGTTGAAAACCGCTCCGCCACGGCATTATTATCCGACCATTAATTCCTTCAACACCGGGGAGCACCATGGAAAACAAACCAAAGAAGTCTCTCTTGTTTCGCGCCCTGGCCAACCTCGCGGCGTTTGCCGCGGGATGCGCCCTCGTTGTGCTTGTTTTGGGGGCCGCCGAAGGGACCCTGCGGATAAAGGCGCATTTCAAGAAACAGCCCAAGGACAGCTTGGAATTTGGCAATCTACACCAGCATGTGAACCAGAAGACGCTGGGTTTCAAGCCCCTGCCCAGTATCGTCATGAAGGACTCGGTGCTTCGGGGCGAAAGACGCGTCTACGAGGCTGAATACACCATTGACGGAAACTCACGGCGCATGACCCCCTGCGATTCCCCCGAAACCCGCGACAGCGTTGCCGCATTCTTCGGCTGTTCCTTCACTTTTGGAAGGGGCGTTCAGGATGATGAGACCTTCCCAGCGCGCTTCGCAGCCCATTGCCCCGCATATTTGCCCCTGAATTACGGGTACAACGGCTATGGCCCCCAGCAGGCATGGTTGCTGCTGAACAGGCTGGGAGCATTGAACGAACTGCCGTCAAAAAAGGGGGCGGTTGTCTTCACCTTCATAGACAACCATCTGGACCGGCTTGTCGGCGCCACAAGCATCCTGTCCGTGTGGGGCTATCCCATGCCTTGGCTCACCATCGAGAACGGGGCCATACACTGGGCCGGCACCTTCAACGACCGGATGACAATTCAGTCGCTTTGGGCGCGGTACGCGGAACAGACGCATCTGGTCAAGTTTGTGGAAAACCACATGCCCCGCCGCAGCCACCCCCCCGAAAATACCGCCGGGGCTGTAACGCTGTTTGCCACAGTGATGGAGGAATGCGGCCGCGCGGTGGCAAAGGCCGGCCCCGAGCTCAAATTCTACTGCCTCATCTTCCCCGGAACACCGCCGCCGTGCAGCACCGCCGTGGCGGATGCGTTGAGGGGGCGCAAAGGGGTGGTGCTGCTCGACTACAGCAGACTTCTTGACGGCGCGCCCTATACCGATGACAAGCTCTGGTACGACGATTCCCCCTGGGCGCCATGGGGGCATCCCAGAGCGCTGGCATATGACCTCGTGGCGGCGCGGCTCGCGCGGGACATCGGCGGGTGCGACTAGACCCGGCGCGGGGCCGGGCGGTTTTTGCTACACCCCAAACTGCCGCAGATGATGCTCGCAATGCAGCACATGCAGCCGGTCCCAGCCGTCGATGCCGATGTCGCCAAGCAGGGGATGCGGCGCGGGGCGCAGCTCATCGGCCTGCACCAGGTTCAGGTACTCCTCCAGCAGGCGCCGCAGCGTGTCCAGATCGCCCGGTTCGCGCATCGTCACACCCGCCTTCCGCAGTTTCTTTGGGATCGGAAGGTTTTTGGGAATGGGGAGCAGGCCGCGCAGAAAAAGCGGCCCCACGATGCGGACCGTAAACCAGTTTCCCAGAAAGGGCATTTGGCTGTTCCGGCCCATCGAGAACCCAATCACCCAGATGAGATGCTCAATCAGCGTGTTCCGGCGGAGCACGCCCCACTTCGGCACCGCATCCGGCGCGATGCGCCCGATCCGCGCGACAAGCCGTTCCGCATAATCCGTGTCCAGGTGTTCCATCATTGCTCCCCGAGATTGTGGTAATACCAGGGCGGCCTGGGCCGGTTGCCCCGGAGCGCCTCGCCCACCTGCGCCACCAGCACCTCCAATATGCCGTCCGCCGTCTCCCGGCCCAGTTGGGCCGACGCCTCCGTGCGCGGGTCCGCGCCGCACACGCCGCACAGCGGGTCTTCATGCCGTTCCATGCCCTTCAGGTCCACCAGCCCCGGCAGCAGGTGCATGCCCAGCGACGTTTCCCACTTCGCCGCGTGGTCGCCCCTGAACTCGCCGGGATAGGCCTCCGGCTCCGCCAAACCCAGCACCGACACCGTTGGGTGCGCCGCCTCCACCTCCCGCGCAACAGTCTTCACCGCAGCCACCTGCTCCTGCGGATAGTGGCCCGTCAGCAGCACAATCACCCGGAAGCCCATTTCCGCAAGACGCCCGCACAGGCGCCGCAACTGCGCGGAAAAGGCCTGCTCGTCGAAGATGATGGAGCCCGCATACTCCCCGTGCCCGCCCCCGAATCCCGTGTAGTACGGTGGCAGCACCACGCCGCCTGTTTTCACCGCGGCCCGCTCGCAGATCGCCTGCGCCTTCAGCGCGTCAAAGCCCAGCGGAAGATGCCACCCGTGAAACTCAAGCGTGCCCAGCGGCGCGTAGGCCACCGGACACAGCTCCAGCACCCGCTCCAAATCGCGCGGCCGCATCTGCTCGTAATGGATCGTGTGTTTCAATGGCGACACCCCGAAAACCGCGCCGCGGCGGCGCGACCCGTTCTATTCGGCCATGCCGTATTTGATGATTCCGGCGTCCATGCCCGGCACCGGCGCGAGGTCCACCACGGGCAGCGCCGGCGTGACCGACACAATCTCCTTTGTCCCGTCGGGCAGCAGCAGGAACGTGTCCTCCGACTTCACGCCGGGTGCCGAGGGGTTCCACGCGAAGGCGGAGCCGAAGGCAATGTCCAGGCCGAAATACTCTTTGAGCTTGGCGGGCCAGAAACTGTCGAGCACCGGAAAAGCCTCGCCCGGGCGGCCAAAGCAGGTGCGTCCGGCGTAGCCGGTGGAGCCGCCCTGATGGTGGTTGTGCCATTCATTGGCGTCGAACCCGTAGTCCCCATAGGCCCGCTGGCATACGGCGAATACGTCGCCCAGGGTACGGCCGGGAACGGTCGCCACCTGCATGGCCGCATCCACCGCGCAGATGCGCGCATAGGCGTCCTCGATGCCTGCGGGCAAGTCGCCGACGCGCTTGAACCGGGTCAGCGACACAACGAGCCCTTCGCGCAGGAAGCAGCCGACCACCTCCACGTAGCCGCGCACAACGCGCGCCTTGAGTCCGGCCCCCAGGAGCGGTTCCTGCGTGGGCAGCGGGTGGCGGTATTGGGCGATGCGCTCGTCGGCGGCGACCAGCGCCACGGGCACCTGGCAGGAGCGCATCATGCCCTCGGCGGCCAGCGTGGCGGCGATTTCGTTTTCCGTCATGCCTTCTTCTATCAGGTCCAGCGTGGCGGTCATCGCGTCACCGGCCAGTTTTCCGAGCGCCCGGTATTTCTCCAGTTCCGTCTCGCAGAGCAGCGCACGGATGACGGCGAGATCGCCGTGCACGTTCTTGCCGATGGAACCGTCGTCGGAGACGATGTTCTTGCCCGCGAACCGCTTTGCGATGGCGCCCGCCGGACTGTCGGTGAACCACAGGTAGTCCACGGACCCGCAGTTGAAACCCGCCAACTCCTCGTCCAGGATGCGCGGCTTCTCAATGGTATCGCCCACAAACAGCGCCGGGCCTTCGGCGGGCACGTAGATGGCATTTGAGCCGACGTTACCGTGGGTCCAGATATAATTGCGCCGGCCGCCGGTGGCCATGGCAAAATTGTCGGCCCGCGACAGCAGCACGCCGTCATACCCGCGCTCGCGCAGATAGGTCTGCAACAGGGCCTGACGGATCTTGAAAAGTTCTATGTTGGTCATTGCAGGGAGCCTCCGTTGGTACTGTGGAGATTCTAACTGACCTTGATGTCGGCGTCAAAGAGTGTGTTCGTTACACACACGTCCCGTGACGTGCCTTCGGCCCCAGAGGGGGGCGAACAAAATGTTGGGTGCCGTGCAGCGCAGCGGAACGCGCCATCTCCTCCCGAAAGTTCTTGCCCGCCGTCCGTTTCGGTCGGTGTGGTAAGATTCACGAAAGATTGTCGAGGAACATCGTGATGAAATCACAAAAGCTTGGAACGGACACTTCAGTCACTGAAGTGGTCAACATATCCGCTCATGGCGTGTGGCTGTATGTCAACGGCAGGGAGTTCTTTCTGTCCCACGCGGAGTATCCGCGGTTTCGCGACGCCACGCTTGGCGCTGTTTTGAATGTTCAGCTCATTCATGGTGCGCACTTGCATTGGCCAGATCTGGACGTGGACTTGGAGTTGGATTCCCTGGAGAATCCTGAGGCGTATCCGCTCACATACAGGTAGGCAAGAGTGATAACCCCGGGTTCCCTTCGGTCACCCGGGGCTATTATTGGGCGACCCCTTCGGGGCCGAAAGCGCGATCTGCCGTCGTGACATGCCTGGACGGTGCGCTCCGCGTAGACAAAGATGGCCGGAAAATCGGCGTGCTCCGTTCCGCTCCGCTTCGCTTCGGGCACCCTACTCGCCCATCCTGCACAGGAAACGTATGTACGTTTCCACGCCCTTGAACAGCGTGGGCAGGTGCTGGCGTTCGTTGGGGCCGTGGATGCCGTCGCCGGGCAGGGCGAAGCCGAGCATGATGGAGTCGACGCCGAGCTTTTCCTGAAACAGGCCGACGACGGGCACGCTGCCGCCTTCGCGCTTGAACAGGGGAGGGGCGCCGAACACGTCCTCCAGCGCTGCGGCGGCGGACTGCATGTAGGCCGATTTTCGGTCCATGACCGCGCCGGGGCCGAGCGAGTGGATTTTGAGCGTCCATTCGACGTCCTTGGGCGCGTGGGCCTCCAGGTAGGCGCGCAGCATGCCCTCGATGTCTTCGGGGCGCTGGTCGGGCACGAGGCGGGTGGACAGTTTGGCCCAGGCCCGTGCGGGCAGCACGGTCTTGGCGCCCTCGCCGGTGAATCCGCCCCAGATGCCGTTCACGTCGAGCGTGGGGCGGGCGCCCACGCGCTCGTGCGTGGTGTAGCCCTCTTCGCCGTAGAGCGCGGAAGCGCCGGTCATCTCCAGCCACTCCTGTTCCGACCAGGGCACCCGCGCCAGAATTTCCCGCTCCTCGTCATCGAGCGGACGCACCTTGTCGTAGAAGCCGGGCAGCGTGACGCGGCCCCTGGCGTCGTGCATGCCGACGATAAGTTCGGCGAGCACGTGGATGGGGTTGCGCACGGAGCCGCCGAAAAGGCCGCTGTGCAGGTCGTGCCCGGCGGCGCGCAGTTCAATTTCAAAGTAGGCCAGGCCGCGCAGGGCATAGGTGATGGACGGCATGTCGGGCGCGTGCATGCCCGCGTCGCAGTTGAGCGTCACGTCGCAGGCAAGCTGTCCGCGGTGGGCGTCGATGAATTCGGGCAGGTTGATGGAGCCGATCTCCTCCTCGCCCTCCAGCAGATACTTGATGTTGACCGGATAGGCGCCGTCGGCGTCGCGCAGGCATTCCATGGCCTTCATCTGCGCGAAGAACTGGCCCTTCATGTCCGAGGCGCCGCGCGCGAAGATCCACTCGCCGCGCACCTCGGCGCCGAAGGGGTCCGACTCCCACTCGTTGACCGGGTCGACCGGCTGCACGTCGTAGTGGCCGTAGACCAGCACAGTGGGTTTGCCGGGGGCATTCAACCATTCCGCGCAGACGATGGGATGGCCCGGCGTTTCGTTGACCTCGACATGCGCCATGCCGAGGCGGCGCAGTTCATCGGCGCACCATTCGGCCATGCGCCGCATGTCCTGGCGGTGTTCGGGCAGGGTGGACACGCTCGGGATGCGCAGCATTTCAGCATACTGCTCCAAAAACGCCGCGTGGCGGCCGCGCGCCAGTTCCACGGCTTTGTCCGCATGGGTCATGACTGCTGGGACTCCCCGCCGACAGCGCGGCGCATTGGGCTGCAAACACTGCGGGACGGCCGGACATGCGTCCGGCCGCCCCGAGAAAGCGTCAAAGACTGGGAATTAGAGGCCGGAGGCTTCCACGCCCACGACCATCCAGCCGGCCTTTTCCTTGGCGAGCTGCAGCTCAAGCGTGATCGAGCCGAACGAACCGGAAAGGTCGATCGGGTACACGGTGGCCTTTTCGCCCTCAATCTTGGTCTTCGCGTCCTTGTCTGCGATTTCGACGCCGTCAAGGTAGCCCGCGTCAATCGCGTCGCCGATGAAACGCTCGGCGCCGGCCTTGTCGCCCCACTCGTCGTTTTCAAACTTGTCGGAGAAGTTGGCCATGACGCCCTTGAGGTCCTTGGCGACCAAAGCAACCTTCCAAGCGTCAATCTTGGCCTTAATCTGCTGTTCCGGGGTCATGGCCGACTTGCCGGAGGTCGCGCAGCCGGCGATCAACACAAGCGCCAGCACCAAAGTCACACATAACGCAGCACGCTTCATCATTGTTTCATTCTCCTGTTCAACATTCATCGAGCCCGTCCCCGACCACCGGGGCGCGGTTGAATAGTCTATGCAAAGACCGGGTGACAGTCAAATCGGTTTCATGGTTTGCGAAGCCCGGTGGCGGTAATGGCGTGGGGGGGGAGGCCCCGGCCGAGGCGGCGCGCGGCAAGGTCCGTCTCGTTGTACCAGCGCAGCGTGTTGGGGCCGGTGACGGTATTGAAAATGCGGTCCTCCCGCCCGTCTGCGGCAACCATGGCACGGGTCGCGCGGGACAGTTCGGGTGCTTTTGCCAGCGCGTCGGAGAGAAAACGCCGGTATTCCGCGCTGTTGCCGGGGCCGTTGAAGACCGCCGTTCGGCCGCCGCCGTGGTCGGCATTGGCGCCGAACAGGGTGTCGTTGACCGATTCGTCCCCCTCAACGTTGCGCAGCCGGCCAATGCCGTCGGCATAGAGCAGCAGTCCTCCCTGGCGCACCCATTGGGCGATGGTATCCCAGGTGGACTGCTCCGCGGTCGTGCCCCAGAGCAGCACCAGGGCGCGGACGCCCTTGAGGCCGCCGTCGGCAATCTGGCCGTCGCTCATGTAGCCGAAATCGAAACAGTCGCGCAGCGGCTGCGCGTGCTCAAGAAACTTGTTCCCGTTCAGCCGGATGTTGGTTTCGGGATAGTACACGGCGATATCCACCCGGGGGGCGCGCTGCCGGTACTCCGACGCCCAGCGCACCCAGTTGTCCCGCGCGCGCTCGTCGGAGAAGATGTTTGGATAATAGTAGTGCAGCCGCTGTGCGCCGGAGGCGGAGGCGTTGTAGACGCGGCCGACCACCCCGTCGGGGGTCACAAGTCCGGCGGGCTCAAAGCTGAAATAGCCGCCGTACTGGCGGCTGGCGGAGGCCACCCACCGGGTCAGCGAGAAATTATGGCGATAGTCGCTGCCCTCGTTGGTGATGCGCACGCCCGCGCCGTATTCGGCGGCGAGTTTGCACTGCATGCCGAAGTCGGCCCCGTGCTCCACGGGCGCATGGCCGCCGGTGCAGACCTCCATGGGGCCGCTGTAATGCCTGCGCAGCGTCTCCAGCCAGAACCGGGTGTGGCCGTTCATCGCGCCGATGTACCACTCGGCAAAGTCGAGCCAGGCCCGGTCGGAGGGCGCGTCCTTGCGCTGGAAGGGCGTCAGCTGCGCGATGTCCGCCACGGGCGCGCCCCACGCCTTCGAGACGGCGGCCGTGTCCCCGTATTTTTCTGTCAGGAAGCGGCGAAAATCGGCGACGGCGAGCGGGTCTCCCGCCCAGAGTCCGGCGTGGGTGTGGTATTCGCCGTGGGTGCCCGCAGTCCAGTCGTTGCCGCTGGCAACGTAGATGGCCTCGCCGTAATTGCCCGTGATGCCGAGCAGGATGTTGTCAATCACGCCGGCATCGCGGTAGTGCTCCGCGAAGGCCTGCAGGAACCGCGCAAGGTGCCCCCTCAGCGCCGGGCTCCACAGCGAGGCCACGTCCGACTCCTGGCCGTGCTCCAGGCAGACATAGCCCTGGAACCCCTCCTTCTTGTAGAACCAGTCGGGCAGGCTGTAGGCGGACCCGCAGATGAGGAAGGGCACCCACTTGACGCCGTGCCTGCGGTAGAGTTCCACATAGCGGTCGTAGACGCTCCAGTCATACTTTCCCGGTTCGGGCTCGCACAGGTTCCAGCGCACATAGCCCTCGTGGCAGGTCACTCCGGCCGCCCGGAGACCGGGCAGCGCGGCGTCGAGCAGGCGTGTCTGCGTCACGGCGCTCTCGCGGGAGTCCGGGTCAAAGCCGCCGATGATCAACTGGCCGCCCGCACCGATGCGGGCCTGCGGGAGAAGGCGGGGCGCGTCGTTCTTTTGGAGCGCTTCGAGATTGGCGGGGGCGGCGGTGCCCACCGACAGGGCCCGCAGGGCCATCCGCACGCCGCCGAGCCGAAAGTCGGCGCCCAAATTTTCGCCGCCCCTGAACCGGGGATTCTTGAGCAGGAAGACCGCCGTGCGCCAGCGTTTTGTCCCCGCCATCGCGCCGCCCCACTGGTCCTCGTTGGGCCGGTAGCGGTCGGTGCCCTTGTCGCCCATGCTGTCATACTCCACCGTGATCGCGCCGCCGGGCGCGCCGTCATGGTATTCGACAGTCAGGTACAGCGGCGCGGCGACCCTGGCGCGCGCCGTTTCGTCCAGCGCGAAATAGAGATAGTTGGACGGGGGCTCAACGCCCGGCCTGTGGGTGATGCACGCGGCCCCGCCCCGGTACGCGCTGTCAAAGGCGCCGTCCGCGCCATTGAGCGGTTTCAAACCTTCGGCGGCGGTCGGCGCTTTCCAGAAGGCGATGACGCCGTCTGTGTCCGCCGCCGCCATTCCTGCCGCCATGACCAAAGTGATTGCCAGTGCTGTGCGCATGTCCTGTCTCCTGTGAGGGGGATTATGGCAGAAAGGGGGGGGGTGTCAAAAAGAGGCGGGCGGCACGTCAAGGTGCCACCCGCGCAAAACGAGCCGAGGCTGTTTCAGAGACTATTGCAGCGCGCCGCCGGTGAGCGTGGCAAACGCCCGCGACACGGGGCTCTTGGCGGGGCCGGGGAACTTGATGAACTCGCAGTGCCCGTCCATGTACAGCACGTTTGAACCGCCCGGAATGTGGTTGAAATTATCGGCCTTGATGCTCGTCGTGTCCCAGAACACATAGATTTCACTCTGCGCCTGGTTCGATGCCGCCGGATTGTTGATGTCGGTGATCAGAAAGCGCTCGATGCCTTCGCGCAGGCGGTACGCAGTGCGGTTGTCCGGGGCCATGAGGACGACGTCCTTTTCCAGCGGCGCAAGGTCACCCCCGTCTACCTGGTCATAGAGCTGCTGCAGCGTGAGCGCAAGCGACAGGTTCAGATACCCCCCCGCGACGGCCTGCATGATGTCGCTCGGAATGCCCGGCGCGTTGACATCCTGCGTGCCCTGGTAAAGGTCCTGCAGCGCCCAGCTCAGATACACGTAGCAGATCCCGTCGAAGCGGCAGGGGTTGATGGGGTTCTTTGTGTCATCTCCTATGTGCCAGCGCCCTCCGGTGAGCGCCTTGGCCCCGTCCGCGTCCGACGGGCAGACCAAGACCTTGTAGTCCGTCAAATACTCGGGGTACAACTGGTCGCCCTGGAATATGAATTCAATCCCGCTCAGCCTGGTGCAGGGCTCGCCCGCTACGGTGTTGTCTTCGGATCGGTGCTTGAGGGTTGGATAGCCGCCGCCTTTGGACTCGTTGCCGTACATTTTGAAAACGATGCCGAGCTGCTTGAGGTTGTTCTGGCAGGACGAGCGCCGCGCCGCCTCGCGCGCCCGCGCCAGTGCGGGAAGTAGAATGGCGGCCAGGATTCCGATGATGGCGATGACGACGAGAAGTTCGATGAGTGTGAATCCATTGCGTTTCATAGGCACCTCCGTGTTATTGGACACAAATAGTCGCTGAAACACGATCCCCCCGCATCCGCCGGACGGACCTTCCTGTAAAATATAGCATAAAGAACAAAAAATTGCCTGCCCCCGGGCGCCAAGGCAATCGCATTGGAATGCGGTTGCACCTCGACGCAGGTCACAAGAGTTTCGGGACTTGCCGCGTGAAAGCACCGCGACCACGGGGCAAGTTTTTATGCATGATTATAAATACCGGACGGTTATTAGTCCCCCTTTGAAGGGGGACGGCCGCGAAGCGGCGGGGGGATGTGGAAGCCGGCGCAAGAGCAAGATCCCCGCCGAAGGCGGACGAGCCCCTAAATCCCCCTTCGAAGGGGGATTTAGGGGCTCGCCGTGCTTTGGCTTATGCGCGTTGTCTGGGCTGGAGACAAGGTCGGCCTTAATGCGATTGCCCTGGCCCAAGCCCCCGCACCTACAGGCTTGGCCCGCTCTGGAAGGGGCCGAAGGGTTCGCGCATGGCAACGGGCGGGCCGAGGATTTCGTTCATCAGGATGGCCCGGCGCAGGTCGGTGCCGGCCGCGAACAGTTTTTGTTTGCGCGCGGTGTTTGCGCGGGCCGTGGCCCGGCCCTGCGCCCGCTCCGCCTGGTCGCGGCGCTCCAGCCGGTCGCGGCGCATCCAGCCCCCGTCCTCCTCATCGCGGGCGGCCCGGGTGTCGTAGTCCATGCCCTCCTCACCGGACAGGATCTGCCGCGCCACGCTGGGCGGCGGCATCACCGTGGGAATGCGTTGCGGCACGGGGCGCGATCGCATGACAACGGGGCGGGAAGGCTGCATGGGCCGGGGCGGGATGGGAAGCCGCGCGGGCCTCTCGGCTTGTCTGGGGGGCGGCGGCGGAATGACGGGCGGTGGCATCACAACGGGGCGCGGTCCCTCCTCGTTTTCCTCCACCACCTGCCGGGGCCGCGCAACGATGACCGTGGGCTGCGCCGGTTCGCGTCGTTCGCGTGCGGTGGGCACGGTGGTGTCGCCATAGAGCATGCGCCGCGTGGCCTCGGGCAGGTCTTCCGGCCGCGTCTTGGGCGCGGCCCGGCGCTGCTCCTCCTCCTGCTGCGCCTCGCGATAGTGTTTGACGATGCTCGCGATGCTGATGATGACGAAAATGATGAAGCCAATCGTGCTGTTCACGACCGGTGCCTCCGGGACGGTTCGGTCACTTCGGCCCCTCTTCTGGCGGGATCACGGTGTCCACCTTGGCGATGGACTCGCGCATGCCCGTGTCGGCCATGATGTTCTTCATGCGGTAGTAGTCGATCACGCCCAGGTTGCCCGAGCGCAGGGCGTCGGCCAGGGCGCGGGGCACCTCGGCCTCGGCCTCGACCACGCGGGCGCGCATCTCCTGGACCATGGCGACCATCTCGGCCTCTCTGGCGCGGGCCATGGCGCGGCGCTCTTCGGCGCGGGCCTGGGCGATCTGCTTGTCGGCCTCGGCCTGCTTGATTTGCAGCGCGGCGCCGATGTTCTCGCCCACGTCCACGTCGGCGATGTCGATGGAGAGGATTTCAAAGGCCGTGCCGGCGTCGAGCCCGCGGGCGAGCACGGTCTTGGAGATGGAGTCGGGGTTTTCCAGCACCTTCTTGTGCGACTGGGACGAGCCGATGGTGGTGACGATGCCCTCGCCGACGCGGGCGATGATGGTCTCCTCGGTGGCGCCGCCGACGAGCCGCTTGATGTTGGTGCGCACGGTCACGCGCGCCTTGGCCTTGAGCTGGATGCCGTCCATGGCCACTGCGGCGACCGTGGAGGAGCCCTTGGTCGGGTCGGGGCAGTCGATGACCTTGGGGTGTACCGAGGTGCGCACCGCGTCGAGCACGTCGCGGCCGGCCAGGTCGATGGCGGTGGCCTGCTGGAAGGTCAGGTCGATGTTGGCCTTGTTCGCGGCGATGAGCGCCTGCACGACGCGCAGCACGTTGCCGCTGGCGAGGTAGTGCGTTTCGAGCTCGTTGGTGCTGATGTTGAGCCCGGCCTTGACCGCCATGATGCGCGAGTCGACGATGACCGTGGGGTTCACCTTCCGCAGGCTCATCCCGACGAGCTGCAGCCAGCCCACACTGGCCTCCGAGAGCCACGCGCGCAGCCACAGGCGGAAGTAGGTCAGAACCACGACCGAGCAGATGAGGATCCCCACCAGCGCGAACAACCCCAGCAACAGGTAGATTTGCGGTGTCATTGTCTTCTCTTCCTTTCCCCGCGTGCCCGTTTCTTCCGGGCGCGGACTGTTAGTTTTCTATAGGATCCACGACCACCCGGCTGCCGCGCACCTCGCGGATGCGCACCAACCGGCGCTCCTCGATAAACACCCCGTCCGACACGGCGTCAATGCGCCGGTCGTCCACGCGTATCGACCCGGCCGGCCGCAGCGCGGTGATCACCTCCGCCTCCCGGCCGATGAGCGCCAGGTCCGACTCGGCGCTCACGTAGCCGTCCGCGGCCTGCTGCGACAGGGACTGTGTCAGCGTGCCGCGCAGGGCGCGGGTGCGCGTCAGAACCACCAGGCCAAGGATAACGGACAGGCCGGCGCCGATCAATTCACCCATGATAATGTGCAGGGCATAGTCGGGATAGGCCTTCACGCCCAGCACGCCGCTGAGGATGAGCAGCCCCACGCCGATGGTGCCCAGCACCATGCCCGGCAGCAGAAACTCCACCAGCACGAGCACCATGCCCGCGATGAAAAACAGCACCATCCAGGCCATCATTTGCCCTTCTCCATGCCCATCGTTTCCAGCAGTGCGACCAGTTGCGATATCTCGACGCGGATGCCCATCATCACCTTGTACTTCTCGCCCGGGTCCTTCGGGTCCGTCTCGGTCAGCTCGT
>CAIUWO010000143.1 GCA_903902895.1 Candidatus Hydrogenedentota bacterium | reverse complement strand
CGGGCACCCCGAAATCGAACTCGCCTTCATCACCCTGTTCAACACCTTCGGCACGCCCTTCTTCGACGCCTACCGCGCGCTGCGCCCCATCGCCCCCGGCTTCTTCGAACAGCGCCGGGACATCTACAACCTCTATCCCCTCCTCGTGCACACCCGCCTTTTCGGCGCGTCCTACCTGAGCGGGGTTGAGCAAACGCTGGCACGGCTGGGGTTCTGAAGCGGGCCCATTCGTATTGAGAACACCTTCAAATTGTAGACAACTACGTGATGGAATCTCGTCGGATGGATGTTAAGCCGAGCTGCGTCTTCGTAGATACACCCCACAAAACTTTTGTGGTTCATATCCGCCTCTACCTTACTGTCCCGTCGGTCTTGAATTAGCGGTACCGAGTGCGCCTCATTTCTCTTCAGGCCGCCGACGTTTCCCGCTCGAAGTACTGTCCCGCGTTCTGCCGAAAGTCATCAAGCGAGATGAACTGCTTGTCACACGCCGACGTGAGCCGCGTCTTGTCCTTGCGGGCGATATTTTCGAAGTCCTCGTGCACCACCATGCTACGAAAGGGCACCTTGTTACGCTGGAATTCCAAGCAACTGATGGTGGCTAACCGCGCGCGAGCATTGTCTTTCACGGCAAACAGGTAGAAGGGCGTTCCGTTGGGTGTGAACTGCCAGTCTACCTCCAAGTCATCACGTTCCGGAATGGGACACACCGCCGCTGATGGCCGGTAATGAACAAGCTCATGCTGAATAAAGTCGCCCAGCATTTCCTCGAATAGGCTAACAAGCGTTTCGCGCCGCAGAAGGCGCATATTGCACACCTTAGCGACCGTCTGAGAGAACTGCATTAGCGCCGGATAGAGAGATTCGGCACTGGTCTCTATGCTAAGTTCCCCATCCTCCTCGGTCACACCGTTTTCGAGCAACATCTTCAGTAATATCTTCTCCTTGTTCGGCGTGTCCAGTTCAAAACAGTAAGAAAGGCGCATGAGCGTCATACCGTGATCAGACAGGCGAATCCGCTGACCTTCCGAAAGGCTAGCGTTCTTTGGCAGGTCGAGAAACACGTCAATCATGTCGCCGTCTTCATGATAGAGCGGCGCATACACTTGCTGTATGTTTGGACGCTTTTCCTCCAGCCGTACGAAATCGCCAAACTGGGCGCGTAGCAATTCAATGGCCTTCATAATGGCATCTCTTCTCCGAATAGGTCATCATGCATAATTCCTGGAAAATGTGTTGCCAAGTCCGTACTCTGAACTCCTGTTGCGAGCAAGAAGGAACGCAAGGCGTCGCGATAAGCGGCATAGTCGCTGGCGACAACGATATGCCTTTCTATTCTTATTCCCGCATTCACATCTTCAGCAATACACCTATGAATGTGGCATGTTGCATGGTGCGGATGAGCAACACTTCCGCCATGCATTCCATTGTACCGTATCAGGCAGATATTTCCCGGCTCACTCGCGGAAATATAGGTGAGCCCTATGGAAAAATTTTCGGGTAACTGGCGACTTTGGCGCATGAAAACGTGAAAGGATTCTCGTCCGTCCAACGACTGCAAGTCCATGTCATTCCGGAGCATCTGCCCCTCTATGCGCAGTTCCTTGCGCGGAGGCGCACTGATGCGCTTTTCACAGGCAATCAGTTCCGTCAACTCTTGATCCGTGTACATTGTGCCTTATCTCCACATTGGGATCATCTTTGGTGGGGACAAAAAGGAAGCCCCGAACACCAGATTCCCATATGGTCTGTCAATCCACCACCCAGATTCTCCAATCCCAACTCACCGAGTCCACCCCATCACCAATCAGTAGAGTCTGCAGTTTACGAAATGGTAAGGGCGCAGACAAATTTCACATCCGACGATAACTTTCGGAAACGATGCTCGTCCGCTATTCCTTTGCCCTCCTTCGTTATGTATAATGGCGTGTTGGATTGCGCGCCTTATTGATAATGGATTATCATCTTGCCGGGTTCGCACACGGGAGTGCCCTTAATATGGTCTTGATGGAAAATGTTGAGCGCAAACTGGGGCCGGGCGTGGCGTTTGCCTGCGAGCGGTTTCATGCGCCCGAGGGGGCGCGGATGGCGCTGTGGGGGCCCAGCGGCTGCGGCAAATCGACCATGCTGAACCTGATCTCGGGCCTCCTGCGCCCGCATGCGGGCGTGGTGCGGGTGGACAACACCGAAATCCAGAAATTGTCGGAAAGCGCGCTGGACGCGTTTCGCGGCGAGCGCTATGGCTTCATTTTCCAGACCTTCAACCTGCTCGCGCCGTTTAGCTCCCTG
>CAIUWO010000142.1 GCA_903902895.1 Candidatus Hydrogenedentota bacterium | reverse complement strand
GGAGCGAGACGCCAGTCGGCGCATCAATTCTGAAACAAAACGGTCATGATCTCCGGCCGCAGCCATCAGTTCGCTGTCTTTGCAGGGTCTTGAATCCGGCGCATCCAAAAGGTATTGCACCAGGTGTTCCGGTCTTTCCGACCGAAGCAGCTGGCGGAAAGATATGCCTTGTAGGGCGTTTTGGAAATCGACAATCAGGTTCCTTGCCCGGCGCAACCGCGCCGCGTCAAGTATGTCGGTGAAAAACGCATCTCCCAGCATCGTGTCGATCTTCGCCAGAATTGCCCCTGAAACCATCGGCGCACGGGTTGCGGGCTCTCCCGGACGGTCTTCACGTCCGGCGGACCTTTCAAGCTGTTCGACAAGCTCATCGAGGGCGGCCAGGGTCCTAGATTCACGGATAGCGCGGCTTCGCTCGGTTTCTTCCAGTAGTTCCAGCTGTTCCGCAACCAGCAGCAGGCGTCCGGCCATGATGGCAAAGGTGCTTTTTGCTTCACGCAGCAAAGCCCGTGCATAACGTTTCAGGAAGGCGGCGCGCTCCACATCAAGCGTGGCAATCCCATTGGCCGCCGAGGCCAGCCGTCTGGCGGTGGCGAACTGCGCCAAGGCCGTGTCACGATTCCAGACGGGACCATGACCACAGCAGACTGTCGCGCCATCACTATCCTCGAGAAGTCCGATTATTGTCTCAAGCGACGTGAGCAGGTGCCCCCGATTCCATCCTGGAATACCCATGACAGCCGGATTGCCGGCAAAGGGAAGATCGCCACAGAACAAGATGTCGCCAATCAGCAGGCAGATGCTGTCCGGGCTGTGGCCAGGCGTTGCGTACACGCTCGCTATCACGCGCTCCTTGACCGCGACGTTCTGAAATCCGCTGGGTTGGTCCGAGGGCGACAAAGTCAACATGGTGTTCCCGAGACGAAAATGCGTCGCGCCCCGTGCTTCCGGACAGGACCCATCGCCAAAGAACGTCAGACCGACGTTTATCCTGGGAGAAACACACCGGAACAGAAAAGACATGGTCAACGTCTCATCCTGCGCAGCCAGAACCGGAGCGCCTGCAACATGCCCGGCAATTGAAAAAGGTCTCGGCCGGAGGCGTTCCAATTCGGGCGCCGCAGCAATATGGTCGACATGGCAATGAGTAAGAACCACCAACAGCGGCTTTGCCTGGGAAGGATCAACAGCGTTAACGGCATCGACTATCTCGGTCACGCGACCCGGGTCTGCCCCCAGGCCCACAAGCAGGAAGAGTTCCTGGTAGTCAACCAGATACACATTGCCGCCGGCGGTTACAGCGGAGCTCAGCAACGGCATGACACGAGCATCGCCTGCCCCTGAAATCGTCTGCCATTCGTTTTTTCTCGTGTCGCTCCGCATCTGCTTCCGCCACTTTCCCTATTCTTAGCGCTCAAGACTAGACAGGCATATGAAACCTGTGCGGTCAAAACACGCACACGGGTCCGTTATGGTTGTAGGTCGTCTACTCTATGGGTGTTCCGCAATTGGCGATGACCGACTGCGTTTGGGGCTCAGCCATTTCACCGACTCGGCATCGCAGGCCCGCCGGGGTGCAGAATGGGGCTTGCACGGCACACCCGCCGTGCACGCCCCCCCCGACCATCAGTTGGTATAGTCAGTGAAGTAGATGGAGGCGTTGCCGGTGCCGTTGTACCCGTTCTCGCCTGTCTGCCAAAGACCCCGGAACGACTTACAGCGCCGTCACGCTGTGACCATCAGAATCTCTTTGACAGTCTTGTTTTCTAGGCCGGTTGCCCCATGCGGTGCCGCATATTACAAAGAAATCTTAATCTTCTAAGTAACCCACTGACATGATAGCACATAAACCGGTTTTCCCTTCTCAGGAAAACCCTGAACTTTGCCTGCGGTAAACCCTAGCTTTGGGCTGGGCGCGCCACACATCGCGCCCGCCCTGGTGCGCGCGAGACAAGCCAATTCCAGGGATCCCGGAACTCCTCCAGAACCGGTAAAGTAGGAGGGGAGGTTGCCGGGGGGGAAGAAAAGGCCGGAACCCGTTGCTGGGTTCCGGCGTCCCGCCTTGCCCCGCGCTGCTCAGGACGGCTCGGGGGACGCTACGCTGGGAGAGTGCTCATGGTTCGCGGGGCGGTCATCAGCGCCGCCGCCGTGTGTTGCAGCCTTCCTCCAGACTCCCTCAGATGGTCAATATGCGCTCGATGGCTTTGTTGCCACGGGTTCGGCGTGTCTCGGAGCTGTTTTTCTGTGCTCCGCCCCACCCACCCGTATCTTCACTCCTTCACCGTCCTTCGTCCGCAGACCGCCGGCAATACTGCTGCGGACAGCACGGAAGCACGGAAGCAGAACTTGCCCGCCTTTTTCTGCTATCTTCTCAATGAAACATTGGGAATTCCGATGCACCAGCCCTTGTTTGCACAAGACGTGATATCGTGTGGGTTTAAACCGACGCAGGGGCGAAGAATATGAGAAGTACGTGGGGCTTTAGATACACAATGGCGGGAGTAGCGGGCTGGGTGTTGGTGTGTATGGGATGCACGCAAAATCAGCCGACCGACATTCATAAGCTCAAAGTCCCCGCAAACTTTGACTATTCTACCACGCAGGATGTCAGCGTCACGGCAACAGTCACCGACGCTGACGGAAACGTCATGCCGGGAACCGAAGTCGTGGTGGGCGGCACCGGAGACGAACTGGTGGAGGGAAACATATATACCCGCGGCATCACCGATAACCAGGGCCAGTTTCAGGGGATGATGCGCATTCCAGCGTGGATTCCAGAGCTTCGGGTGCAGGCATCTGTTTTCGGAATAGCAAACAAGACTGACGTTCCCATAACGAACAACGCGGTGTCCGTGGCTTTTGGCCCGGGTTCCTGAGCGGAGTAACAGCCATGAAACGAGTGGTCTATGGGTTGGTGCTGGTGGGCGGTGCCCTCTCACTAACGGGACTCTCAGGAAGCGCGGGAAGCCTGATTTGGACCTTTCTGCACAACCCATACACCGCCAATTATGACGGGTCAGGCGTTCCGCTTGTCATCGACCAAAAAGCGGTTTTTCCGGCCGGCTTCGAAAATCGGGTGGTCGGTTCGCTGCCCGAAGGCCATGATGTGCGAAACTTGAACCCGGCTTACATTGCATCGGACAACTCCTCGAACCTCTATTTGTTAAGGGATACGGACCTCTGGCTGAACTTTCTTCATGAGGGCGCCGGTTATAGAAGCAGTCTGGGCTATTTCACCTACACCGCCGGTACCGTGCCCCAGTCACCGTACGATGTTCGTGAGACGATCGTTTTTCCCAACAGTTCCTTCTACAACTCCGGCGGAAGCGCGGCGGGATTGCACAGCGGCGACTCCATGCATCTCGGCCATTTGTTGGCCGGCACCTATGTCGGTTTTGTGCTGGTCTCCAACGGATGGAACGGGACGACAGGCGTAAAGCGCGACCAGAGCGCCAACTGGATATTCTACAGCCTGCCCGGTTTGAACCCTGAAACCAATGCAGGCGTAAAGCCGCACACGGTGGTGTTTTACGACGCGGCCACCCAGAAAACCATTGTCGGTTTTGAAGACTGGCTTCGCAGCGACCCCAGTTGCGATCATGACTTCAACGATGTTATGTTCACCGTCACATCGAACCCGGCGGACGCCGTCAACACGTTACTTCTCCAACCGGTGCCACCGGTGTTGGACCGGGACCTTGACGGCCTTGTCGATTCGATTGACGCCTTTCCGGATGACCCATTGCGCGCTTACATCGATTCCTACCCTTCAAAGAACGTTTGGGGAACGGTCACATTCGAGGACCAGTGGCCGAAACAGGGCGACTATGATATGAATGACCTGACCATGCGTTACCAGGTCACTCAGGTGGTGAATTCAGGCAACCAAGTCAAAGACATACAGGTTACGGCGCAAATCCAGGCGCGCGGAGCCAGCGTCCCGAGCGGATTCGGCATAGAGCTGACCAACGTGGTCCCATCGAGCGTTGAAAGCGCGACCATGACGATAAATAACCACGCCGCGACTGTGGCAACACCTGAAGCGGGGCAAAAATACCTGACCTGGATATTCTTTGAGAACGACAGCACTTATGCCCCCACGCCGGCAGGGTACGCTTTTTACAACACGGAGCCGGGACAACCCCCGCAGACCGGCACAACCTTCACGCTTAAAATGATCTTCCGTAACGCGCAATCCAAGGGAGCCTTGGGGCTGCCTCCGTACAACCCGTTCATATTCAACAGTATGAACCGCGGCGTCGAGGTTCACCTGCCCGACCGTACCCCGACGCAGCTTGCCGACGCTTCCCTTTTCGGCACGGCTGATGACAATTCCAATCCGTCTATCGGGCGCTATTACAAAACGTCAAAGAACCTTCCCTGGGCACTGCTCATCAGTGAAAACTGGCATCACCCAACAGAAAAGACCATGGTCACCGTGGCCTATCCTGATTTTGCTCTCTGGGCCCAAGGTGGAGGCAAGTCCAATCTCAACTGGTATCTCAGGCCGAACATCAATCCGGTGGGCATTTACCCCTCTCCCTGAGCGTCATTCAGTTAGGTAGGTTGCTCGGGCAACCCGTATGGAACCTGACAATCAACTTCTTGGCCGTTTTGTAAGCCGACCCAGTAAGCACCTTGGTCCCATCCGGGGAAAGGCTGTTTCGAGGGAATGAGGCGTAGCAAAGGAATGCCTCATCTACGGAGTACACCTCAAGTTCGGGCACGCTGTCCGCCAGGACACGCATTACCCTCCGTGACATGTCTCCATACAGGGGGTAATTCGAAGAACGAACCTGTATCCCCTTGCGATTAATGAGATCCTCCCATTCATGGAAGGGCACCCCCATTGGGATCCCGAGCGCCTTCGCCTCACTGGAACGCGCCACGATGCAGCCATCATTGTTCGAGAGCACCACCACAGGACGCCCACACAGTGATGGATCAAAGACCCTCTCGCAGGATGCATAGAAATTGTTGCAATCCACCAGGGCAAATAGCGGGGGTGCTTCCCGGATCCCCTCAGACAGCGTGGACGACATAGGAGACCACGCCCCAGACCTGAAAGTCCTGTTCTGAGGTGACCCGAATGGTATGGTACCTTTGGTTTGCGGGAACAAGCAGGATATGTCCATCCCGGCGCCGAAGCTGCTTCACAGTGAATTCACCGTCAAGCACCGCAACGATCACAGATCCCTCCTTCGCCTCCTGGGAGCGGTCAACCACAAGAATATCCCCCGTGTGGATCCCCGCCTCCACCATTGAATCCCCCTGCACGCGCATAAAGAATGTTGCCTCAGGGTGGTTCACCATGAGTTGGTTCAGATCGAGCTGCTTTTCAATGTAGTCGTCGGCCGGTGATGGGAACCCAGCCTCCACGGGCACTCCCGCCAGGGGGCAGGAAGCTCCGGGCATATTCTCTTCGCAAGCCCACAGTTCCGTGACAGTCATATATGGCCCTTTCCTGGGGAGTCCTGAAATGCGAAAAAGAGGAAGTGAGCCCAAGCGTAACACTGAACGCATGTTCAGTCAATAGACTAGGCCTATAGACTAGGCCTATAGCTGCAGGGGGGGGCTTGGGAAATAGGAAAAGACTGCTCGGGCGGGC
>CAIUWO010000141.1 GCA_903902895.1 Candidatus Hydrogenedentota bacterium | reverse complement strand
GCAAGAAAAGGAATGGTTAACAAATGTAGCGACAATAACCATTTTTGCACACTGCCGAGAACTTCTATCTGCTTTATAGACAATGCGTTATGCTGATTCAGTCCGATTATAGCCCAAGCGGCAGGGGTGGCGCATTGCGCGGGAGCGCTATCACTCGTCCATGCGGAAGGCGTCGGGGTAATGGGCGATCTGGGGCTTGCCGTGCTCCGGCATGACCACGCCGACCACGTCGAAACGGAAATACTGCTCCGGGTCGGGCTGGCGCGAAAGCCACATCCGCGCCGCGGCCCGCAAATGCCGCCGCTTGGGATAGGTGATGCTGTCCTCGGGCGGCATGGGTTCGGCGCTGGCCCGGGTGCGGACCTCGACAAACACGATGGTGTCGCCGTCGCGGGCGATGAGGTCCACCTCGTTGTGGCCGAAACGCGCGTTGCGCGCGAGGATGCGAAACCCCTTCCAGCGCAGGTGGCGCGCGGCCACCGCCTCACCCCGCCGCCACAGCGGGCGCGGCTCAGGAAAGGGCCACATCCGGCATCGCCCCGTCAAGCCCCCCGTCCGCGTCGCGGTCGCGGGCAAACAGCCGAATCTCGCCGAAGGATGCGTGCTGATGGGCGCGAATCCGGCGCATCCGGCACAGTTCCAGAATGGCCAGCAGGCAGCACACCAGCTCGACGCGGCTGCGGCAGGCCTGCCACAACTCCGTCCAGGAAACGCTCTCCTTCTCCAGCAGCAGCGCCTCGATGTGCCCAATCTTCTCGTCCACCGAGGACTGTTCCATGGTCACCTTGTGGAACAAATCGCCCGCCACAAAGCGCAGCACCGACCGCACCGCCTTGAGCAGGTCGTACAAACTCACCTCGATGAACCCGTCGTCCTCCTCCTCGGCCGCCTCATAGACCGGCCGCACCCGCCGGCCAAACTGTTCGCCCTGGCGTTCGGCCCGGTCCCCCAGGCCCCTGGACAGGTCGCGGAACTTGCGGTACTCCAGCAGCTTGCCGACCAACTCCAGCCGCGGGTCCTCCTCCTCGACATCCTCCTCGTCCTCGTTGTCCAGTTCAACGGGAAGGATCATGCGGGACTTGATCTGAATCAGCGTCGCCGCCATCACCAGAAACTCGCCCGCCACATCGAGGTTTTCCCCGCGCAGGATGTCGAGAAAGCGCAGGTACTGCTCCGTCACCTGCATAATCGGAATGTCAAAGATGTCGATTTCCTGCTCTTTGATCAGGTAGAGCAGCACCTCGAAGGGCCCCTCAAACTCGTCCAGTTGCAGGCGCAGCACCTCGTCCGTGGAATCGTCCACGGCAAGTGCGGCGTCCCCCTCCGCCGGAGCGGCGGACGGCAGAACGTCAGGTTCGGGTTTCACATCGGTCAAAAGAGCATCCTCGAAACGCGGGAAACAGTTGTCGCCTTCTTCACTCCCGTCCCGCCCCCTGATCCTAGCCCGTTCAGCGTCCCCGGCGCAACCCGGCGGACCGTCTTTATGGCAAGTCCCTGTACCGGCGCAGCTTGCGCCACAGCGTGTTGCGGCCGATGCCGAGCCGTCGCGCCGCCTCCGCGCGGTTCCCCTTGCATCCGCGCAGCACGCCCTCAATGTGGGCGCGCTCCGCGTCCTCCAGCGGAACGGAACCATTCTCCGCCGTCGGAACGGGTTGTGCAACACCGGAAGTCGCGCCGCCAAGCGCCCGCGCCACCATCAGCACCGCCTCGCCCAGCTGGAAAGGCAGGAATATGTAGCCATACACCCCCTGGCGCATCGCCTCCACCGCCGCAGCGATACCGCCCGCCGTGGCCAGCACCAGCGCGGGACGCTCCCGCGCCTCGCGCAGCGCGCGCACGGGGTCGTCCGTGACAACGGCGTCGCCGCCCGCGGGCACAATGACATGCCCCGCCGCCCGGAGCATCATCTCCAGCGTGATTCGGTTCGCCCCGTCACGGATATGCAATGCAATGGAGGCCATGGCCTTACCCTACACCCGGATGACCCGAGAGAGCAAGACCCGACTCTGAGAAGGCGGGCCCGACGGTCTCCGTATTTCCGGTTAATGTTAGCCACGCACTACTTTTGGAACGCCGCCTTGGCCTTTTCCATGGCCTCAGTTCGCTCGCGTTCGCTGTAGATGTCATATTGGCCCAGCAGGCGCGGCGCTCCGGGTTCTGTTATGTCGAGAACCTGAAATCCGTACCGGTCTGCCACGTACAGCCGGTTTCCTGCGGCCAGCAGTTTTCCAACGATTTCGCGCGGCTTGTAGGAGCCCAGCGGTTGACAGTTCCTGCCTGTGTCGTAGCAATTCAACTCCTCGCTGCCCGCCACGAAGACCACGTTGTTTGAAGTCTCAACATGCCACGCACCCCTTCCTGTGGCAAAACGGTCCAAGAGTTTGGGTGCGGCCGGATTGGAAATGTCAAAGACCGAGGCCCTGCCCAGATACCGGCGAAGATACTCGATGGGAACGTATGCACGGTCGTTGACCAGCGACACACCCCAGGATTCGCCTTTCGAGTCGTATTCTCCCACCAGCTTGGGGTTGGCAGGGACACTCACATCAACTATCTTGAGCCCATTGCTTGCAAGGTAGGCCAAGTTTGACCGAAGCTTGATGTCATGAATCCATCCCTCGATGGGAAGCCGTCCGACCAGGGAGGGTTTGGAGGGGTCCTGGGTGGCGAAAATGAGCAGGGCGTCACGCCGGGCAAGGTAGGCGTACTCTCCGGAAACGGCGACGCACTCGACGTTTTTCGCGTCAGGAAATCCGGACAGGCGTTTCGGATTTGCCGGGTCCTTCACCCCGTATATTTCGGCCTCGTCGTTGTCGCCCTTGGCCGCGGCGGCGGTCAGCGAATTTACCGTCGCGCCCTTTCGCAGTTCTTCCACGACTTGAGACAGTTTTGCCGCCGACCCATCCGCGCCACGCTGGTCCGGTCGCCATGCCACGTACAGAATGCCGTTTTGCACGGCCAGGGCGGCGGGGGAGCGGCCCGGGGTGAGAGAATTGAGCAGAAGCGGATTGGCGGGGTCTCTTACATCCACTGCCTGAATTCCGCCCCGGTCTGGGGCCGCACCAAAGCAGTGCCAGCCAACGTAAACAACGTTGCCATCAACGGCAAGGGCATCCACCAACACGCCGGAAAGAGGCATGGCCTCCGCGGCCAACCGCTGCTGGTCCGAGGTGGGTGTGGGCGCTTCCGCACCGCAGGGGAAATGCGCCGCAGTCAAACACGCGCCCAGGCACGCCAAGAATCGGCCCATTCGAAGCATGGCCATCGTGCTTCCCTCCATTCTGCGGTCACCGTGGACCAATCATACAAAAGGACACCATCCGCTGCAACCCGCCCGTCAACACCGGCAATTGCCGGCGCTTCGTCAGGCCTGGAGCCGCAATATCTCCATCGACCTTCCAGCCAGACGCCAGTGCTCCTGGGGCGCGCTTTCAGCGGAGACCGTCGACGCATATTTGTCGCGGGTGATGACATCCACCGGCTCTTGCCCGTAGTTGGCCAGCACGAGATGCACGTCCCGGTTGGCAAAGAGCGAGGCCACGCATCCCGTGGGCAGGGGCGCGGAAAACAGGTCGCTGTCCGCGACCTCCAGCCATGCCCGCGCGCCCTCCTCCACCAGCGGCAGATACCGTCCGAGCCACTTGCGGTGCGCCGGACGTGTTTCGCTCCGGCCTGGAATGGCGTCCCACGCGCCGTAGGAATGGGGGCCTTCGGGATGTTCCTGATACTGCTTCCAGGCCTCGCGGCAGATGCGCATCCAGAAATCGTCCGGGTTGGGGTTGTACGCCACGCCCGGGATCATCGCCCGCTCGCCCGTGAAAGGCCTGCCCGCCTGGAGCATGGGAAACTGCATGTATGGGATGGCGTGCAGATAGGGCTCGTCGAAGTTGCCGGTCTTGGCGAAGGTCATGTCGGGGCAGGACACCACATAGGGCGGGTAGGCTTTGACCGTGTCACGCATGCCGTCCAGACTGCCCACACCCTCGCCGACCCAGAGGTAGTCATACACGCGCAGGCCGCGGCTCATGGGCTGCTCCGCCCCGTTCACGTGCAGCTTGAAGATGCCGCCGCGCCGCTTCACCTCGCCGTACACCAGCGCCACCAGGTCGATGAACGCGCCGTCATGCTCCGCCGTCTCCTCGAAGGCGTCCACCTCGTCGACGGTGGCCGCGCCCCGGCCATGATGCTGGTTGGCCAGATAGCCGCCGTCATCGTACAGGCCGTCCGCGCCGTACTCGTCCATCACGGCCAGCACCCTGGGCAGCAGGTAGGCGCGCCAACCCGCGCTGGCCGGGGCGCACCGTGCCATGTTCCAGTAGCCGAGCGTCAGAAAATCGCCCTCGCGCATCCATTCGGGACGAAAGTCCGGATCGGTCCGCTGAATGAATCCGGTCGACACATAGGGCAGCAGTTTCATGCCGCGCCGGTGCACCATATCCACAAAACGGCGAAATCCCTCCGGGTTGACCGGGCTGTACTTGTCGCCACCGAAAAGACGAAGCGAGTCGTTCCAGTCGTCAAAGACCTGGACGATCTGAATCCCGTGGTCGCGGAGACGATCCAGTTCCTGCTCGTCGTAGTCGTTCGGCGCCCACCGTTCCTTCGTTGGATACTCGCCCAGATTGTACGTCGCCTGTGCCGGGAGGTAATTCGCGACGAGATGCGTGCGCATGCACTTGCGGACCGCCTGTTCACAGAAACGGATGCTGGTCAAGCGCCGCCGGTGGTCCTCGGCGGTGAACGATTTCAGGATCGGGGGAACACCTTGAACCGGCGTCGGTCCTTGAGACGAAGTTTCTTGCGGACATGCATTGCCCGCCGCCAGCCCCAGAGTCCCGGCCCCAAGTGACGTCTTGAGGAAATCACGACGAACCATGTTCAGTCTCCCATAGTATGCCCAACATCCTCGGCAGTCCATTGTCAATTGTCCCCTGTCCAATGTCAATTGTCCCCTCGCCGCAGTCTTGTGCTAGGCTCATTCCAGCATACAGGATTGCGCTGGCATGAACATCATTCTCATCGCCGTGGACACGCTTCGGGCGGACCATTTGGGCTGCTACGGCTACCCCCGCGCCACGTCGCCGCATATGGACGCGTTTGCGGCGGAGTCGGTGCTGTTTGAATCGCACATTTCGCCGGCCATCCCCACGCACCCGGCATTCACGACCATCAACACGGGCCAGCACAGCATCACCCACGGCATCGTCGCCCATGGCGGGCGGCGGACCATCCCGCGCGACGCGCCCTGGCTGCCGCAATTGCTGGGCAAGGCGGGCTTCACCACCTGCGCGGTGGACAATCTCAGCCAGTGGCATCTCGATTTTCACCGGGGCTTTGAGTTCTACATTGACCCGACGCAGCGCCGCGAACTGTCCATCAACGCCGACAACCGCGAGATCAACCGGCGCGTGCTGCCCTGGCTGGAGCAGCACCACACGGAGCAGTTTTACCTGTTTGTCCATTACTGGGACCCACACACGCCCTATCTGCCGCCGCGGGCCTACCGCAAACTGTTTTACAGCGGCGACCCCTGCGACCCGTCCAACACGACGCTGGAAGGACTGGACCGGCATCCCCTGGGCAAGGTGTGGCGCGAGAACTGGTTTCCCCAGTTGGGCAAGAACATCACCGACGCCAACTATATCGAGGCGCTCTATGACGGCGAAATCCGCTATTGCGACGAGGGTATTGGCGCGCTGCTGGAAGCCGTGGACCGGCTGGGATTGCGGGACGACACGCTGGTCGTGATCACGGGGGACCACGGCGAACTGATGTACCGGCACGGCGTCTTTTTCGACCACCACGGCCTCTACGACGGCAACCTGCATGTGCCCTTTATCGTCCGCCACCCCGGCGCAACGCCGGGACGGGTGCGGGAACTGACCGCCCACACGGACCTCGCCCCCACCCTGCTCGACCTGGCCGGTGTGCCCGTGCCGGATGCTATGGAGGGAATCTCCCTCGCGCCGAGGCTTCGCGGTGAGACCAACGCGCCAACCCGCCCGCATGTCGTCTGCGAGGAGTGCACCTGGCAGATGAAGTGGGCGCTGCGCACCAGCACCCACAAATTCATCCTCGCCCGCCAGCCCGATGTGTACGGCACCCCGGCCCGGGAACTGTACGACCTGGTGGCCGACCCGCAGGAACTGCGCAACATCGCCTCCGGGCAGCCGGCGCTGGCCCGGGAACTGGAAGACACGCTGGAGCAGTGGATTCACGCCAAAATGGCGCAAAACGGGCTAACCGAAGACCCGCTGGTGGCCCATGGGCTGACCCTGGGGAAGACCCGCGGGTAGTTGGGACCGGGCCGGCCCGGAATATAACACTTACCGGCACAGTATTATATCGTCCGTTTTCGACCGCCTTTGCCTCCCTTTGGGAAGCTTCAATGGCTCTTGCCCCGGCGGGGGGCGGTGTGGTTAGATACTCCCCGTAAAGAACCCGGCGCGGGGCACGGCCCCGGCCGCGAAGGAAAGGAAGACCCATGTTCAGCTCGCCCAAGGAATCGTTGATCGAAAAATCCTTCGCCAACGCGAGGGAGGCCTACGCCGCGATGGGTGTGGACGCCGACGCGGCCATTGCCCGGCTCGCGGGCATTCCCGTTTCGCTGCACTGCTGGCAGGGCGACGACGTGGGCGGGTTTGAAAACCTGAGCGCCGCGTCGGGCGGCGGCATCCAGGCCACGGGCAACTACCCCGGCAAGGCGCGCGGCCCCGAGCAACTGCGCGCCGACGCGGACAAGGCGCTGAGCCTGATCCCCGGCAGGCACCGCTTCAACATCCACGCCATGTACGCCGAAACGGGCGGCGCGAAGGTGGAGCGCGACGCGCTCCAGCCGGAGCACTTCCAGAACTGGATCGACTGGGCCAAGGCAAAGGGGCTCGGCATTGACTTCAACCCGAGCTGCTTCGGCCACCCCAAGGCCGACGACGGGTTCACGCTGTCGCACTACGACGCGGGCATCCGCAAGTTTTGGATTGACCACTGCGTGGCCAGCCGGAACATCGCCGAGCACATCGGCCGCGAACTGGGCAAGCCCTGCGTGACCAACCTGTGGATTCCGGACGGGTTCAAGGACATCCCGGTGGACCGTTACCGCTCGCGCGAACTGCTGCGCGACTCGCTGGACGCGGTCTACGCCGTCCGCAGCGACCCCAAAGAGAACCTCGACGCGGTCGAGTCCAAGCTGTTCGGCATCGGCTCGGAAAGCTGCGTCATCGGCTCGCACGAGTTCTACATGGGCTACGCCATCAGCCGCAACCTGCTGCTCACGCTCGACGCGGGCCATTTCCACCCGACCGAGGTGATTTCGGACAAGCTCAGCTCCACGCTGCTCTACATCGACGAAATCCTGCTGCACGTCAGCCGCGGCGTCCGCTGGGACAGCGACCATGTGGTCATCCTGAGCGACGAGCTGCGCGCCATCGCCGAGGAGATTATCCGCGG
>CAIUWO010000140.1 GCA_903902895.1 Candidatus Hydrogenedentota bacterium | reverse complement strand
TTACAAACGGGACACATCCGGATACCGGCAGGCCGTGGACGGCGTGCGCATGAAAACGCTGGTCTACGGCGAAAAAACGCTTTTCACCGAATTCCTGCTGCAATCGGGCCATACGCTGCCCCTGCACGCCCACGAACAGGAGCAGACGGGGTATTTGGTGTCGGGCTCCATCCGGTTGTTCATCGGCCAGGACGCGTTCGAGGCCGGACCCGGAGACAGTTGGTGCATTCCCGGCGGCGTGGAGCACGGCGCGGAGATTTTGGCCGACGCGGTGGCCATCGAAGTTTTCTCGCCCTTGCGTGAAGACTACCTGCCCAAGACAGTGCGATAGAACCTCTCAAAAGGAAGATGCGGGCACAACTTGAGACAAAGGGTTTACGTGCATGGACAAGAGCGACGTCATAAGGCAAATCTGTGAGCATATTTCGGGAGACAATTTGCCCGACGCGTCGGCAACGCTTCAGTTGCATTACCCGTTCGCTCCACAGAAAAGAGAGGCTCGCCAATACACAGCAAGACAGATGGCAGAGACATTCGTGCGGGACGGATTCATTGACCGCTACCGTGGCAACCGATTGATTTTCCCCCCGGTCCTTCGGGTGATTTCTGAATTCATTCCTTCCGAGTTTCCTTATCATCCGCACGGGAAAATGACCTTCGGGCATATGGCGTATTGGGAACTGTTTCCCACCATCGATCACGTCATCCCCGTTGCCCGGGGTGGTACCGATTCAAAGGACAACTGGGCAACCTGCTCCATGCTTACCAACAGTATAAAGGCAGGATGGACCCTCGAAGAACTTGGGTGGAAACTCCAGCCGCCGGGCGATACATCGGTTTGGGATGGCATGTTTCGATGGTTCATTACGCACGTTGAAAGCAATAACTCCCTCCTGAAAGTGCCCTATATTCGACGTTGGTATAGTGCTGCTGTCCAGTGCGGCGTCCTCTGACCTGGGCTTTTCGGGCAGTGGAGCAAGTCTTTGCCAATCGACGACGAGGTGGCTGTAGGTTGCCACTGTGCAGGATTTTTGCCTGCGCTGCTCGAGTGTGTCATCATTTCCGCAACAAGTCCCCCATGCGTCAAGAAGGAGATTCACCATGCGAAATATCTTCATCACACCGGCTGCCGTCGTGCTGGTGGCCCTGCTGGCCTTTTCAGGCTGTTCCAAGCCGACGGAACCCGCCCCCGGTGCTGCCGCCAAGCCAAAAATTGCGGGCATGGTATTCCAGGAAGACCAGTTCTTCCGGCTGGTCCTGTTCGGCATGCGGGACGCGGCCAAGAAGGCGGGCGTGGAACTGCTGGAAGGCAACAGCGCCATGAAGCCGGAGAAAGAGATCCAGTTGGTCAACACGTATGTGGCGCGCAGGGTGGACGCCATTATCCTGTCGCCGATCAGCGCGAAGGGTTCCGTCGCCGCGCTGAAGCAGGCGTCGGACAAGGGCATCAAGGTCGTCACCTACAATACCTCCGTGGAGGGCGATCTTGCCGTGTCGGCTGTGGCGAGCATTGAGGAAGACCTGGGTGCGCAGACGGGCAAGGCGGCAAAGAAGTACATCGAGGAGAAACTGGGTGGCAAGGCGAAGATCGCGGTGTTCTGCTTCAAGTCGCAGGCTCCGGAACAGAGTGAGGCGCGCGTCGGCGGCTTTAAGAAAGAGGTGGGGACATTGCCGGGCGTGGAGTTTGTGGCGGAGCAGGACGCCTGGCTGCCCGAACTGGGCGTCAAGCGGGTGGGCGAC
>CAIUWO010000139.1 GCA_903902895.1 Candidatus Hydrogenedentota bacterium | reverse complement strand
GTCCCCCATATCGGTGCATCTTTGGCAGACCAACTCTCCGGCATTTCCTGGCCAGCGTACTATCTTGACTTCGAAACCGTCCAGACCGCAATCCCACTGTACCCCGACACAGCCCCCTACGAGCAGGTGGTCACCCAGTACTCCCTGCACAAATGCGGGTCAACGAGGGACTTCACCAGCCCCCGGCATTTCGAGTACTTGGCGGACCCCTCCCGCGACTGCCGCAGGGAACTGGCGGAATCGCTACTGGGCCGCTTGGGACGCAGGGGCAGCGTTGTTGTGTATTACGCGCCCTTTGAGCGGTCGCGGCTACAGGAGCTTGCCGCGAAGTTCCCTGACCTTGCGCCGTCAATCAACGCGGTTGTCCGCCGCCTCGTGGACCTGCTTGATATTGTCAAAGCGGGCGTGTACCACCCCGGATTCAGCGGCAGCTACTCCATCAAGAAGGTGCTCCCCGCACTCGTGCCCGAACTGTCGTACTCCGACCTCGACATCCGCGACGGCAGCACGGCCGTAGCCCAGTTTGCCGAGATGGCCAGGGGGCAGTGTCCGCCCGGGGAGGCGGACGCCGCCCGGAGGAGACTGCTCGAATACTGTAAACGCGACACTGAGGCGATGGTCCGCCTACACGAGAAGTTGCTTGGGCTGTGCCAGCCGTCATAGGCCGGCTCCTGCCAAGGCGGCCGGCAATATTCCGGTCATTCCGGCTGAACGACTTCCAGTCGGAATGCGAGTTCCTTCGCGGCCGCTTCAGGGAAGGGAATGCGTTTGGCGAGCTTTTCGACGGTTCGCGCGTTGACTGCGTATTTCTCCCCCATCACCACACTGAACCAGCGCTGGCGGTCCGTCACAACACGGTACATCTTTTCATCCTGCGTCTCGGCTATGAAAGGCAAATATAGCTGGATGGACTTGCCGCAACGCTCCGTTTTTGCGCCAATACGGTCAACCCGTCCCGTTCTTTGCTCCAGGGTGCTGGGGTTCCAGCACAGGTCATGATGGATTACGTGTCGACAATTGAGATGAAGGTCCACTCCTTCGGCCAGCACATTGCTGGCGACTAGGATCTCCGGATAGAAGGGGGTATTGAAAGTCAGCATCCACCGTTGCCGAGTCTCGGAATCAGTTGTGCCATTGACCAAACCAACGTTTGGAAGGAGACGTGCAAGATGGTCGCCTTGGTGCAGGTTCGAGGCAAAAGCGCCGGATGTGTCCTTCCCGGAGTGCGCGCCTGTTTGCACGTTTCTCACAGCATCAATATAACGGCGCCGCTCTTCGTCCCCGCAGTGCGTAACGAGAAATTTGAAGAACTCCTTCAAGAGGTCCCTCAGACACTGGCCGGAACTGTCGCGGGTTTCCAAAGCAGTTTTCATTGCATCCTCCCCGAGAGGTTTATCCAGGGGAAAGAAGCGAACGAGGAACGATGGCGTTCGAACGTTGCGACGGACAATTTCCACAAGCTCATCGGTGCAGTCGATGAGTGTTGGAAAGGCCCCAAGCAAATCCTTTGCCGAAGCGTCGCATGCACGCCTTATCGGGGAGTCCTCATCGAAGAAACGCTTTCCGATCCTCTCAAGTTGCTCGTTTGCCTCGTCCGGCATGCAACCGAGTTTGTGCGAACCCATGTTCATGATTTCACGGTCGATGGCTTCGGATATTCTCTGGCGCAGCACCTTGCCGGTGGCGACGTAGTGGCAGAACACAACCACCTTTTCTCCCGAACGCCACAGGTCAAGAGCGCGATGGACGGTGGCCGCCATCTTGGGGTGGGAGATGGATGCCGCCGCGTCGCCACGGGGCACCAGTCGCTCCAGTTGGTCCAGATACCAGCGCATGGCATCCGTCGGTTCGGGAAGTCCAGCCCCGTCATCGTCCCCGTCCAGCATTTCATGGTTGGATTGGCGGCGAGCCAAACGTGTCTGCAGGAACGCCTCGTAGCTGGACGCCAGCCCCTCCGCGAAAACTGGTCGCGATTCGGGAGCCTGAGTCGTGGCGCGGGCGGCAAGCAGGAACGGCAACATCGCTTCCCCGTGTACTAGCAGCCCCGAGCCGTCGGTACATGTGTCATTCAGAAGGATTCCCCGGCCGGGAAGAGATCTACGACGGGGGACCCCCTCGTGGGGAATTGGAAGAGACCGTGGTTTAAGATGGCGGACCACCCAGGGCCGCAGCGCTTTTTCAGCGTCGCGCATCCTGCGCTGCGTGTCTTCGTAGGCTCGGAGTACGCTTTGGGCCACGTCAGTTGCCTCACCACCCCGGCGTATTGATTCCCACCATTCATCTTCTCGTTCGAATTGCACTCCATTCGACTGAAGGTCGGCATGCTGCAGCCGCCCCCATACCGCGTCCAATCCAAGTGCTGCGGTTTGGGCGGAGTCAAGCAGCTGTCTCAGTATCTTTATGTCATCCTGAAAACCGTCCTTTCCACAGTCGGGTGCGAGACGCGATTTCCACGAGACCCCCACGAAACGCTCCAGTACGGAGCACAACTCGCCATGCCCCAGCTGAAAAGGCGTCGCGGTCAGGAAAAGCATCCGCTCAAAGGCGCCTGCCAGTGGGCCGCGCGTAACCTGCTCCGCATCGTCGGCCGCATCCGCATTTCGGAATAGGGAGGCAAGCTG
>CAIUWO010000138.1 GCA_903902895.1 Candidatus Hydrogenedentota bacterium | reverse complement strand
GAAAGGTGTTCCGATGAGAATCCTCCAGCCTTTCGCGCTGTTGCTGGCCTGCCTGCCCGTGCTTGCCGCCGCTCTCACGGCCTCCGCCGGGGAGTCGGCCTTCTTCCCCAAGCGGTTGCTCGTCAACAACGACGGCACCAACCTGTTTTGGCGCAAGGACCTCACGCTCGAGCTGGTGAAACGCCAGGTGGCCGAATGCCCCGACGCGGTGACCACCTACCTGCTCTGTCCCAACGGCATTCAGAAGATGATGTATCCCAGTGAGGTGGAGGAGTTGTCGACACGCGGCGCGCTGCCCGGTCTGGTCAAGGCGGGCGAGGACCCCTTCGGCCTGTTCCTCACGGAGTTGAAAACCCGCAAGATGGAGGTGTTCATCACCTACCGCATGAACGAGGTGCACAACGTCGACAAGGACGACCCGGACCTGTCCAAGTTCTGGCGCGACCATCCGGACTGGCGCGTCGAGCCCGGCGCGCCCCTGGCCAACTGGATGGCCCAGTGTCTCGACTATTCGCATAACGAGGTGCAGGACCGCGCCGTGGCGCAGATCTGCGAACTGCTGGAGAAGTATCGGCCCGACGGTATCGAACTGGACTGGATGCGCTTCCCGCGTCATCTTTCGGGCGATGCGGAAAAGGTCTGGACCAACCGGGGTATGCTCAGCGACGTGGTCGCGGCCGTGAAGCTCAAGGCTGACGAGTTGGCCGGACGCCTGGGCCGGCCCGTGCGCGTGGCCGTGCGCATCCCGTCGAGCATGGCCGGCTGCCGCGCGCTCGGCGTGGACCTCGTCGACTGGACCCAGCGCAAGCTTGTCGACTTCGTCACGGCCGCGCCCTTCCTCGCCTCCGACTTCTCCATGCCCATCGGGGAAATGCGCGCGGCCATGGGCGACGCCAAGGTGCCCATCTACGGCTGCATCGAGTTCGGTTACAGCGGCAAGCCGCACACGGAGGCCACACTCCACGCGGCCGCGCTCGGCCTCTATGGGTCGGGTGCCGACGGCATCTACCTCTTCAACTTCCCCTGCTGGCGCGAAACGCAGGAAGCCCCGCCCTGGTCCTGGGTGCCCCAACTCAAGGACCCCGCGCTGCTGACCTGCAATCAACTCGACTTCCCGCTCATCAACGGCACCAACCGCGTGCCCGACATAGACCTTCCCGCGTTATTGCCCATCACGCTCCAGCCCGGCGAGAGCAAGACCCTTTCGCTGACGCTGCCGAAGGCAGCCGGTGCCTCAAACCCGGGTCTCCGTGGAGGGCATACACCCCCCGCCCCGCCTGAGGCGGGGCCGCCCCCCTCCAGGGGGGACCTGGAACAAGCCTCTCCACAGGCCATGGTTGTGAATCCGTCTTCAGCGTCCCCAAGCGAGACCGCGGCTCAGGAAGAGCATCCACAGAATACTTCGGGGCCGCGAAACTCCTTGGTCCCCCCTGGAGGGGGGTGCCGCGAAGCGGCGGGGGGTGTATGCCCCGCGATTTCCGGCCTTGACAAGATCACGGCAGCCCGCTTCACTTGCGAACCGTCAGAGGGTGTCGAGGTAAAGCTCAACGGTGCGCCCCCTTCCGCCAGCGCCGTGCGTCCGGGCGAGAACACGGTAGAACTGCGTAACACCGGCAGCGACCCCGTGACTGTGACCGAGGCACGGCTTGCGCTCGACCTGCCCTCGGTGCCGCCGACCGTGTTTCCGGATTTGCCGGAAGAGCAGTGTATACACGTCTCACCTGAGGGTTCGGATGAGAATCCGGGGACGCTGGACAAACCGGTGCAAAGCGCCAAGGGAATCGAAAAATGTTTTTCGACCGATGGGCGTGGCGAGAGGAAAGAACTTATTCTAATAAGCGTTCAAGTTGAGACTAACAATCCAAGGCCAGGCGGTTAGGCTGCGTACGCCGGCCCTGTCCGAGCTCATCCGCGGCAGACCCTGTTGGAGTTGGCGCACCACG
>CAIUWO010000137.1 GCA_903902895.1 Candidatus Hydrogenedentota bacterium | reverse complement strand
CATCCAAGGCCAAGCACGATATCGCTCCCCCCGTAATGAGTCCTGGTGGGACATCACCCTCAATTGTGTTTGACTTGCCTGTGCATGCAGTCGTGATCAGCAGCAGTGTCAAGCATAGAATAATGGCTGCACGGAAATAGTCCTGAAACAACCCTCTAAACACACACCCGCCCATAAAAACACCCCTACCGCAGTTCGTAATTCAGACTCCTTCTCCAAGACACCCCGAATTTCTGAGTATCTCAGCGTAATTTTATAGTATCAGTTGTATGTGTGGTTGTCAAGGACGCCGCCCCCAAGACAACCGCGCCGCGCAGGAGTTCCGGCGCGGCGCGAAAAAACAGCTTGTCCGTCAACCCTAGGCCGTGCGGCTGAGGCGCTCCTCGATCTGGATGATGCGGCGGTTGAGGAACTCCATGAGTTTCTCATGCAGTTCCTTGTTGGCTGCGGCCACCAGGGAAAGGTGGTTGGTCTCGCTGCTGTCTAGCAGGAGCACACTGTCGAAACTCTTCCCGTAAGCGTCGGTGACGACGCATCCCGCCTCGAGCGCGATGAGCAGCGACGCGGCGAGATCGTAGGGCGCGATGCTTATCACCCTTCCGGCCCCGGCGCGCTCAAACATTGGGCGCACCCGGTTCGGTATGTCGCGGAAGTAGCGGTTGGCCACGTCGACGCAGGCGTCGAGCTGGTCGGTCAGCAGCCGCGTCATGCTGAAGGCCGTGCTGTTGCACGAGAAGAAGCCTCCTTTGAGGCTGGAGACGTCTATCAGCCGGGCGGCTGTCGGGAAAATCAACTCGGCGGGGCGCGCCGGAACGGTCATGGACCAGGTCAGCAGGTCGAGATTTGCGTTGGTGGACAGCTTTATCTTGCGCGACTGGCCGAGGGCCGTGACCTTCGCGCCCTTGCCCCGCTCGGCGGTGAACAGGCGGTCGCCCAGAATCTCAAGCACGCAGGCGTTGTCCACGTCGGCCATGGTGGGCCGTTCAATCACGCGCGTGCTCGCCACCGACACGACGCAGCCCTCGAAGCCGCTCTTGGCCGAACGGCTCCCGTCGATGGGATCGACCACCAGCAGATGTTTGGGCTTGTCGGAGGTAAAGGTGGTGTATCCCGAATCCTCGGAATAGTAGGCCACCGGCTGGCCGGCGCGTTTCAGGAAGATGAGCAGCGCCTTTTCGGCGATGCGGTCAAGCTGGAAGGTCACATCGCCGCTCACGGCCGTGTCGACGATTTCGCGCCCCTTAATGGCACGCGCCAGCGGTTCCACCGCCTCTTTGATGGCGGCGGCGAGATCCGAGAGGAACTTTACCGGGAGGGGGGCCAAATTCGACTTGGGCGCGGGCACCGGAACCGGGACCAGCGCGGAAACCGCCTTGGCCTTGGGGGGCGCGGCGGGAAACTTTTTCTCGGGCGCGGGCGGCTTGGCCGCCACAAGCGCAGCTTTCACGGCCGCCGGCTTTGGCGCAGGCACCGGCTTGGACGGAACAGCGCGGGCTGGGCTTTTCTTCGGGGGAGACGGAGCTGGTTTGACCGGTTTTTTGGCGGCAACCTCCGGCTTCCCCTTGGGGACAGCCGCCTTGCCGGCACCGGGCTTGGCTATTGCCGGCGCTTTTGCCACCACTGGCTTGGGTTTTGTGACAGCTTTCTTCAAGACAGGCTTGGCCTTTGCGATGGGCGCTTTGGCCTTTATCACGCTGCCCGTCTTGGACTTGTCACCCTTGCCCGTCCCGGTTTTTCCGGTCTTGGACTGGTCCGCTT
>CAIUWO010000136.1 GCA_903902895.1 Candidatus Hydrogenedentota bacterium | reverse complement strand
GGAGTACATCGAAATCATCGACGCGCCCTTTGCGGACTTTACGGCGGATCCGGTCAGCGGCACCATCACGCCCGGACTGCCGCTGCCGGCCCTTGAGGTGACCTTCACCGACAGTTCCATCGGCGGCGATTCGTGCGCCGCGATTGGCTGGTCCTGGAACTTCGGCGACGGCACCACCTCGACCGCGCAGAATCCCGTACACCGCTACACGGCGCCCGGAATCTACACGGTGACGCTGGAAACGACCTTCCAGTGCAGCGACGGGACGGTGGTCCGGCAACGGAAACGGGACAACTACGTCACGGTGCTGCCCTGCGTTGGCTGCAACAGCGGCGAGGGCGAGGGCGAGCCTCCGGCAGACCCCCCCGCGGCGGACATCACGTTCACCACGGTGGTCAAGGACAAGGAGGCCATTGTTCCGCTGTCCGACTGGGTGGGACTGTTCCGGATCACCATGAGCTACGGTGAGGACGCCGAGAACTACGCCCCGCGCATCCTGCAATCGATGCGCTACTGGGTGACCTACGATTCGCGGCTGCAGACGGAACTGGGGTATGTGAACCATCTCGCCCCCTACCCGACGGACCTTCTTGAGTTTGGCATGTTCAAGGAGCGCCTCGGCTGCGACGACTGCACCAAGGAATGGGGCCCGGTCACCGGGGAACTCGATCCGTTCTTCGACGACCTGCTGTTCACGTGGGACAATATGGGCGCGCCGGTGGGCGAGATTACGGGCGCTCAGGAGCTTTACGGCATCGTCTACACGATGGACTTCATCGGCAACGGCACCGCGCTTAATCCGCAGTTCCTTGTCGAGGCGACAGCCACCTCCGACGCCACCCCCGACGGCAACTCCTATATCATTGCGGTGCGCTCGTCGGCCACCTGGCGCAGCCAGTTGACCATGGGCGTCCAGGTGCTGAACGCGAAGATGATCAACCCGAACACGGGCGGCTTCCCCGTGGACAAGGACGGCAAGCCCATCGACTCGTACTCGCCGAACTTCTACGACGGCGAGGTGCTCAAGGACGAACGGTTCTACAGTTCCTCCTTCGGCGTGTACGACCATACGGGCTCCGTCTACAGCGGCCAGCCCAGGGTGACCGTCTCGGCCAACGCATGGAACTATCCGAACATGCTCTACATGCCGCTGGGCGAGTTCTCGCGGCCCCGCTGGAACGCGGTGGGCCAGGTGCTCCAGGTGGTGGCGGGCGAGTTCCTGCAACTGCGCACGCTCACGGCCATCGACGAATGGAAGCAGGTGATCGGCATCAACGCGCACAGCACGCGCGCCGTCCATTTCGACAGGATCAACGACGACCGCGGGGCGCAGCTGCGCGAGGTGAACGTGGTGCTGACCGACATCGGCGGCGACCCCTACGGGGCTGCGGGCAATGGCGGCTTCAACCCGCGCGACGGGCTGGAGATGCTCACGACGGACACCTGGGGCGTTCCGCTGATTAACGATGCCGAGGCCTATTCGACGGACGTCACCTACAACGGCTGCTGGGTGTGGTACGACGCCAACAACAACGGTGTGTTTGACCAGCCCACGATGCAGGTTGGCGGTGGAATCACCTTTAACGGCGACTTTCCCATGCTGCCCTCTGACATTGGGTTGCTTGGCGAGCCCAAGCCGTCCTGGGAGTACATCCCGTTCCCGCCGGGCGGCGGCGACCCCTGGTGGAAAATATCGCTGCGCTTCATTGACGGCGACCGCAAGTACGCCAACGTGACGAGCGCAAACGGCAAAGAGGGCTTCCTGGAACCCGTTCCGGACAACCACGGCGGACTTACCATAGACTCCGAATGGTCGTCAGACTTCTTCGTGGTGGTGCGCACGGACAGCGGCTACAAGGACGTGTCGCTGGCCGGCGACAACGGCGGCATTGCGATGGGCGCGGACTTCCGGGCCTTCATCGAGCCGCGCCGCGTGGACCCGGGCAAGGGCACGAGCACGGGCGGCATTTACATGGACAGCATGATCCCGGACATCGGCATCCCGGGCATGGGCTCGTCGCTGTCGCCCTGGCAGAACGACCCCCGCTGGAATGTCGGTCAGACCGCCGAGCCGTGGTGGCCGCAGCGCACCATGAACCAGAACTCGGCCAAGCCGCTGAAGGTCGGCGTCGAGGTGCACGACCTGGTGATGACCTACGAGTCCCAGTCGAACTACCGGGTCCAGACGGACCTGTTCTATCTGCAGGCCCTTGACTTGAACAATCTGGGCGTGGCCGACCCGGATTCGATAATAGTGGGCGGCTATTCGGCCATCGGCATCGGCGCGCTGAGCGGGTTTGACCAGTGGCTTGATCCCTTCGGACTGGAGCAGGCCAAATTCCAGAACGGCCACACGGTGGACGTCATCATCTGGCGCATCCAGGGCCAGGCCAGCATCGGCCTGGGCAGCTTCAGCACCACCGTGCTGTACAACGACATGGACAGTGTCGGCCAGTACGCCTACGAGACGGTGCCTTTCTTCAACTATGACGAGGCTGACGGCGACGTCCCGCCGGCGGGCCCGCGCTCGTCGGCCTACCCGAATCCGCCGGCGCAGCCCACGCTGCCGGAGTACGCCACGTGGTCGGCCCAGTTGAAGCCCGGCGAGTATCCGCGGGCCAGCCAGTGGACGCCGGACAACGCCAAGGCGCGGCTGCTCACGCAGAAGACCGAGGCCAACGGCTTCCACATGGCCATGCTGGGCATCAACCTCATTGGATCGGCCGACGCCTACGTGAACAGCACGGGCGGCCCCATGCTCGTCAGCCAGGTTTCGGTGGCCTTCTGGGGGCCGGACTTCACGCCGGCGGCGCTCAAGCCGATCAACCCGGACAACAACGACAACCAGAGCCTGGAGTCGGGCGTGCTGCTGTGGGAGGACGCCGACCTGAACGGCATCTTCCTCAACACGCAGGAACTGGCCGCATATCAGGAGGGCGCGGGCATTCTGCCGCTGCTCGACCAGATCGTGCCCGTCACCAACCTGGCGTGGTCCTCCGTGCCGGAGCTGGTGGACATCAACGGTGACTCGAAACCGGACGACATGAGCGGCGACGGCATCGTGGATGACAGCGACCGCGCCTGGGTGCTGACCTTCTTCCCGAAGGCCAACTGGACCGTTCCGCAGAAGGACGGGTCCGTGTTCAACGTTTCCGTGGGTGGCAAGAGCGCCGCCGGGGACGACGCCAGGAAGAAGGCGACCGGCCATACCCTCGAGGTGAACGGCACCATGAACGGCACGGACCCGGCCGCGAAGGCGCTTGATCCGACGGTGCTCCAGCCGGGTGACGACCTGTTCATCACGGTCAGCACCTCGGACAGTGTGCACCGGTTCCAGCAGTTCCGCGCCGTCGTGCCGGCGACCCTGCCGACGCGCTCCGAGACGCTGCGCAAGGCCGGCATCCAGTTCTACCCGCAGGTGAACACCAGCAGCACGGCCTTCGTCAAGGGCAGCCCCGAAGAGGACCCGGTGCAGGACTTCTTTGGCTGGGACATGCTGGAGTCGAACGTTCCGCTGCGGCTGGTCGACATGACCAACCGGCACGCGAACATAGACATCGGCGGCGGCGCCATCCCGGGGGTGGGCATCGACGCGGCGACGAACCAGCCCGACGGCACCCTGGCCTCCGGCGACGGCGGCATTGGCCTTGCCAGCGGGTTCCGCGTGCCCGGCGCGGTCTGGACCGCCGATCAGTACAAGGGTGACTGGCTGGTCGACGCCGGCTATGAAAGCTATGAGATCACCGGCAACGTGGGCGATGAAATGACGCTGCTGAGCGGCACGCCGCGCAACGGCAAGTGGCGCATCGCGCACGACCCGAGCTTCCTGGAGGAAGTGCAGGTGGAATTGTACGGCGATCAGTCCGGCGGGTCCTTCAACCCGCTGACCGACCTGCTGCCGCTCGACATCGACCCGCGCATCAGCGGTGTCGCGCTTTACCGCGACAACGACAACCACCCGGACAACCGCAACGGCATCTTCGATCCGGACATCGACGTCCCGATCGCGCTCGACGCGCCGCCGCGCTTCTCCGGCCAGACGGCGGAGGACATCCAGGTCAAGTTCGTGTTCTCGACCCCCGGCACGGACGAGTTCCCGCTGCCGAAGGCGGCGCAGACCCGGCACCGCCAGTGGGTGCAGGACGGCTTTGGCGCGGCCATTTCGGACAGCGACTACGGCCCGGACTTCTTTGTGGTGGTGCGCGCCGCCCAGGGCATGCAGGTGGCGGACAAGTTCCGCGTCGGCATCGTTTCCTGGGGGCCGAACACGCCCACAGAGCCGGACCCGGACACCTGGGCCAACCTGCCCGGCGAGGACCGCAACGACTACGTGAAGTTCCGCGAGTTCCCGTGGGGCGACCGCGGCGTGGGCTTTGTCAGCTTCTTCAAGGACCCGCAGAAGCGGTACTTCATGGACGGCCCCCTGGCGCGTGTGCGCGACGACAACAGCGGCTTCAACTGGGTGCGCAGCCACAGCTCCAAGAAGCGGCGCACGGGGATCATCGAGGCGCGGGTGCGTCCGGTGGGTCCGACCTCGCTGGTCATCACCGACGCGTCCGAGCGGCAGCTTCCCTCGCAGACGCTGCCGGGCGAAACCTTCCCGCTCATCATCTACGGCAGCCACTTCGGGGCCGGCCCCGTGGTGGTCATGAGCGGCTATGACGTGGTGGTCAATTCGGTCAGCGGCGACGCGATCAGCATCAGCATCAGCACCAAGCCGGGCATCGTGCCCCAGGAACCGGTGGTGCTGCTGGTGCGCAACCCCGTGACCGGCGAGGAGGTCAGCCGCGCCGACCTGTTCACCGTCGTCACCGGCAGCGCCATGCGCCGGCCGAAGATATTCAGCGTGGACCCGGCCAAGGGCTCGCGCGACGTCTTCCCGGCACGGCTGCTGGGCGAGAACTTCGGAAAGCGCGAGAACATGCAGGTCAAGTTCGGCCAGACCTTCATGCCGGTGCTTGACGTGGCCGCGGACGGCACCAGCATCACGGTCGGATTCCCGGCCGGCGGCATGCCGAACCCGGGCAAGATGGACGTGACCGTGCGCGACGCGTCGAAGAACATGGACGACGTGCTGCTTGAGGGCTTTGAATACCAGAACGGGGCCGTGAAGAAGAAGTTCTTCGGGCTCTTCGCCTGCTCCGGCGGCGGCGGCGGCGCCGCGGCGGGATGGACCGACCTGACCGTGCTTATTGCCGCGGCCGGCGCGCTGTTTGCGGCGCGGCGGCGCGGCGCGGCGCGCGCCCGATAGGACAAACCGCGCCGTGCGGGCGCCCGGACCTGAAGTTCGGGCGCCCCGCGCGGCGCGCATGGAACCGTGGACAATGCGCCTGACCGGCCCCACGGGGCGGTTGGGCGGTGTGCAGAACTGAGAAAGGAACTCGGTACGGTGAGCAAGGGCATTAGACGAATCGCCTTGGCCGCGTGCTGCGTCGCGCTCGCGGCGGGCCTCGCACAGCAGGCCGGCGCGTTCTTCCCAAAGGGCGGCTATGACACCTTCGGCCTGCTGCGCTACGCGGTCTGGCCGTTGAAGGACTTTGACACCGACAACGACGGTGCCGTCGAGACCAACGAGGGGCTTGAGTTCCGCATTGAGGGCGGGCCCAGCGGGTTCAACATCGACGAGATTGGACGGGTCAAGGACGGGTTTCAGGTGTGGGCCGACGTGCCGACCAGCTACGTGCGCTTCCGTTTCGCCGGCGTTGTCGAGGACCCCATACTTCCCGGCCTGACCCAGCCCGACTATCTGCCCACCGTGTTCATGCAGGTCACGGAGGCGTCCCCGGGCGATCCCAACGTCAGCCCGGACGACCCCGGATACCAGGTGGCCGAACTGACCGGCAACATGACATCGCTGACGCTCACGCTGTACTCGATCAGCGATGTGCCCATCACCTCGGGCGGGGACATTGTCACCGTGCCGGCCGGCAACATTCTGGACTGCGACATCATCATCAACGCGAGCCTGCACCGCGCCGGTCTGGTCAGCACGACCTTTGGCGCGCTTGACCTGAAGGCGACCATCGTCAACGCGGCCGGCAGCCTGCTGGGCCTGGGCTACACGCCGCTCAACAATCTGGAGGAGTTTTCGGTCAGCACGCTGACCAGCCTTCCCATCGAGACGACGGCCCTGCAACTGACGGGGCCCGACGGCATACCGCGCATGATTGGCGCCACGCCCACCATGTTCCCGGCCTATTTCCAGACGGAGGACGCCGGCGGCCAGGTCACGGGCGGCTGGGTCGACCTTGCGCCGGATGACATCTCGGGCATTTCGTGGCTCTATCCGCGCGAGGACGGGCAGGAGCGCTTCTTTGCCATAAGCCAGGAGGCGCGCACGCACACACGGCGCGGCACGGGCATCCCGTCGTCGCCCATATCGGGCGCGCACATCGTGGCTTGGGCCAATGTGAGCAACAACGAGGGGGACCGCCGTGTGCCCCTGTTCAGCACCATGTCCGGCCTCTTTGAGCCGTATGTGAACAAGAATCTGGTCGGCGGTTTCGACCTGCTGGGGCTTTGGAAGCAGTTGGAGGTGCCCGGCACGCCCGGTGACCAGTTTAACACCTCCTATGTGCTCACCATGAACCCGCTCAACAGCGGCGGCGTGGAAAAGCAGGCGCCTCCAGGTGTCACCCCGGACGTGATCGACAGCCTTCAGGGCGCGCTGCCGGCCAGCTACAGCGTGGCCGTCCGCCCGGTCTCAGACTTTGCCACGAACTACCCGTCCGAGGTGTTCAACGAGTTTGGGAACATCTACGGGATCGAGAACAACCCGGCCGGCACGGCGCTGGTATGGGACTTCACCAAGAACACCATGGTCAGCAAGGCCAGTGAGAAAACCATCCCAACCATGCTTCCGCTGAACCGGCCCATGTTTGGCGACCCCAACGATGTGTGCCCGCTCAACGTAATCAACAGCTCTTCGGGCACCGGCGCGATCGACACGGGGAACATAACCACTATCGCAGGCATTAAGGCGCTGCGCGGGTTCCGCGACGATGTGCTGCTGCGCTCGGCGCCGGGCGCCGCGCTGGTGGACGCCTATTACCAGGTATCGCCCGTGGTCGCCCGTTTCCTGCTGCGCCACGCGGGCGCCCTCAGGGCCGGCCGCGCGCTGCTTGCGGCCATGGAGTGGGTCATGATCAACTGGGCCGTTTGTCTCGCGGCGTTGTCCGCACTGGGTGCCGTTGTCTGGACGGCGCGCCGCCGGCGCGCGCGGGCGGCGGCCGCGGCCGCGATGGTTGCGGTGCTGGCCCTGGCCGGCAGCGTGGCGCACGCGAGCGAGATTTACATGCCCACGGCGTCCATTGTCAGCCACGCCACGGAAATCGTCTCCGGCAAGGTGAGCTCCGCCCAGGGGCGCTGGGGCCAGTCGGGCCGCATCTACACCGATGTGGTTATTGAGGTGGCCGCCACAGCCAAGGGCACCGCGAACAAGGCGTCCAACGTCTCGTTCTCCGTGATCGGCGGCGTGGTCGACGGTTTTGCCATGTCCGCGTCGGGCATCCCGTCTTTCAAGGTGGGTGAGGAGGTGGTGCTCTACCTTTATGCCGTTCCCGGCCGGGGACTGAGCCTCTACGGCGGCGAGCGGGGAAAGCAGCTTGTCATCACCGCGGAAACCGGCGAGAAATACGTCACCGGCTCCGGCGCATTCGCGGCGGCCACCATGGCCGCCGACAAGAAAGCCATTGCGGAGAAGGCCGCCGCCGGGCAGGACAAGGATGACACGGCCGCCAAGGCCGCCGCGGCCGAGGAGCAGGCCGCCCGGATTCCCCTTGATGATTACATGCAGTACCTGCGCGACATCGCAGGCGATGAGGACCGCTCCAGCGGCAAGTAAGCGCGAGAAAAAGCGACAACAGCACACGGCCGCGCCCGCAACGGTGGGCGCGGCCGTTGGTTTGCGGCAATGCCGCGCTTCCTGTCATCATAGGCGCGTTTCGTGACAACCGCCAACGAGGAAGGACCCGAGCATGAACCACCGCGAGCGAGCCTTTGCCGTCCTGAACTACCAGCCCTACGACCGCCTGCCGGTCGTCCATTTCGGATTCTGGGAGGAGACCCTGGAGAAATGGGTGGCCGAGGGGCATCTGAAGCAGTCCGACGTGGACGACATCTGGGACGGCAATTCCGTGGACCGGCGTCTCTGCGGCATTCTCGGTTTTGATTTCAACTGGGCATCCCATTTTTCGCCCAACTCGAACCTATGTCCCGGCTTCGACTACAAGATCCTTGAGGAGTTGCCCGACGGATCACTCAAGTCGCTGAATCACCAGGGCGTTGTCATTCTGGAAAAGCCGGGCACACGCTCCATCCCCATGGAATTCGAGCACACGCTCAAGACGCGCGCCGACTGGGAGGAGCACTACAGGCACCGGTTCCAGTGGAACCCGGACCGTGTCCTGAAGGAGCGGGTGCTGCTGGACAACGGCGAGGTCAGGACCTTTGAGGACGGCGGCCTGGAATGGCTCAAGAGCGGGGAGCGCGAGTATCCCTACGGCTATTTCTGCGGCAGCCTCTATGGCTACGTGCGCGACATCATCGGCGCAAACAGCACCATGTTCGCCGAAGACCCCGAACTGTGGGTGGAAATCATCGACACCATCGGCGAGCTTTCCTACCAAAACGCCAAGTTCACGCTGGAGCAGGGGCCCCGCTTCGACTTTGGCCATTTCTGGGAGGACATCTGCTTCAAGAACGGCCCCCTGATCATCCCCTCCATGTTTGACGCCTACGTCGGCCCGCATTACAGGCGCATCACCGAACTGCTCAACCAGCACGGCATGAACATCGTTTCGCTGGACTGCGACGGGTGCATCGACGCGCTGGTGCCCACCTGGTTTAACAACGGCGTAAACACCATGTTCCCCATCGAGGTGGGCACCTGGGACGCCTCTGTGGCCCCCTGGCGCGCGAAATATGGCAAGGAACTGCGCGGTGTCGGCGGCATGAACAAGGTTGTCTTCACGCGCGACCGCGCGGCGGTGGACGGTGAAATTGAACGCCTCAAGACACTGGTGGACCTGGGCGGCTTTATTCCCTGCCCGGACCACCGCCTCGCGCCCGACTCCGAATACGACCTGGTGCGGTACTACTGCGACAAGATGCGGCAGGTGTTTGGCTGAGCAAGAGGCAACGAAGCGGGCTTGACCGGGGCGCTATCGGTCGCGGTCGATGACAAAGTGGGCCAGGGCGCGGAAGGCGTCCGCTTCGGGACCGAAAGGCGCGAGGGCGTCCAGCGCGTTTTCGATGGTTTGCCGGGCAAGCCGCCGCGCCTCTTCGAGACCCAGCAGCGACGGATAGGTGGCCTTGACGTGGGCCGCATCCGCGCCGGTGGCTTTGCCGAGTTTTTCCGCGTCGCCCGTCACGTCCAGCAGGTCATCGGCGATTTGAAAGGCGAGTCCCAGGCTGTCGCCGTAGGCCGACAGGGCGTCCAGTTGCGCGGCGTCCGCGCCGCCCGCCAGGGCGCCGCAGCGCGCGGCGGAACGAATCAGCGCGCCCGTCTTGCAGGCGTGAATGCCGCGCAGTTCCGCAAGGGTGACGTCCCGCCCCTCGGCATCCATGTCCATTTGCTGTCCGCCAACCATGCCGGCAACACCCGCCGCCCGCGCCAACTCGGTGACAATAACGGCGCTTCCGGTCCTTGCCGCCGCCTCAAAGGCCATGGTCAGCAGCGCGTCGCCCGCGAGAATGGCGGTCGCCTCGCCGAACACTTTGTGCGAGGTGGGCCGTCCCCGGCGCAGGTCGTCGTCGTCCATGGCGGGCAGGTCATCGTGGATCAGCGAGTAGGTATGCACCATTTCGAGCGCGCAGGCCACCGGCAGGGCGGGGTCGTCGGTGCCGCAGACCATTTCACACGCGCCCAGCGCCAGTGCGGGGCGCAGGCGCTTGCCGCCCGCGAACAGGCTGTAGGAGACGGCCTCGACAAGCCGCGGGGGGGCGTCTTTCCATTCGGCGACCAGCGCGCGCAGGGCTTCCTCTGTCCGGGCCGATTTGTCCCGCAGCAACGCTTCTGCGTTCAAAACAGCAGGCCTCCGCCGTCCTCATCCGGTGTTTGCTCCGCTGTGTTCGCGGTGCCGGATGCCTGCCGCCTGCGGGCGGGCGTGTCTGCCGGGGCAGAAGGGGGGCTTGGTGCGGCCGTTTCTCCGGCGGCGTCCGCATCGGACTCGTCGAAGGGCACGGCCTCCATTTCGCCGCTCTCGCCGCGCACCAGCATGTCAATTTTGCGTTCGGCGGCTTTCAGGGTCTTCTCGCACTGGCGCACGAGTGCCACGCCCTCCTCAAACTGACGGAGCGACTCCTCCAGCGGCAGGCCGCCCTCCTCAAGCCCCGCCACGATCTCCTCCAGCCGTTCCAGGTCCTTTTCGAAGGAGGCTCCGTCCTGCGTCTTTGTCTTCGCCATGTCTGTGCTCCGTGTCTTCTTTGTTGGCCCCCTTTGGGGACCTTTCTTATTTGTGGCCGTTTACCACGGGTTCCGCTTCGCTCCACCCGTGGCTACTATTGTATGACCCCTTCGGGGCCGGAAACAGTTCGGCACTGCCCCGCGAATTTGGTGACTGTCCGTGACAACCGGTCAATTCGCAATTCATACGACACTTTCCGGCGGAAGAATCTCGCGCACCACGGCGCGCGCGGCGCCGGCGCCAAAGCGCACCTCAATCACATCGTCGGGCCGAAGCTGTTCGGCGCTTCGGACCAGGGTGCGGTCGGGCAGGTGCCGCGTCAGGGCGTAGCCCCGGCCGAGGATGGCCAGCGGACTCAGCGCGTGGAGGCGTCCGGCCAGCGGCGCCAGTTGGGCGCGCGGCCTTTCCGCCATGGTCCGGGCCAGCGCCGCCAGCCGCGCCCGCTGCGCCGCAATCCGCTCCCGGCCCCGCTGCAGGCGCTGCGCCGGTGAAAGCAGGGCCACCCCGCGCGCCGCGCGGTCCAACCGCGCCCGCAGCGCGGCGGCGCGGTCCAGCAAGGCCCGGTTCAGCCGGTCATGGGCGTCATCGCAGGACTGCCGCGCGCCGCGCAGCAGTTCCTCGGGCCTCTGCATCAGGTAATGCCGTTTCGCGCTGTCCAGCCGCTGTGCGCGCCGGGCAAGCAACTCCGAGGCGGCGCGGTGCAGGCGCCGCTGTTTCAGGGCGATCGTGTCGAGCAGGGCGGCCTGCTCTTTCACCACCATCTCTGCGGCCGCCGAGGGCGTGGGCGCGCGCAGATCGGCCACAAAATCGGCCAGAGTGAAGTCTATTTCGTGCCCCACGGCCGAGATGACCGGGGTCTTGGCGGCGAAAATCGCGCGCACCACCGGTTCCTCGTTGAAGGGCCACAGGTCTTCCAGCGACCCGCCGCCGCGTCCGACGATCATTACATCCACGCCCCATCGGTCCAGGAAGTTGATGGCGGCGGCGATTTCCTTTGCGGCCTCGTCTCCCTGCACCCGCGCCGGGTAGAGGATGACGTGCACATTGGCAAAGCGGCGGCGGATGACGTGCAGGATGTCGCGGATGGCCGCGCCCGTGGGCGAGGTGACCACGCCGATGCGGCGCGGCAGTAGCGGCAGCGGCTTTTTGTGCGCGTCGTCGAAAAGGCCCTCGGCCTGCAATTTGGCCTTGAGCCGCTCAAAAGCCAACTGCAACGCGCCCATGCCCTTGGGCTGCATGTCATCCAGCACAAGCTGGAGGTCGCCCCGCTTCTCATAGACGGTTACCAGTCCGTGCGCGAGGACTTCCAGCCCGTCGCCGGGCGCAAACTTGACCTTGTTCAGCGCGCCGCGGAACATGACCGCGCTCACCTGGCCGCTTTCATCCTTGAGCGTGAAATAGGCGTGCCCGTTGCCCGAAACACGCCAGTTGGAGATTTCGCCGGAAATCCACACCTCGCCCACGCCGCGTTCAAGGTGGGCCTTGATGCGGCGAATCAACTGGGCGATGGTGAGAATCTGGTCGGGCTGTGCTGCCATGCGGCGCATTGTAGCCCATGGCCAAGGGTCGGGGCGAGTGCGCGCCGTCTTTTTCGGAAGCCATGCTTCCGCACCTCCCCCCAAACCCCCCGTCAACGGGGGACTTGAGGGCCGCCGGGGCTTGGCCGCGGCGAAGAAAAGCGGTGGCACGGCCACCGCAGTCAATGGCAGGGCCGACAACAGGGGCGATTGCCTATTCCGGGATCAGTTTTTGTCGCCGCGCTCCGCTTCGCCGTGGTCGCAATCGCAGTCATCGTCGCATTCACAGTCACAGTCGTCGCCGCACTCGTCGTCGTGCTCACAGCCGCAACCGCAGCCGCAGCCCTCCTCGTCATCGGCGGTGGGGTCGTTTTCGGCGGCGTCCTTGATGTAGCGCAGCAGCGCTTCCGGGTCGGGCGGCAGGATTTCGACCAGGGCCACGTCGACCAGCAGGTCCTCGCCGGCGAGGGGGTGGTTGGCGTCCACAACGACGCGCTCGCCGTCCACGGCCACGACGGTGAGCATCATTTCGCCCTGTACGGGGTCGCCCATGTGGAAGGTTTGGCCGACCTCCGGGACGATGTCCTCGGGAAAGAGTTCGCGCCCGATCTCCTGCACAAGGTCGTCAATCCGCGCGCCGAAAGCCTCCGCGGCGGGCACGGTGGCCGACCGTTTCTCGCCGGGCTCCATGCCGATTACGGCGTTTTCGATGCCGGCAAGGTAGCGGCCCACGCCCAGAATGACTTCGAGCGGTTCGTTATCGGGGGAGAGGTCGATGATGTCGCCGCTGCTGAGACTCACGCGGTAGTGGATCGACACACGGTCGCCGGATGCGGCCTTGGCCATGGGGGTACTCCTTTCACTGCGGCGTCCGGCCGCGGTGGGTTGGGCAAAAAGGTCCGGCCGGACGTCCCACTGCGGGACGCACGGCCGGGAAAAGTCAGTAAGCGGGGACCAGAAGGCTAGTAACGGTTGTATCCGCCGCCGCCGCCACCGCGCGAATCGCGTCCGCCACCGCCGCGGCTGCCCTCTTCCTTCGGACGGGCCTCATTGACCTTCACCTGACGGCCGTCCAAATCCTGGCCGTCAAGCGCCTGGATGGCCGCCTGGCCTTCGCCTGCGTTCGCCATTTCGACGAAGGCGAAACCGCGCGAACGGCCCGTCTCACGGTCGCTGATGACGCGGGCGGAGGAAACCTCGCCAAACGCCTCAAACGCAGCGCGCAGGGAATCATCGTTGGTGTTGTAGGAAAGGTTTCCAACAAAAATATTCATTCGGTCAACTCCTCTTGGTCTTGGGCTTCACGCCCGGGTGTCCATATACGGTCGGGTCAGCACGAACACAAGGTCGGGACAATTCCACTGGCTCAGACACCTGAGGGGCTGATCGACTTTTATAACCGGTGCCGCGCAACCGGCGCAGCTCCGAGACGGTTAGGATAACAGAGAACTGCGTTTTTTGCAACACCTGTCCATAGTTTACCTTCCGGCGCCTTAAATTATCTGAACACGATGGTGCGACGACGGTAAACCATGATGCGGTCATCGGCATGGGCGCGCACGGCGGAGGAGAGGACTTTGCGCTCAATGTCGCGGCCGAGCGCGACGAGGTCGTTCGGTCCGTGGGCATGGCTGACCCGGATTGTTTCCTGCTCGATGATGGGGCCCATGTCCAGGTCGGCGGTGGCGTAGTGGCTGGAGGCGCCGATGAGCTTTACGCCGTGCTCGTAGGCCTGGTGGTAGGGCTTGGCCCCCTTGAAGGCCGGCAGGAAGCCGTGATGGACGTTGATGATGCGGTGGGTGTAGGCGTCTATGAAGTCCGGTGTGAGGATCTGCATGTAGCGGGCGAGCACCACGAAATCGACGTGGTGCGCCCGGAACAGGTCGAGCACGCGGGCCTCGGCCGCCGCGCGGGTGTCGGCGGTCACGGGCACGCACACGAAGGGGATGCGGAAGTTGTCGGCCACGTGTTCCAGGTCGTTGTGGTTGCCCACGATCAGCGCGGTGTCCGCGTTGATCTCGCCGTATTGGTGCCGCAGCAGCAGGTCGTAGAGGCAGTGGTCGCATTTTGACACCATGATCGCCATGCGCCTGCGCTCGTCGGAAAAGCTGAGCCGGGTTTCCATGCCGAAGCGCGCCGCCAGTTCGTCCAGCCCCTCGCGAATTTCGCGTTTGGTGCGTGAAATGCCGCGGCAGTCAAAAAAGACGCGCATGAAGAAGCGGTCGTCGAGGGTCTCCGAATGCTGCTGCGCGTCGATGATGTTGCCGCCCAGTTCGTAGATGAAACGGCTGACGTGAAAGACGATTCCCTTCACGTCGGCGCAGTGCAGCGTCAGGGTTGCGGTGTCGAGGCTCATGGTCGGGGTATTCCTTATACTGTTTTCCCGTGGAAACCATACGGAGACAATCGCATCAAACTGTGCATGATCATGCGGCGCCGGCGCGCCGCTTTCTGTTTCGCCCTTACAGGGCTCTTCTCTCTGGGCACTTTAATTTTCCCGGGGCGTTGCCCCGGGCTTTCATGTTACGGCCTTTCAGGCCTGAACACGGCGAACAACAGCGGCGTTGCCATGGGTGAAGGCGGAACTCACCTGTGATTGCCGTGGAAACCATAGCTCCGCACGGCTGGTCTGATCAAACAGCAAGGGCGGGAAGGAGAGAGGAAACCGGAGTGGCCGGGATGACAAGGGAGTAGCACGCATGAACAGAACATCGTCCCGCCGTGGATTCACGCTTATCGAACTGCTGGTGGTCATCGGGATCATCGGCATACTGGCGGCCATCCTTCTTCCCGCGCTGGCGCGGGCGCGCGAGGCCGCGCGCCGCTCCAGCTGCCAGAACAACCTCAAGCAGATGGGGCTTGTGTTCAAGATGTATTCGGGGGAAAGCAACGGGCAAAAGTTCCCGCCCAAATCGCTGCGGGTGATCAACCTGCTTTTTTCCATGCGCTCCACCTATCCCGAGTACCTGAACGACCCGAAGATTATCTTCTGCCCGTCCGACCCGGAGCCCCTTGAGCGGCTGCTGGGGCCGGGCGGCGATTTTTCCGACGCCTCGGGCAAACTGCTGACCGACCGCATGGACGGCGACCCGCGCTGGGGCAACTACACCCCGGCCATGAATATTCTCCCCGCGGACCGGTCCTACGCGTACTTGGGCTGGGTGGTTCCGGACAATTCGTGGATTCTCCCGGTGGCCTACGGGCAGGGATTCTTCCTGGGCGAGTACTACAGCCGCGTGGTGCAGCCCTGGTCCAGCGCCAATTATGGGGGCGTGGAGCAGTTGAACGACGCGGATTTTGAATTCACCCACGGCGGCAACGCGCGGGTCGCGCCCAACACGAAGCTGACCATGTACCGGCTGCGCGAGGGCATCGAGCGCTTCTTCATCACCGACATCAACAACGCCGCCGCGTCGCAGAAGTCGCAGTCGCAGATCGCCGTGCTGTGGGACAAGCTGGGCACGCGGGTGGAGTCGTTCAACCACGTGCCGGGAGGCTGCAATGTGGCCTACATGGACGGCCACGTTGAGTTCGTCAAGTGGACGCCCCATCCGGGCGCGCCCGCGGCCGCCGCGGGCACGGAGGACGAAACCTTTCCCGTGTCGCTGGCGTGGGGCCTCCTTTCGGAACTGGCCGCCGACGCGCAGGGTGACCTCTGAAATAAGAACGTGCGGGACAGGCGCCCTCGCCTGTCGTTCCCTGGCGTTTGCCTCGTGCTGACAGCCGGGGGCGGCTGCCCCACATGGCTGAGCCGACTTCTCGCCGCAGTTTACCCGCGGGCGTCGATGGCCTCCCAGGAGGCGGTGTCTTTCGGCGCGTAGTGCTCGAGTTCAATGGACCGGGCGATGATGGCGCGCATTTCGGCGAGCGACTCCACCGCGCCCACAGCCATGGCCTGCACGCCTATGTTGCCCAGGGCGGTCGCCTCGACCGGGCCGGCCACCACGGGGATGCCGCAGGCGTCCGCCGTCATCTGGCACAGCAGCTTGTTCTGCGTGCCGCCGCCGATAATGTGCAGCACTTCCGTTGTCCTGCCCAGCAGGCCGTCGATCATGCGGACCGTGCGGCGGTACTTGAGCGCCAGGCTCTCCAGCGCGCAGCGGATGATGGCGCCGCGCGTCTCGGGGACGGGCAGGCCCGACTCGCGGCACATGGTCTGGAGCAGTTCGACCATGTTGTCCGGCGCGATAAGGCGCGGGTCGTCGATGTTCGGCAGCACTGACACGAAGGGTGGGCTGGCCGCGGCCTCGGCCGTGATGGTGGCATAGTCCACCTTTTCCCCGGAGCGCTCCCACACGCGGCGGCATTCCTGCACGAGCCACAGCCCGAAGATGTTTTTGAGGAAGCGGATCTTTCCGCCCACGCCGCCCTCGTTGGTGAAGTCCAGCGCAAGGCTTTCGGGGGTGACGAGCGGCTCGTCCAGCTCCGCGCCGAGCAGGGACCAGGTGCCGCTGGACAGGTAGGCCCAGTTGGGGCTGTCCGGCGCCACGGGCACGGCGGCCACGGCCGAGCCCGTGTCGTGCGAGGCGGTGGCGATGACGGGCACCCCCCTGGCGATGCCGGTGGCGGCGGCGATGTCGTCCAGTACCGGCCCGAGCACGGTGCCGGGCATGACTGGGTCTGAAAGCAGGTTCCGCGGCAGGCCGAGCCTGGCGATCAGTTCCTCGTTCCAGGTGCGCTTCCAGGGATCGAGCAACTGGGTCGTGGAGGCGTTGGTGTATTCGAGCGCCTTTTTGCCGCTCAGCAGGTAGGCGAGCAGGTCGCCCATCATGAGCAGCGAATCGGCGGCCTCAAGAATCGGGGATTCCGCCTTTCTAAGGCTCAACAGCTGGTAGAGCGTGTTGAAGGGCAGGAACTGGATGCCCGTGGCGGCGTAGATGTCGGCGCGGGGCACGATGCCGAAGGCGTAGTCCTGCATGCCCTCGTTGCGCTTGTCGCGGTAGTGGACCGGATTGCCCAGGGGTGAGCCGTCGCGCGCGATGAGGCCGAAGTCGACGCCCCAGGTATCGACGGCAATGCCGTCGAGTTCTGGTCCGTACTGCCGGGCACACAGCGCCAGCCCCTGCACCATTTCCTCGTAGATGCGCGCCAGGTCCCACTGGCGCGTGCCGAGCATGAGCAGCCCCTCGGTGCGGAACCGGTGCACCACCTCCAGCTTGATGACGCCGTCCGCCAGCGTGCCCAGAACGGCGCGGCCGCTTTCAGCGCCCAGGTCAAACGCCAGAAACCGTCCAGTCTTTTTCATTGTCGCATCGCTCCTGCGTGGGGTAAGGGTTTCCTGCACTCGGGACTTCCCCAAGAAGGTAGTACAGCAGGGTGGCGCAATACAAACAGGAGAATGCGGGGACTGGACCATGGGAGTTAGGGGAAGCATGGAAATCATGGGGCGTGAGCGCGGCGGCAACGGTAATTGAGGAGGTGGGCCGGCGGGCCGGCGGAGGGCCGTTTTGAAAATGGGCGGGGAACCCGCTACACTGGCCCGCATCGGCCCAGGGGGCCGGTATTGGCAAGGATTCGGTCAAGGAAGGTAGGCAGCCATGAAGACGTCCGTGCGCGCGCAGTTGATGGTCATGATGTTCATCCAGTTCTTCGTCTGGGGAACCTGGTATGTGGCGATGGGCGTGTACCTGCCCAAGATTGGGTTCACCAACTCGCAAATTGGGCTGGCCTACAGCAGCACGGGCTGGGCGGCCATTGTCACGCCGTTCTTCATGGGCATGATTGCCGACCGGTTCTTCCCGGCGCAGTACGTGCTGGCCGCGCTGAATCTGGTGGGCGCCGCGCTGCTCTGGATGGCCGCGATTACCACCGCGCCGACCCTGTTTCTGGTCTATCTGATTGCGTACACGATGTGCTTCATGCCGACGCTCTCGCTGACCAGCGCCATCGCGTTTAACCAGATGGACAGCCCGCAGAAGCAGTTCCCCGCCATCCGTGTCATGGGCACCCTGGCCTGGATCGCGGCCGGCTTTGTGGTCAGCTGGATCTATCTGGACGGCGCGACGGGCGGGCTGCGCCTGGCCTTTGGCGAGGCAGGCAGGACCGGCCTGCAGAGCATTGTCGAGACGGCATGGACCTTCAAAATTGGCGCCGTCTGCGCGCTGGTCATGGGGGTGTATGCTCTGACACTGCCCAACACGCCGCCCAAGCTTGCGGGGAAGAAGGTGATGGTGCGTGACGTGCTGGGGCTGGACGCGCTGGCCCTGCTGAAGGACCGGTCCTTCTTCGTCTTTCTCCTCAGCGCGCTGCTGGTCTGCATCCCCCTGTCGTTCTATTACGGCTTCGCGGCCTCCTACCTGGCCGGGGGCGGTGTGAAGAACATCACGGCCGTCATGTCGCTGGGCCAGGCCTCCGAGTTCTTCTTCATGCTGGTAATCCCGTTCTTCTTTGCCCGCCTGGGTGTGAAGAAGATGCTGCTGGTGGGCATGGGCGCGTGGGTGCTCCGCTATCTGTGCTTCGGCATGGGCAACGGGCAGGGGCTTATCGCGCTGTGGTATGTGGGCGTGCTGCTGCACGGCGTGTGCTACGACTTCTTCTTCGTCACGGGCCAGATCTACACCGACATGCGCGCGCCCAAGGAGTTGCAGGCGAGCGCGCAGGGGCTGTTTGCACTGGCCACCTGGGGCATCGGCATGACCATCGGCACCACGGCCTCGGGCTGGGTGGCCGACTTCTTCAGCAAGCCCGGCGCCACGCCGGACGCGGCCAAGGTGATGGACTGGTTCGGCATCTGGATGACACCGGCCGCGCTGGCGTTCATTGTGTTCTTGATCTTCCTGGTCTTCTTCTCGGAGAAGGGGCTGGAGAAGAAGGCCGAGGCGGACGTCAAGGCCTGAGCATCCAAAGTCTGAAAATAAACGGCGCGACTGGGCAAACCGCCAACGTCGCGCCGTTTTTCATTCTGACTCCTGAATTCTGACTCCTGACTCCTCGGGTGCGGCCCCGCCGCAGCAACTCCTACAGGCCCGCGGTGCCCTTGAGCATGTAGGCCACGCGCTGGCCCATGGTCATTAAGGCTTTGCGCAGGTCCACGTCGTTCAGGATGGCGCCCTTGAGATGGGCGTTGCGGAAGACCGTGAGGTTCACTGTGGCCCCCGTCAGGTTGGCACCCTCCAGCGACGCGCCGAAGAAGTTCGCCATGTCCAGCGAGGTGTCCACCAGCGACGCGCCCGTAAGGTCCGCGCCGGACAGGTTGGCCTCGGTGAGATCGGACTCGTAGAGGTTCGCATAGCGCAGATTGACCGAATGCAGGTCGACCTGCCGCAGGCAGACATGGTTGAGCGTGGCCTCCTGCAGGCAGGCGTCCTCCAGCAGGGCGCCCTTCAGGTCGGCGCGGCTCAGGTCGGCGCCGCGCAGATTGCAGCGGCGCAGGTCGGCCCCCGACAGTTTGGCGGCAAAGAAATTGGCGTGCTCCAAGTCCACGCCCGCCAAATTCACGTTCAGCAGGGCCGCGTTCGCAAAATTGGTGTGGGCCAGATTGGCCTCGCTCAGGTCACGGCCGCACAGGTTGACCCCGCTCAAGTCCGGCTTTGACCCTTTGGTTGCGGCGCGCCACTTGTTCCACACATCCACTCCCGCCATAATAAGATTCACGTGCTCTGTATAGGCCACGAAAACGCTCCTAATGATTGTGTATCACTTCTGAACATGGACCCTAAAGCTTTCTGCGCAAACTGCCATAAATGCCAGTCATGAGAATTATACCATCTTTTCTTGCCGCGCAAGGCTTGAGCCCGCACATCGGGATGTGTACAGTATCCGCCAGGCAAAGGGATTCCGGCAGGCCGGCGGTATTCCACGGGAGGCACGCAGATGAAACCAAAGATGCTCTTTGTGATTGGCGCCCCGAGGTCGGGCACCACGATGCTGGAGCGGATGCTTTCGGCCCACAGCATGGTCCAGGGCGGTCCCGAACCGCACCTGCTCACGCCGCTGGCCCACCTGGGCGTGTGGGCGAAAGTGGACAAGGCACCCTACGACCATATTCTGGCGGCCCAGGCGCAGAAGGGGTTTGTGGCCCAGTTGCCCCGGGGGGAGGCGGACTATTGGGACGCCTGCCGGGCCTACTGTGACACGCTTTATGGGCGCTACATGGAAGCCTGCGGCGAAGGGCGGGCGATTTGCCTGGACAAGACCCCGGCCTACGCGCTCATTCTGCCGTTCATGCAGAAAGTGTTTCCCGACGGGAAATTCGTCGTGCTCACCCGGCATCCCATCGCCATGTTTTCTTCCTTCGCCAATTCGTTCTTCGACGGTGACTATCGCGTTGCAAACGAGCACAACCCGCTCATCAACCGCTATGTGCCCGCGCTGGCGGCGTTCCTGCGCCAGACCGACACGCCTTATGTCCATGTGCGCTATGAGGACCTTGTCAAGGACCCCGAAACGCATTTCCAGCGCATTTGCGAGTACATAGGCATTCCCTACGAGGCGGAGGCCATTGACTACGGCAAAGCGGACGGGGACGGCGGCGGGAAGGTCAAGGGTTTGGGCGACCCCATCGGCGTGGGTCAGCATACCCGGCCCACCACGGCGTCGGTGAAGAAATGGGTGGCCGAACTGGCCACCGACGCGGAGAAACGAAAACTCATCGAGCGCGCGCTGGCCGCGGTGGACCCGGCGGACTTGGAGATGATTGGCTATCCGCCCGCCAAGATTTGGAAGCCGCTGGAGGAGGCGGGCGACGGCGTGGCCGCGCCCAAGCCGCCGAAACTGGACCGCTACCGGATCGAGCGGCGGCTTATCGTGCGGCTGCGCGGCGCGGCCCGCAGGAGCGGCGCTTTCCGGCGCCTGCTCGAGAAGGGGCGGCTGGCCTGCGACGTGCTGCTGCGCGAGTAATTGCCGCGGGATTTGCATATCCCCCCATCCCGTGCAATGATTAGATCAGGAAACACGCCGAATTCATGACATCAACAGCCACAGAACAGTCCCGCGCCCAGGGCGAAGGCCCCGTGCTTTCCATAGTGGTGCCCACCTATCATGAGGTGGAAAACCTGCCCGAACTGCTCGACCGTTTGGGCAGGGTGCGCGCGGACGGCATCGACCTAGAAGTGCTGATCATGGACGACAACAGCCGGGACGGGTCGGAAGAGACCGTGGCCGCGCTGGGGCTGGACTGGGTGCGGTTTGTGGTGCGCACCGAAAACCGCGGTCTGAGCCCGGCCGTGATTGACGGGTTCAACCTTGCCACGGGCGTCACGGTCCTGGTGATGGACGCCGACCTGAGCCATCCACCCGAGAAAATCCCCGAAATGCTCGCGGCGCTCGACGGCGGGGCCGATTTTGTCATTGGTTCGCGGTACGTGCCCGGCGCCTCGACCGCCGAGGACTGGGGCGCCATGCGCTGGGTCAACAGCCGCATCGCGACGCTGCTGGCGCGGCCGTTCACCCGCGTCAGCGACCCCATGAGCGGATTCTTCGCGTTCCGCCGCGCCCTGCTCGGCACAGCCGCCCCGTTCAACGCGGTGGGCTACAAGATTGGCCTGGAGGTGCTTGTCAAGGGCGGATGCCGCCGCGCCGCCGAGGTGCCCATCCATTTTGACCAGCGCCACCACGGCGAGAGCAAACTGTCGCTGCGCGAACAGCTTCTCTATCTGCGCCACCTGCGGCGGCTGGCCATGTTCAAATTCGGCCACTGGGTCCATTTCTCCCAGTT
>CAIUWO010000135.1 GCA_903902895.1 Candidatus Hydrogenedentota bacterium | reverse complement strand
GTTGGCGATAATCGCATTCCTTTTGGCGCCGTTCGCGGCCCACGCCGCCGTCCATGACGCGGCGGCGAAGACCGTGTCCATTGCCGACGGCAGCGGCAGGCTGCAGTTGCACTTAAACGTGGACCGAAAATGCGTGCTGGACGGGGTTACCGTGAACGGCCGCAACGTCGTGTCTTCCGAAACGGGCGTGTGTTCCGCGGTGAAGGTCGGCGGACGCTGGCACAGCACGCGCAGTTGCGCGGTGTCACCGTCGGTGAGCGTCGAAGGCGGCGTGATTACCGTCTCGGGCATTCATTTTGGCGGCGACGATGTGTCGGTGGAGGAAACTTGGCAGTTCACGGAACTGCCCGACCGCATCCTTTGGAAGATTCAGCGCCGCTACGGCGCCGAGACCACGCTGGAGGATGCCTCCATCCCCGGCTGGGACTTTGCGGACATGCAAACCTGGACGGGGGCGCTGCTCGACACGGGCGGCGTGGCGTGGTGCAAGCTGATGGGCGCGCCCAACGCCACCTACGGCGTGCATGCCGGGTCGGTCACGTTCTGGAACAAGGAGAAGAACGACTGCCTGCGCATCGCGGCAACGCCGCAGGCGGACGCCAAGTCGGCCCTGCGTTTCTCGCATCAGCCCAACGGTGTCTTCTCGTTCAACAACATCATCGCGACCGCCGTCATGCAGCCCAAGTACGACCTGCGCCGCTTTCTAGCGGACAAGCAAGACGTATGGAAACCGTTTGCGGCTTCGGGCGAAGTCGTGGTGGAGTATGCGCTGTCGGCGATGGACTATGACAAGGCTTACTACCGCGGGGACCTGAAGGGCATCGACGGCGGGGCGGTGCGCGAGATATGCAACACGATCGGCCGGATTGGCGTGATTGACGCGGGCATCATGGGCAGCAACGGCTGGTACAGCGGCTACGCGGTGCTGCAGGAGCCCTGGCTGGCGCTGATGGGCCTGCCCATCGACGACCCGCAGTTCTTCGCCAACTACGCGGCCTCGCTGGACTATGCCCGGGACCACGCCGTCGGTGCGGACGGGCGGGTCAAGCCGCGCTGGGCGCACGCCAAAGGCGATGAGATTCCCGGCACCTACGACGAGCGCGGCTTCTATGAGTGCCAGTGGGGCATCATGTGGAACACGCAGCCGGACTACGTGACGAACGTGGCGGAACTGTTCGATTTTACCGGTGACGCGGCCTGGGTGCGCGGCCAAAAGGAAACCTGCGAGCGGGTGCTGGGCCTGGCGCTGTCGCGCGATTCCAACAACAACGGGCTGCTGGAGTGCATGACCGCGTCGCACACCGAGGCGAAGGGTTCCGACTGGATTGACGTGGTGTGGGCGGCCTTCGACAACGGTTTTGTCAACGCGGAGATGTACAACGCCCTGCTGCTGTGGGCCGACGTGGAGGAGGTGCTTGGGGATGCGGAGGCGGCCTCGAAATACCGCACTGCGGCCATACGCATCCAGGAAGGATTCAACAAACCCCTGGCAGAAGGCGGTCTGTGGAACCCCGACAAGGGGTGGTATGTACACTGGCGCGACCAGGACGGTTCGGTGCACGGCGACAATTTCGTGACGCCCGTGAACCTCATGGCCGTGGCCTATGGGCTGTGCAATGATCCGGCACGGAAAGCATCCATCCTCGACCAGTTGGAGGCGGCGATGCAGCAGGAGAATCTCTTCTTCTGGCCACTGTGCGTCTATTCCTACCAGCCCGACGAGGCCTACAAGGTCAACTGGCCCTTCCCCAATTACGAAAACGGCGACCTGTTTCTGGCCTGGGGCGAGGTGGGCATGCGCGCCTATGCGGATTACAAACCCGAAATCGGCGTGAAGTGCCTGAAGAACGTGCTGGACCAGTACAACCGCGACGGACTGGCCTTCCAGCGTTACCTGCGCAAGAGCCAGCAGGGCGCGGGCGACGACATTCTGGC
>CAIUWO010000134.1 GCA_903902895.1 Candidatus Hydrogenedentota bacterium | reverse complement strand
GCTGAGGCCATCCAGATGGCCCGGGAACACGCCGGCGAAATTGCGCTGCTGCTGACCGACGTGGTCATGCCGGAAATGAACGGACGCGACCTTGCCAGAAACATCCTGGCCCTGCATCCGCGGCTCAAGCGCCTGTTCATGTCGGGCTACACGGCAGACGTGATCGCCCAGCACGGCGTGCTGGATGTAGGCACCCATTTTATTTACAAGCCCTTCTCACGAGAAGACCTGGCCGACAAGGTGCGGCAGGTGCTGGACAGTCAGTAGCCCCCCTGTTTTGCGATTGGTCCCTGAACACGCCGCAGGCGGCAGTCGGGGTGCGCGCGCCTGAACCTTGCGACGGTTTCAGGGCGTTTCTTCCGCACCGGCGACCGTCGAACTGTTGCGCCCCCATGCCGACCACTCGATCCCCAAGGTTCGCCCTGCTGACGGATGACGGAGAACGCCTTTCAAGGTCATCGGACTTTGGGGATGTCGAGTGGTGCGCCTCGCCCGACAAACGGAAAAGTTTTGCAGGACAAGGCAAAACGGGCCGGAGGAGGTGCAGAAGGGAGGACCCAGAGACGACCCGGAGAAACCCGGCAAAGTCCGGTGACCTGACCCCCACGGCCCAATCACCGTTGCAAACAAAGGGAAAAAGATGGCGGAGGGTGCGGGACTCGAAGTCGCAAGACCGAAGTCGCCGGTTTTCAAGTGGTTCTACCAATCTCGAATCCTTGCAGCCCACTCGGCTATGTATATCAACATTTCTTGGACAAAAGCAAGGCGTGCGGGATGGTCGTGGAACTCGGGGGGATGGACCGGAGAGCAGGCAGCGTCCTGCTGCCACGCCCACGAAGTGATGCGGTGCAAGGCAACGCGCGAGCGGGCGCATCCAGACCGAAAGGTGCTGTGCGGACCAGAAACGGACCGGAACCACCTTTCTGGAAGTGGCGTGTCCCAAGGGGGGGATGCCGCCCGTGCCCAGATGTCGTGCCGCCGGGCAGGTCCGGTCCAGTGCGGCGGCGGGCGTCTCCCGTCGGCATGCGCGTGGCGAAGGCCTGTTGCATCCAGTCCCCTTTTGTCCTATCCTCCTCTGGACGCCGGACAGACTCGACCGACGCCGACGCGGAAGGTGCTGGAATGGGAATCGTCAGAGAGCTGGAAGAGATGGGCATCGTGCTGGGGCCGCCGAACGCGCAGGGGGTCGCCCACGGCCCCTGCCCGAAGTGCAAGGGCACGGACCGCTTCGCCGTCTGGGTGGACAAGGACACCTTCAGTTGCAACCAGTGCGGCATCAGCGGCGGGCTCAGGAAGTTCTTCGAGGTCGTCGTCGGACTCGCTGCCGACGAGGCTGCGGCCAGGGCGCGCGAGTGCAGGGAGGGGCGGCAGCCCGTGGAGGTGTTCGAGGAGAACCCCAACGAGGTGGTCGATCCCGCCAAGTGGACGAAGTTCGTGCGCGAGCAGGTCGAGAGCGGCGAGGAGCGACTCCGGCGGGACCCGGAGGCCATGGGCTGGCTGTGCCGGGAGCGCGGCCTCACCCCCGAGACGGTGGGCAAGCTGCGCCTGGGTCTGGTCAGGGACTTCGGGTGGATGTGGCGGAACCGCTGCGGTCTCCTGCCCTACCAGAAGCGGGACGGCCAGTGGGTCAAGAGGTTCACCCTGCCCGACGGTATCCAGATCCCCTACTACCCTGCCGAGGGTCCCCCCGTCGCACTGCAGGTGCGCTGCTGGGAGGCCACCCATGGCCGGTACCGCTTCCTGCCAGGCTCGCGCCTGGAGGCGGTGGTCATCAGCTTCCGTCCCCCGGCGCGGACAGATGCAGTCGTGGTCGTGGAGAGCCTGCTGGACGCCGCTCTCATCCACCAGGAGACGGCGGTCCCGGTCGTGGCGCTGGGCGGCACCAACGCCCCGCTGGGCGATGCCGCGCTGGAGGCAATCAAGAACGCGGCGCTCGTGCCGCTGGTCATGGACAGCGACGACGCGGGGCGCAAGGCGGCCAGAGCCTTCGAGGCTGAGTTCCCCAACGCGGTCTCCTGCCCCGTCCCGGACAGCGTCGGGCAGAAGGACGTCACCGACGCGTGGCGCGCGGCGGGGATGCCCGTGGACAAGTTCATCACCGCGGCCCTCCGCCGCACGGCCAAGATAATCAGGGAGCGCCAGGCCGATGCGCCCCGGCCGGCCATCACGACAGCGCCCGCGCCCCGTGCCGACACTGCCCCGCCCGCACCGGCCCCGGTCGCGCCGCACGTGGTCCTAACTGCACCGCCTGCCGAGACCGCGCCGCCTGCACCGACTCCCGCTACTTCCCGCGAGCGGACCTACCGCCACATCACCGACCCAAATGAGGCAGCAACCGAAGTCCGGCGCATCGCGGCAGAGAACGACACGCTGGGCGTTGCCATCGAAACGGCCAAGCTGCCCGAACACGCCGACCACCCCAAGGCAGGCACCAACCCGCGCCTGTCGCGCATCCGGCTGGTGCAGGTCAGCGGGCGGCGCGGCGACGCCATCCTCGTGGACGGACCGGCCTGCGGCGACGAGCTGGGCGCGATACTCGCCCCGCTACTGGGGCGCAGGCTGGTGGCGCACGACGGCGTCCGCCTCATGGAGCACCTCCTCCACGCGGGGGTGCCGGTGGGCACCATCGAGTGCACGATGCTCATGTGGAACGCGCTGACGAACGAGGTCTCGAATGCAAAGGACCCGACAGGCCCGAAGCGCATGGCCCTCGGTCTGGAGAGCGTGCTGCACCGGTCCATCGGCGTCGAACTCGGTGGGGCCGGAAAGAAGGCCGACTGGGGGTGCAAAATGCTACCGGAGGCGCTGCTGGCCCTCGCGGCGGGGCGCGCGCTCCATCTCGTGCAGCTAGCCGACGCGCTGACCAGCCGACTCCGCATGCAGCGGCTGGAGCCGGTCTACCTGCGCATGCGCGACGCCCAGCGCGCCGTGGCCCGCCTGGAACTGCGTGGGTTCGGCTTCGATGCTGCGGCGCACGCGGCGCTGGTCGCCCGGTGGCGGGCGGAGGCGGAGCCCCTGGAGCGGCGGGTGCGCGCCATCATGGGGGTGGACATCAACCTCGACTCGGACAAGCAGAAGAGCGAGTGGCTGCGGGACGCACTGCCCCCGGACCGCGTCGAGGCGTGGCAGAAGACGCCAGGGGGGCTGCTGAGCACGGCGGCGGACGTGCTGGAGGCGAACGCGGACCTGGAGGTGGCGGCCCTGCTGCTCCGGCTCGGCAGACTGCGAACGTTCCTGTCCACGTGCGGCGACACGCTGGCGTTCTCCGTCAGTCCGGTGACTGGCCGACTCCACACCAGCTTCCACCTGACCGGGGCCATCACGGGGCGCATGTCCAGCAGCGCCCCCAACCTGCAGTCCATCCCGCGCGACACGGAGGTGCGCAGACTGTTCCCGGCAGGAGCCGGACGGGCGCTGGTGGGTGCCGACTTCAGCCAAATCGACCTGCGCGTGGCGGCCCTGCTGTCGGGGGACGAAGCCATGCTCGACGCCTACCGAGAGGGCGCGGACCTGCACCGGCTGACTGCGTCCCGCGTGCTCGGCATCCCCCCGGAGGCGGTCACCAAGGAGCAGCGGCAGATGGCCAAGGCGGTGGGCTTCGGCACACTCTACGGTCAGGGGGGCAAGGGGCTGTGCGGCTACGCCAAGGGCACCTACCACGTCGAGCTGACGCTGGAGCAGGCCACCAGCTTCCAGCGGGGCTTCTTCGCGGCCTACCCGAGGCTGGGGCGGTGGCGCGACGACACGGAGCAGCGTGCCCGGTCACGGCGTCCCGTGCGGACGAAAGGCGGAAGAGTGCGCTCTTTCGCGGACGACGAGAAGGGCGTCTTTACCCAGAGCCTGAACACGCCCATCCAAGGCACGGCCGGTGAAATCATGCTCCGAGCGCTGGCGCTGGTGGACGAGCGGCTGGAGCCGCTGGATGCTTTCATCGTCAACACCGTGCACGACGACATCCTGGTCGAGTGCGCGCTGGCGGAGACAGACAGGGTGGCCGACGCCCTTCGGGAGTGCATGTCCCAGGCTTTTCTGGAGATGTTCCCCGGCGCGCCGACGGTCAATCTGGTCGAGTGCGGCGCGGGCAGCAACTGGGCCGAGGCCAAGTAGTCCCGCAGGGCAAACTCCGCAGGCTCCGCCGATGCTCCGCAGGGCCGGTGCGCCCGAAAGTCCATGCGCTGCAAGGGGTCGATGGCAAACCTGTCAAACTCAGCAAACTCCCCCGGCCCCAAAGGGCCAGCAGGATGTGAAGCCTCTGCCCACCGGGCAAACTCCGCAAGCGCCGCTGGCCCGCTGCCCGTGCGGTGTGCCTCAAAGTCCAACAGTCGCAACGAAATGGAGGCAAACGCCCCAAACTCTGCAAACTCCCCGGCCCCATGTGGAAGGAACATCCTGTCCCCTCTCACCATGCAAAGGTCATCCCATCCAGGCCACCACGGCGGAAAAGGAAGGATCGCCGGACAGGGAACTCTCCCTCCCCCGCTCCGTGAAGAAGATGAATCCCCTCCCCCTGATTTCACCCAGCAAAGAGCGGAGCGAGTGCACATCTCCACACACTTGCACACACAGAAGCCCCCGTGCCGACGCACACCGGCCCCTCTGCTGGGACGGCATCCACTCCATCCTTCCCCACCCCCGCGCGGAGTTTGCTGTGTTTGCTGTGTTTGCTCCGAAATGGCCATTTTCCAAGGGAAAACGGTAGTTTTTTCCTTGCGGGCAGGCGTCACCGCGCTGCGGCGTTTGCGGTGTTTGCTCGAAGGTCAGGCGTGGGTCGTCTCTTTGCTCACCGGCCCCACCAGGCCCGCCAGCGGGCGGCCGCCTGCTCCAGCCGCGACACGGGGAGCAGCAGGAGCCACAGCACCACGGCCAGAAGGCACAGCGGCACCAGAGACGCAAGGGAAACCAAGACCGCGAGTTCGGCCATCGGGTGGGTGTCAAGATAACGCGTCGGGCCAAGGGTCCACATTTGGACAATCATCTCCATCATGGCGGGGGGAGTCCTTTCCTGCAGTGGGTTGGAAAGAGAAGGGCCGCCGTCGCCCCGCGCGGAGCGGGACGGCCCTTCCTGTGTGCTGTGCCTCACTTGGTGGCTGCGGCGATGCTCTGCGCCACGGTCTCCGAGGCGGCGCGCAGCGTGTGGTCACTCAGGTGACTGTAACGCTGGGTCATCGCGGAGTTGGCGTGCCCCAGGAGTTTCTGCACGTCGTAGAGGCTGGCCCCGGCGTTGACCGCGAGGCTGGCGAAGGAATGTCTTAAATCGTGCATCTTGAGGTTGTCCAGCTTCAGTTTTCTGCAAAGTTTTTTGAACGCGTTTCTCGGCGCGCGGATACCGTCATTTTCGAAGCGCCCTGGGAAAACGAACGGGTGGTTGTTCTTGCGCAGCGCCTGCATTTCCTGCAAGACCCCCAAGGCAAGGCTGTTCATCAGGACGGTCCGGGTCCGGCCGGACTTCGTCTTGTCCAGGAAGACAGTGGCGTTGTCCAAGTTTACGCGGTCCCACGTGAGGTGGGCGCCCTCGCCGAAGCGCGTGCCCGTGAAGAGCAGGAAACGCAGCAGACCGGAGACGGCGCGGCTGGGCCACTCCTCCAGTTCTTTGAGCAGGCGAGCGATTTCGTCGGCTGTCAGGTACCTCTCGCGGGCGTTGTTCTCGGGGTACTTCTTCAGGCCGGTCATTGGGTTGCGCTCCAGGTAGCCCCACTGGACGGCCAGGTTGAACATCCTCAAAATCACGGCGAAGTAACGGTTGGAGGTCGAGGCGGTCCGGCGCTCCTTCAAAGTCTCAAGAAGCCTGGCGACATCCCGGGTGGTGATCTCCGTGATCCGCCGCCGCCCGAACGCCGGGACGAACGCGGTCTTGATCATCCGTGAGTCGTCGAGCCAGGACCGCTTGCGCGACTTGGCGAAGGGCAGGTAGTGCTTCGTGGCGAACTCCTCGAAGGTCGGGACAGCAGCCTTCGTCTCGCGCTCGGTCAGGGGGTCGATATCGCGGGCGACGAGCGCCTTGAACTCATGGGCGCGGAGCCGGGCGTCCTTGACGGTCACGCTCGGAAAGGGGCCGATGCGGATGCAGCGCTTCCGCCCCAGGAGTCGATAGCGCAGGTGGAAGGCCTTTCTTCCGCCCTTGCCGACGAAGACTTTCAGGCCCGGCACCTCCAGGTCCGAGTATTCCGCGTCCGTGCTGGCACACTCTTGCGGGGGCGTGGGCAGGGCCTCGATGGTCCGGTCGGTGAACCGGAAGCGGGTCTTGACGGTGTTGTCGGTGGCCATGGGGTCTCCTCCTGTGGGTTTGGGGTTGCGCGCGGCGGGGGTGTGCGACGCCTGGAGGCGGCGTTGGGACCGGTCACAGTCCATCAAGTCCTGTGACTTGGTGGGACCGGATTTTCTCATCGCCCAATCGCCGCAATTGAATGTTCGGTCGGGTGCCCGCACACGCGCGGGCACTCCGGGGCATTTCCGGTCCCCGCGTGCGCGGAAACCGCCGTTTCGGGGGCAAAGGGAGAGACGGGTGCCGTCGGACGCCGCAGGCGCGGCGCGGTGCTGCATCCGCCTCTCCGGGCTTTTCGTGTCCCGTCGCCGGGGAGTTGTGCGGACGCGCCGGTGGGGCGTGCAGTCTGTCGGCCTTCGGCGCGCCGCCGCCGAGGCTGGGTTCTTTTCGCGCGCTTCCGGTCAGCGCCGGAAGCGCCTCCACCGCGCGGGGCACTGGCGACACGCCGCCCGTGGATGCGGACGCGCCGCGGCGTGTTGATGGGTGGTTTTGGGTGGACTCGGGTCTGGCTTGGGTGCCAGTCGGCTCGTCCTCAACGAATGTCGAGACTGGCGCGCATTGCCCCTGTTTTGCTCGGCGATGCGAACTCGCGCGCCGTCGCGCCGTCCAGGGTCACCCAAGCTCGCCATCGGCGCGGCGCTCGGGGTAGTCCACCAGATACTCGCGCTGGATGACGTCGGCGAACTCGTCCCGCAGCGCGTCCACGTCCAGTGACGGGTCCATCGCGAGGAAGGTGTCCCCGTCGTCCAGGCGCAGCAGGATTGCTATCGAGTGCGTCTCGTTGGTGAACTCCACGTCCACGACCGTGCGTCCAACGAGGGACACCCGGATGCCCTCCAGCCGCGCCTGTCCCTCGCACGAGCGCATGACGCGTGCGACATCGTTTAGGTCACTCAGGTCGCCCATGGCTCAGCCCTCCACGCAGTCGGGACGGCGGTCCCGATACGAGAAGTGGCTGCCGTCCGGCGCGAGGACCACATGGTCGAGCAGGCGGATGCCCAGCAGGGTCCCCGCCCGAGCGATGAGCCGCGTCACCTCATCATCACACCGCGACGGCGTGACGTCCCCGGAGGGATGGTTGTGCGCGAGAATGATGCCGTTGACGGCCCCCGCCACCAGCGCGGCCCTGAACACGTCCCGGGGCTGCACGGGTGTCGAGTCCACCGTCCCCACGCTCACGAGGTGCCGCCCGATGGGCCGGTTCTTCGTGTCGAGAAAGAGGGCCACCATCTGCTCGCGGTCGGAGGTCGCAACGTCGCCCAGGTGCCGCGCGACATCGGCCGGAGCGGTGAGCGGCGACACATCGGCCGTGCCGTCCTGGACGAGCCGCAGTCGGTAGACTGGAATGCTGTACGGTACGGCATCCCCTTTGCG
>CAIUWO010000133.1 GCA_903902895.1 Candidatus Hydrogenedentota bacterium | reverse complement strand
TAGCCCCCAAGCGGGGCTGGCCTGACCGGGTCCGGCAGCGGGCCCGGCCAGGCCGGGGGGGAGATTCCGCGGATTTGTGCCTTCAACCTAGACGCAGCATCCTGCCGCGTTCCTTTTTGCCCTCGTTCCCAAGTTGCACTTGGGAACGTCCCTGCCTGTGAAGTTGCACTTCACACTCCCCCTGCGAAGTACAGCTTCGCGGACAAGCGCGTTCCCAAGTGCAACTTGGGAACGAGGAAACGTCGGAAGGAGGCTGGAAGCCTCCTCTACTTTTTTGCGCCGTCTCCCCCCCGGTTGCCAACGGGGCCAGTCATCCGTATCTGGGGTAGACCTCAACAGCGCATGCAAATATAATGCGGGGAGAAGAAACACATGACAAACGAACATGCATTGCTGGCCGAGTGGATCAACCGCCGCGACGAGGAAGCCTTTCACGGCATTGTCCGCCGCTATTCCGGATTGGTCTATGCAACCTGCCGGCGCGTGCTGGGCGACAATACGGAGGCTCAGGAGGCGGCACTGGACGCCTTTCTGGCCCTGTCGCAACTGCGGCGCGTGCCCGATTCGCCGCTGGGCGCATGGCTGTACCGCACGGCGGTGCACCGGGCCATCGATCATTACCGCAAGATGAAGACCCGCACCCAATACGAGTCGGCGCTTGCCCGCGAAACCGCGCCGGAGCCGGCCGCCGTTGGCTGGGATGACATCTCCGAACTGGTGGATGAGGCGGTCGCAAACCTTCCCGAAAACCTGCGCCAAGCCGTGGTGGGCCATTTCTTTGAGGGCAAGACCCACGCCGAACTGGCCGACATGGAGGGCATTACCCGTCAGGCAATCACCAAGCGCATCCATCAGGGCGTGGAGGAAGTGCGCAGCGCCTTGAGCAAGAAGGGCGTGACCGTGGGCAGCGCCGCCGCGCTCATGCTGCTGCTGACAGAACACGCGTCAGCCGCACCGGCCGTTCCGACCGCGCTGGCCGCGTCGCTTGGCAAGATAACCTTGTCCGGTTTCACCGCCACCGGCGCGGCCGCAGGTGCCTCAATGGGCCTTGCCGCGAAGGCGCTGATCACCGCCGTGGCGCTGATCCTTGTGGCCGGGGTGGTCTACCCCTTTCTGCCCAGCATTGCAACGCGCAACATGGTGCTGCTCAAGAGCATCCCCGTGACGATGGCAAAGAGCGAGTACCGCAAGATGTTCCCGAAGACTCCGGCCAGGGCCGACAGACCGGGTGCTGCGAAGTCCGCCGCAGCCGGTGCCATTGCGCAGAACGAAGAACCCGCCCTGGAAGGCGGGGCGACTATCACGGGGTCGTTGCAGGGCATGTTTGGCGGCTTGGCGGGTGAAGCGGACATTGTGATGGAGAAAGTCACGTGGGCACCCAACGAGACGCCCCCGGCCCAGACGGAAAAACGCCATGGCAAGGCCGACAGCAGCGGCATTTTTGCGGTGGAACACCTGACGGACGGCGACTGGTCCCTGTCCGCCTGGGGTGACTTGGGCAGCGGTTGCCGCAACGTGCACATCGAAGGCGGCACACTGGCCTATCCGAACCCGGTCAAGGTGGAGGTGTTTCCCTGCGCGCCCTGTTCGGGCATGGTGGTCGATGAAACGGGAACGCCTGTCCCGGGCGCGGTGATCTATCCATCGGGACATGAACTGGCCCCCAGTGGGGAATTGGGCCACTGCGATGGCGCGGCGGGACGGACCCAGTCCGACAAAGACGGGCGTTTCCGCTTTGACCGCATGGCGGAGGGCGGCATGAAATACTTCGTGGCCATTCCCGGCGGCGTGCCCCGATATACTAATTATGTCAAGACCGGCGAGGGCATACGCATCCAGTTGCCGCCGCCTGGCCGGATTCGCGGCCGCGTGGTGGCGGAGGGAATGACTGGCGGACCGGAAGGACTGACGCTGCGCTTCCTGACAGGCTACTACCGGCATCTGGGCATGCTGTGGGGCAGGGAAATGATTCTTAACGACGGGCGCATCGTGCAGACCGTCACCACCGACCGGAATGGCGCGTTTCTGGCGGAAACCGTTCCTGGGGCTTCGTACCGCACTGAACTGCCCGACGAGTCCGGCTGGGTCATGCCCCAGCCCGTCAAGGTGGATGTGGCCGCGGGAAAAGAAAGCAGCGTCACGATTCGCATAGAACAGGGAAAGGCGCTGTTCGGCCAGGTGGTGGACGCACAAACCGGCGAGTCGCTGGGTGCGGGCGTTCAGGTCATGACCTATCTGGCGAACACGGCGCCGTCCGTGGAAACCGACGCCGATGGTTTCTACCGTTTTGACAGTTTGCCCAAGGGCAAACGTCCGTTGCAGATACATGGGCCGTTGGTGGCCGGTGGGCGGGGGGCCTCTCCCTATAACTCCAATGGCGGCGGAAAACCGGAATGGACCGCCGACATACAGGACGGAGAAACCCGACTGGACCTGCGCGTGGACCGCGCGCGGCTGCACGGCATGGTGACGGACGCGTCCAACGGGCCTCTTGCCGGCGTTGATATACTGGTGGATACCTGCCTGCTGGTTCGCAGCGGCAACGACGGCCGTTTCGATGTGCGTTGTGTGTGCGCAGGCGATCCGATGCGCCTGACGGCGGAGAAGGACGGATGGCGAGGCATGCAAATGGTGGAATTGACTCCGGGCGGCGAGACGGAGGCAAATCTGAAGCTTTCGTACCAGTGTACCGGAGCATTGTCGGGTGTCGTCGAAATCAAGGGCGGCGAGTCGGCGGCGGGCATGCACTTCGGTTCTAGTGTTTGCCTCAACTGTGAAGAGGCCAACGGGGATTACAGAACCGCACAGTATGACGGGCAGAACGTGATAGTGGGCCCCAAGGGGGAATTCTCCCTGACCGGGCTGGTTCCAGGGGAATACGGGTTCTCGTTGAGCCAGACTGGCGGCAAGAACCGGTACTTCATGTACAAGGAAAAGATCACGCTGAAACCAGGCGAACAACGCGAGGGCGTTAGGCTGGAGTTCGAGGCGCCCCAAAAGTACATCGTATCGGGCGCGGTTGTCAACGAGGCGGGACAACCCATTTCGGAATGCGATGTACACTGTGACAGTCTGGGCGCGACACCCGTCCAGACAGACCGGAACGGCCGGTTCAATCTGGAGTTGGAAACTTTCGGCGGCAACACACAGCTTAACTTCAGCGCCAAGGGATACACGGCGAAGTATCAAGACTGCCCGGTGGACAAGGGGGACCAGGTGATTACGCTCCTGTCATTGCAGCACCTGTACGGACGCGTGGTGGACCCCTCCGGCACCCCAGTCACGGCGTACCACATTGCGCTATATACCGCCGCATCAGGCGGGAAAGACGAGAAGGACGCCTCCGGTGCGTTTGATTTCCCCGAGGTTCCCGCACCTCCTGCCACACTAATCGTGACCGCCGAAGGTTATGGACCCTTGAACAAACGTTTCGAGGGCACCGAATATGATTCCCCGGTGGAACTCGTTCTTCACCCCGCCGCCACGGTGGAAGGAACCGTGGTCGATGCCGAAGGCACCCCCTTGGCGGGCTATACCGTCTGGTGCTGCGAAGAACCATTGACGACCGACGAGGCCGGCCGTTTCTCCGGCGGAAAATGTGGTGCCGGCACCGAAGCCGACCTGGTTGTTTCCAAGACACGCGAAAGTTCGAATCTCTGGCGGGGCAAGGTCACCGCACCCGCCACGGTAACCTGCCGGATAAGCGGAACCGGGACGGCCGTGGTCAATGTCATCCTGGACGGCGTTCCGGTCACGGAGGAATCCACCCTGCAGAACGAGTACACCGCGAAAGCGGAATGGCGGACGGAGAATGGCGTGACGGTTCAAGGCCCAATGGGTGCGGACCCGCAAAATCAAGTCATTTATGCCGGCTATTTGCCTCCAGGACCCGTGCAGTTCCGGGTGCACATGAATGCGCTGGAGGAATATGGCCTGGCCGTCTGCGAAAAGGTGGTGGAGGCGCAGGTGGTGGCGAACAAGGAGACGATGGTGCGGGTGAATTTCGAGACGCCGGGTGCGGTCGTCCCGGCGGAAACCCCAACCGTGGACAACGCCCCGGCCACGCCCGGCGTAACGGAGGAGTAGCCCCCAAGCGGGGCTGGCCTGACCGGGTCCGGCAGCGGGCCCGGCCAGGCCGGGGGGATTCCGCCGATTTGTGCCTTCAATGTAGATGCGGCATCCTGCCGCGTTCCTTTTTGCCCTCGTTCCCAAGTTGCACTTGTATGTTTAGTGTAGCTCTTGTTCCCGGTCTTCAGCGCAGCGAAGATAGCCGCCGTAGTAGCCGTTTCTTTTTGGTACTTTTTCTTTTGTGGACGGCGGGGAAATGTGGATAACCTGCACGGTGCAGGCTCACATATATTCTTTTCACTGGGCCATGTGAGAAGATAGGACGGGTGGCGGAGGAGTAAGTTGCACTGGGCCACTATGAGCCCGATCCCAAGATTCACCCCGCCGCCCGTCCGCGTGGTCCACCTTGCAAACCGGACACTATCCAGGGCACGAAGCCCGCATATAGCAAGAGCGGTTTGGTGGCCACAAAAATCAAGGAGGATTGTATCATGGACGAGAATGCGACGCACTGGGCAGGAATCGACGTGGCCAAGAAGACTTTCGACGGGGCCGTGGTGTTTTGCGGGCAGCACTTCCCTCATACGCCGTTGCGCGAGGTTCCGGCCGGGAGTTTTGAGCGCTCCCGTGAAGGGGCTCGCCTGTTTGTGGATTGGCTTCACGAGCAGGTGAATGCCCACGGGCAACCCGCAATGGGTGTCCGGGTTGTCATGGAATCGACAGGTGCTTATTCCCTTGAGTTGACCCAGTGGCTGCTCGAGTGCCGCGCCACGCTGAGTCCGGCCATCATCAATCCTCAACGGACCGCCAACTTCCTCAAGAGTCTCGGCCTGCGCAACAAGACCGACCGTCTTGAGGCCCGCGCACTGGCTTTTTACGGGGCGGAACGCCGTCCCGCGCCACACGAGCCGCTTGCGCCGGCGCTGGCCCAACTGCGCGACCTCAACCGCTATCGCGACTTCCTGGTTGCCGAACGGGTGGCCGTGAAGAACCGCGAAGACGACGCGAGCGGCACCAAACTCGTGTGCCAGATGTCCAAGCGCAGGGCGAGCCAGCTCGACCGCGACATCAAAGCCATCGAAAAGCAGATGCGATCTCTCATTTCGGAAACGGACGATCTCAAGCGGAAACATGCGCTGCTCGCGAGCATCCCAGGCGTGGGTTTTCTCAGCGTGTGCACCATCCTGGCGGAACTGGGCAATTTGCGCCGGTTTGAGCGCAGCCGCCAACTGTCCGCCTTTGTCGGAGTCAATCCGCGACTCTATCTTTCTGGTACCAGTGTCCATGGTCAGTCCCACATGTCCAAGTCTGGCAGTTCGCGTGTCCGACAAGCGCTGTACATGTCTGCCCTGGCTGCCATTCGTATGGCAGGCCCACAACAAGCCGTATATGACAGGCTCATCGCTTCCGGCAAGAAACCAATGGTCGCGCTCGGCGCCGTGATGCGTAAACTACTTGTCTTGATGCGTGCCATGTTAATCACCGAGACACCCTACAATAAGGATTATCAGGCCGGTTTGAAGCCTGTGGATAAACTTGCCTTCAACGGTGGATAACAAGGCCACAAAAACTTGAAATCGCAACACACTATCTTGGGAATGTCCCTGTGCGCGAAGTTGCACTCCGCGGCCCCTGTTGCGAAGCGCCGCTTCGAAGACAAGTGCGTTCCCAAGTGCAGCTTGGGAACGAGAGAATAGCGCACGGCGGTGCGGCGCAAGCCGATGCATTCGCG
>CAIUWO010000132.1 GCA_903902895.1 Candidatus Hydrogenedentota bacterium | reverse complement strand
TTCTCCAGCAGGCGAACGCCGTTCTCCCCCTTGCTGTAGAAACTCAACAGCAGCGATTGACTCTCCACGTTGGCGAAGGTCAGGTCCACCGTAACCTTGTGGCTGGTTTCATAGTTGAAGGTGGGGCTCGCATCGGCGAGGACCGGCGCCGCCGGCGCCATGACGCCCAAAACCAGGATGGCGGCCTGTATATGCTTGTGTAATCTGTTCATCGTTGCATGCTCGCTTGTTGGGGTTACGGCTTGAATACCAGGCCTTCCTTGATATCCGTCAGGTACCAGCGACTGGTTGACGTGTTCAGGATGCCTTCGGCCCATGGGTTGAAGTTCAGATAAGCCTTGTCGATGCTGTTCCATTCAGCCGGGTGCCGCCAGGTTTCGGGGATATCCAGGGCGAAGGGTTGGTTGGTGGCGGTGCGATAGTAACGGCCGCTGGCCGGCGTCGAGGCATCGTCGCTGCTGCCGAACAGGGCGCGGTCGGCCTTGTCGGTCGGCGGATGATCGACCAGGTGCACCTCCCTGCCGCGACCGGCGTAACGGTTGGGATAGATGAAGGGGTTGTAGGGCGCGCTGCCGAGCGCCCCTTTGGCCAAAGGCTGCTTGAAATGGATGTTCGCCACCATGGGGACTGGCGCTTGGCGCGGGCACTTATCGACCGTGTTGAAGAAGTCACAAGGCCATTTCAGACCGGTCGCCGTCAGGGTCTTGGACGACCCCGTGAGGATGAAAACCGCTTCTTTCTGGCCGCTTTCCGGCGCCAGCGCCACCGGAGCCAGGTCATTGATCTTCAGGGTGGATGACAGGGGATCAACGGCCTCACGTACTACGCCGGGCAGATGCACGGCGAAGGCGTTGTCGTTTTGCGCGCCCCGCGCCGTGATTTGATAGTTGAGTTGCACATCGACGATTTCGTTGCGGGCATTCAGGATTTCAACGGTCCGATATCCCACCACCAGGTCATTCATGTCGAAGTCGCCCTTCCTGGGCCAGTTATCCTCGAAGGCGAGACTCCCGTAGCCGGTGGCGCTGGGGTAAAAGCGTCGGGCCGCGCGCTCCGGGTCGGCGGGGAACGCATCCAGATCATCGGGTACACCGTCCTTGTCGGTATCCTTGACTACCTTGGTGAGTGACTGAATCTGGCTGCGATCCACGGCGGAAAAGGGTGTTACCTTGATGGCGATGATGGCGTCATTGAAATCGTGGTCGCAGCCTGACCAGGTGCGGGTCAAATCCTCGAAGCCGAGCACCAGCAGGCTGTCCTCCGGCTTGGACAGCAGGACGGTATGGGCATTGAGATTGGCGGTCCCGGCGGCTTCAGGATTCAACCCCTTCATGGAGAAATAGGTCATGCTGTCGGGTTGCGCCGGGTTGACGGCCTTGCCGTTCCAGGCATTGGCCAGGATGCTGAACCCCACGCCGGTGCCGGCCTTGAACTTGCCCAGGGATACGGCGTTGCCGTATTTCATCATGGGCAGCGAGAAATTCGGGAACATGACTCTTGTTTTCACGTCACCGACGGTTTTAGGCTTGTTGGCGGGATCGAAAGCGAAGAAGCCAACCGAATTGGTGTAGCCGGCGCCCTCGTTGACGAAGGCCACGGTGATCTCCGCGTCTTCCAGCAACTGGATGTTGGCGCCCAGATCATCGGTAATCAGTTTCGCATCGTTCTTGCGGACATCCAGGGATTCCGGCAAGCGTTTGTAGATCTCATTGAGCAGTCCGGGCGGCATTTCTCCGCTCAAATCGATCATTTTTTTGGGGACGCCATTGGACTGGAACTCGCCAAAGTATTCCCAACTCGCGGCCTGAGTCGGCAGCGTTGCCGCGGCAAACGCCAAGGGTACGGCGATCTTCAAAAAGGTCTGACAGTATTGCATTGGAGGTCTCCGAGGGAAGCAGGGTGGTAGTTGCCTAGGTATCAACAACTTCCGTGCCACTCCTCTTGTGAATCCATAAATCACTGATTTAATTGGCTATTTCTGACATCGATCCCGGGGGAGGCGGGTTCGCCCGGCGGCCGTCAACTGCCGCCCCAGGTTTCGGGCAAGCCCGTGACAGCACCGCTCCAGAGCCGTTTTCTGTAGTTATCTCACTGTTTTATAAAGGCTTTCTGGCAATTCAGCCGCCAGTTTGGGCTCGGCCGTCTGCCTTTGCTCAGGTCTTGAGTCGGGT
>CAIUWO010000131.1 GCA_903902895.1 Candidatus Hydrogenedentota bacterium | reverse complement strand
TTCTGAATGCCGCGGCATTCGAGGATGTTGCTCGGATCGGGGTTACTCATAGCGCAGGGCATCCACGGGGTTGAGCCGGGCGGCGCTCCACGCGGGATAGAGCGTGGAGATGAAGGTGAGCACCACGGCGGAAAGGGTAATCCAGAAGATGTCGAAGGGCACCACCGCCACGGGGATGCCGTCGAAGTAGTAGATGGTGCTGTTGAACAGGTCCACCCCCATCAGCCTTGCCAGAAACGCGGCCACGGGGTTGATGTTGTATGCGAGGATGGTGCCGAGCACCACGCCGAAGAAGGTGCCGCTGAGCCCGATCATGAGCCCCTCAAGGATGAACAGCCAAAGCACGGACCAACTGGAGGAGCCCAGCGTGCGCAGGATGCCGATGTCGCGCCGTTTTTCCATCACAATCATGATGAGCGTGCTGGTGATGTTGAAGGCGGCGACCAGCACGATGAACACCAGGATGATGAACATGGCCACCTTTTCCTGCCTGAGCGCCTCGAAGAAGGCCTCCTGGCTCTCGTACCAGGTGACGGCGCGGTAGGGCATGGCCTGGTCCTTCTCGATGCGCCGGGACACTTCGTCGGCGAGGAAGGGGTTGGTCAGTTTGAGGTGGATGGCGTCCACCCCCTTGCGGCCGGTGAGCATTCGGGCCGTGGGAATGTCCACGAAGGCGTAAAGATTGTCGAAGTCGGACATCTTCGCCTGCGAGATGCCGCTGACGGTGAGGAAAACCTGGTTGCCCGGCCGCATGCCAAAGGGCGTGACCGTCGGCTTGTCCGTGACCACGGCGATTTCAGAGCCGACGCGCGCCCCCAGCCGGCTGGCCAGGCGGAAACCGAGCACGATTTCCTTCTCCCCGGGGAGATTGCCCATGCCCATGGTGCGCCCGCCCTCATGGGTCAGGTTTGTGGCCAAGTCGGTGACGTCGGACTCCAGAGCGGGGTCCACGCCAAGCAGAATCGCGCCGGTGGTGCCGTCGCCGTGGCGAAGCAGCGCCTCGGTCTGGATGACGGGTCCGGCGCCCACCGCCTCGGGGACGGCGTTCCGGATTTCCGTGATGGCCGACACGTAGTCGCCGATGGGGGTTCCGTTGGGATTGGACAGGTCCAGATGGGCGCGGTTGCCGACAATCGTTTCGCGCAGGGCGTTGTCGAAGCCGGTCATGACGCTCATGACCACGATGAGCGCGATGACACCGACGCTCACCCCGGCCACGGAGATGAACGTGATCAGGCTGATGAACCGGGTTTTTCGCTTGCCGCGCAGGTAGCGGGCGGCCACAAAGGTTTCAAAGCGCACGGGGTATGGTTTCCTCGCAACTGTTTGGCCGATTGGCGCAGTCGGCCTTGTTCTTTCCTCTTGCTCTTAATCTTGCTCCAGCTCATCCTCTTGATTTTGGCTCTTGCAGAATCTAGAGCAAGAGCAAGAAAGAACCATCGCGCCAGTCTGCCAAAGTGTTAAGTTTCCTCAATTTCTCGGACCAGACGGTCGAACGGGACCGCGTCCAGCGACGCCAGCCGCCGGTCGCACGCCCCCAGGTCCAGCGTCCGGGTCACCGGGTTGGGCACGGCAACGCAGTATAGGCAAGCCGCCTTGGCGGCGGCAACTCCCTTCGGGCTGTCCTCGACGGCAAAGCACCGCGCGGCGGGCACTCCCAATGAATCCAGCGCCGCCCGGTAAAGTTCCGGGTCCGGCTTGACGCGCGCCACCTCGTCGCCGCACACCAGCGCGTCGAAGCGGTCCAGCAGGCCCAGCCGTTCCAGGTGGCCCGCCACCCAGCTTCGGTTGGAACTGGACGCCACGCCGAGTTTCAGGCCCAGCCGCCGGGCCCCGTCGATGGCCTCCCGCGCGCCCGGAAGCGCTTCCTGGCTGTTCACCTGTGCGAGATACCAGGCCTTGCGGCGTTCATTCACCTGGTCGCGGTCAATGGCCCGGCCCGCAAGCCGCTCCAACTGGTCGAGCGGATGAAAGGCCTCGTAGGAGTAGCCGCCGACGTTTGCGGTCCACAGGGACAGCGGAAGTTCAACGCCAAATTCGGCATAGGCCCGCCGCCACGCCGCGAACAGCGTGGACTCCGTGTCAAGGAGGAGCCCGTCGAAATCGAATATAACCGCTTCAATCACGCCGATATTGTCCCTCGTTCCCAAGTTGCACTTGGGAATGTCCCTGTCTTCGAAGCTGCGCTTCGCTCCGGAACACGGGCGAAGCGCCCGAGCCACGAAGGACGGTATTATGCCCGAATTGCCCCCCATCATGCCCGCGCAGGACCATGCCTTTTCCTGGGCACGCCAATCACCCGATTGGCTTCGGGAAGAAAGGCCAATCGGGTGATTGGCGCGCCCAGGAAAATCCGGTCATAACGCCCGCGCCGTTCCGCCGGATGGAACGCGGCCATGGTTTACTTCTTATAGAAACTGGCTGGAATAGGCCAATCACAAACCGCCCCAGGGTACCAACAAGGAGAACCGAATCATGTTTCTTGCAGCGTTGTGTGGATGCGACAAAGACGAGCGGACCGAATCGGAAAAGAAGACCGAGCGGAAAGCGGCGAAAGCCGCCCGCACGGCCGCCGAAGCGTACCGCAAGGCAACCCTGGACCAGCGGACGCGGCCCGACGGAACGGTTGAATTGCCGGACATGGTGGCCATGGGAAGGGCTGCGGAGGACGCCTACAGGGCCGTGATGGCCGAGAGTGCCATGCCGGGGCTGCGGGTGAAATCTTCCGTGGCCACGCTCGCCGTGGTGCGCGTGGCCGAAAGGAGGGTCTCCGCCGAAAACCTCGCCGCCGCCGAGGAATTGAAGACCCAGGCCAAGAAACTCCTTAAGCAGGCCCTCAAGGCAAAGGACGCCGGCGCGCTGCCATCCGCAGCGGACATCCTGTTCTCGGAGGTGTTCGCAGCTATGAAGGAAGGTCAGGCCCGTGGGTCCGCCGTCAGGGACATCCTCGACATGCTCCTCGACGGCACCCAGATGGGTGATGCCACCGCCGAGAAACTGGCCCGGGCCACAGCGGCGGTCAAGGCGTTGCGTAGGGAGATCAAGGCGGCGGAGGAGCGCGGCGTGTCAGTCACGGGCTAATGGTATTACCCCAGATTATGCCCTTGAACATTCGTTTGACAACACTACATAGGAACTGCAAGACTCCTTCGCGACACGGGGCCATCTGTTGGCGCAATCGGGGTCGGACAAGAGGTGTTTGAGTGCAGAAAGAAGGGACATCGTCATGCTATATTGGAGGATTCTCAGTGGGATAGGAGCAGGTATTGCCGCAGCGACCATTTTACCGATTGCGGGACCGGCCATGGTACTCACCGCCGCAGGATTGGCACTTGGAGGTGCGGGTGGGGCGGCAGTTGGAGCTTTGGTATCCTCAGGTGACAAGAAGAAGTCGAATGCCCCACGCGAAGAAGGGAGACGGAAAGGGAAACAGGAAGAGAAGGTGCGTTTCTCGGCAAAAGAGAAGATGATGATTACCTGCGTGAAGGAGGCGGAGAAGCGTCTTAAGGATGGCAAGGATTATTTCAATCTCCTGCTTGCCATGACCGCCATGGGCCTTGCGACGGCGAATGCGGACGGAGAAGTGTGCGACGCGGAAATCGATGAAATCAACGAGTTTGTGGCCGGAATTGGCCATGAGCAGCTTCCTGCTCATGTGAAGGGTCAAATTACCAGATTGTGCAACAACCCTCCCACGTTCAATACGGCGATGCATTTTGTGGAGAAGGTGGATCAGAAGAGCTGGCCGCTTTTTGCAGAGGTGATCAAGGTTGTCTCAAACGCCGATGGGCGTGTCGATAAGCGTGAGGAAGCACTCTTGAAGGCGTGGCAGCGCTGCGCCAATGACAAGAGTAATTGAGGAGAGATCGCTAATGCAGTCTAAAAGTGAATCCAATGAACTGGACTATGTCTTCCTTCTGCTTGTGCACGTTGTCTGCGCTGATGAGCAGGTTCATATTGAAGAATCAAGGCGCCTTAACGATTTGGGGGTAGAGATGCGCCTGAGTGCAGACACACAGCAAGAGGTGGAAAAGATTCTAAATCAGGCAGAAGACCGACTGGGTGTCGAAGTGGTAGCCCGGCGTGTGCCTGTCAACAAGCGTCAGGAAGCGCTGGATATGCTGCTAGTGATGACCTACGTGGACGGTTTTTGCGACCCCTTGGAGCGTGTCTTCCTTGAAGACGTCTTGCGGGTCTGGGGAATGAATCCAGACGAGTTGGATCGGCGTTGCGCGCAAGCGGAGAGTCTCAGCACGTCATCCGGGTCAGATGCCGGAGGCAACCCACAGGATGACTTGTCGTTTGGCGCCCGCATTCTTAAGAGCGTGGATTCTATTGTCCCGCAATCACTTTTGGAGAACCTGCAGAAACTGGTGCCGCCGAGAGCAAGGCAAAGAATTGACGAGTTGCGCCAGGAGATACTGCTGGCCGGACCTGATTATGATACCGCGATTGCCAAGTGCGAGAAAGTGGCAAACCAGGACATTAAAGTCACCGAAGAAGTCCTGGAGGCCACCCAGAACACGCTTCATGGACTAATGAAGTCTTTTCAAGGAGCCCTTGACAAGCTTGGGAAGAAAGCGGCGCAGGGAACGGCGCAATCGGTCCAAGACGTCATTAAGCAACTTCGGACAGACTGTGAGGAACTTGATCGGCATATCTTTCATCATATCGAAAAAGTTCGTGCGTCACTGCAACGGAAGAAACGCGCAACGCGGTTCTTCACCGTTTCCTTTCTCGGAAAGACAAAGGTGGGCAAGAGCACACTGCATGCCATTGTCACGGGGGACGGCTGGGAGGCAATTGGCGTGGGAGCACAACGTACAACGCGGTTGAACAGGGTATATCAATGGAAGAACATCCGCGTAATCGACACGCCCGGAATAGGCGCGCCCGGCGGCAAGAGCGATGAGGAGATCGCCAAGAGCGTTGTGGATGAATCTGATGTAATATGCTTTGTGGTCACCAACAACAACCAGCAGGAAAGCGAATTCCAGTTTCTTCGCCTTTTGAAAGAACGGGCAAAACCCCTTGTCATTCTGCTGAACGTGCAAGACAATCTCCTTAATGCCGGTCGCTTCGAGCGTTTCTTGAGTGAACCTGACACACCTTTCTCTGATGAGAAACGCCACCTTGGCGGGCATATGGACCGTATCCGAAAGTATGCGAAGGATTCCTATGGCAATGACTACTTCGACATCGTCCCTGCCCAACTGCTAGCGGCGCAACTGGCGCGCAATGGCACGCATCAGGAACAGGCCCAGAAGCTTTACAGGTGCAGCCGTGTGCAGCAGTTTCTGGACACTTTGCGCATGGCGTTAATAGACCACGGCGTAATTCGACGGTCACAAACGTTACTTGGGTGTACAGTCGCCGACATCATCGCACCCCTGGAGTGGGTTCAGACCACCTCTCGACGCTATGTGGAGCTTGCCCAAGCCCTTCGCCTGCGCCAGCGCACGGCACTTAAACAAATTGATGCAGCCGGAAAGGATGCGCTTGGTAAACTGCACGTCTCTTTGCAAGCGGTGTTCAACGATCTCAAGGGATCAACAGCTGGCTTCGCAGAAGATCACTGGGACAGCGAAGAGAGCACCCTAAACCGCGCATGGGGGGAACATCTAAAGAGGAAGCGGGCAAATGCACGCATGGAATCTGCTTTGACATCGGCGAATGAACACTATGAAAAAGAAGTCAGGGATGTTCTAGACGAACTTGGCCGGGACATGTCGCTCATTTCGGACCTTCATATGGCAAGTGGCACACTGTCTGAGCAAGACACCAGCACTTTTTGGAAAAGCTTCTTCAAATGGGGCGGATCACTATCCGGAGTCGCGGGTGCCGCTGTCGTACTAGGCCTCTACTTCGGAGTTATGACTGCAAACTTTTGGAATCCTGTCGGATGGGTACTAGGCGTGGGGGCTGTCCTGGGTGGCTTATTCTCTTCCTTCTTTACCAGCAAGGCCACCAAGCGCCGCAACGCTGTGGAAAGAATCACCACGGCTCTCAGTGAGTCTATTGAGCGGCAGAGAGACAAGGTGACCAGAGAGGCGGAAAGAGATTTCAAGAAACGGATTGATATGGTGTCTTCGGGAGTGGCGACATACTTTGATGTGCTAGTAAAGGCGCTGCAATTGATCGGCACCACGCTCGGAAAGGCACAAGGAGAATTAGAACAGAATGTTCAACTGATCAACCATGCCTACGCCACACGTGTTTTGGAGTGGGTTGGAAGCAGTAGTGACGGTGGCGAGCCGCACGACGAGATGCCGGATATTCTCGCCGTAGATCGCGCCCTGGGTAAACATATGACAATCCGTACCCGAAAACCCGTTACACTGCGCAAAGATACTGAGACCATCACGCACGTGCTTCAGGAAGAGGTCTACTTTCAAACAGAAGACGGTGTCGTAAAAACAACTCCTGAGGAAGGAATGAGCAATGCCTGAATTTCAAGCTGCGGTAATTGACGAATGCTTTGAGCGCTGT
>CAIUWO010000130.1 GCA_903902895.1 Candidatus Hydrogenedentota bacterium | reverse complement strand
TGGTGGCTGTTCTTTAGCCGCGCCCCTGTTCTCGACCGCATCCTCGGCCTCCTGCTGCTGGTCGGCGCCGTTCTAGGCGTCAAGTACCTGGGCGGCATCATGCTGCTCACCTTTGCCGTGCCGGCCATGCTGACCGGCGCGGTGCTGGTCCTGGCGGCAACCAGCCGTTTGCGGTGGACCGTGGCGCGGTGGCTGACGGTGGTCTTCGTGCTCGGCTGCGCCGGGGTGTTCATGGCGCTGCGCGTGGATGAAATCGGCGGCGGCCTGGCCCCGGTCGTGTCGTGGCGGTGGAGCCCCACCGAGGCGGAGAGTTCGGCGGCCATCCCCACGACGACGGCGAACCGCACGGCCGCGCTGCCGGCGCAGGTCACGCCCGCCGACTGGCCCGGGTTTCGCGGGCCCGTGCGCGACGGCATCCTCGCCGGGACAAGTTTCTCCACGGACTGGAGCACGCCGCCGCGCGAGCTGTGGCGCAAGCCCATCGGGTCCGGCTGGTCGTCGTTCACCGCCGTGGGCGACTACGTGTTCACCCAGGAGCAGCGCGGCGCGGAGGAACTGGTGACCTGCTATGAAGCCGCGACCGGTGCGGACGTGTGGGTGAACCGCACGGAGGCCCAGTTCAAGGACGATATGGGTCTCGGTCCCCGCGCCACACCCACCTTCTGTGAGGGAAAACTCTACACGCAGGGCTGCACGGGCGTCCTGCAGTGCCTGGACGCCGCGACCGGCGCCACGATCTGGAAGCGCGACCTGGCCAAAGACGCCGAGACCCACGTGCCCGGCTATGGATTCTCCAGTTCCCCCCTGGTCGCGGGCGGGCTGATCATCACCTTTTCCGGCCGGAGCGAGGGCAAGAGCGCCGTGGCGTATGACCGCGCCACCGGCGAGGTGGCCTGGCGCGCGGGCCACAGGACCGCGGTGTACACCTCCCCGCAACTCTTCACCCTCGCGGGCGTGCCCCAGGTGCTCATGGTCTGCGACTACGGCCTGCAGTCCTTTGTCCCCGAAACCGGCGCGCCCCTCATTGATTACCCCTGGGAGGCCGAGATCAACCCGCGCTGCGTGCAGCCCATTGTCGTGGACGACCGGGTCCTGGTGGGCACCACCGGCTTCATGAGCGCGCGCATGCTGCGCGTCCAGAAGGACGGCGGGGCATGGAAGGTCGCGGAGGAATGGACCAGCAAGAAATTCCGGCCCTACTTCAACGACGGCGTGCCGCACAAGGGCTTCTACTACGGGTTTGACGGCGAAAAGCTGGCCTGCGTTGATCTCAAAACCGGCGAGCGCCGCTGGGAGGGGAAACGCTACGGCGGGCAGCTGCTCTTCCTCGCCGACATGGAAACGCTGCTCATACTCAGCGACAAGGGTGACGTGGCGCTCGTTCCCGCAACCCCCGAAGGCTTCACCGAAACCGCCCGGTTCAAGGCCATCAGCGGCAAGACCTGGAACCACCCCACGGTAGCCCACGGCCGGCTGTTCGTGAGAAACGCCACCGAGGCCGCCTGCTTCGAACTTCCCCCGGCCCGTTGATTTGGGCTGCGGCGCCCGCCGCAGGGGCGGGCGCCACGAAGACAGCACAGGGCTTCCGGGATTTACGGTTCCACCGGGGCAGCGGGCTTTCGGAGGGACTGCACCAGCCAGACAATGGCCTCGCCGAGGTCGCGCATGTTTTCCAGCGCCTCCTTGTCGTTGGCCACCTCGCCCGGATTGAGACCGACGCCGAAATTCCAGTAGGTCGAACCGGGCACAATCATGCGCGACATCAGGAACATGTGGTTGATGGAATCCAGCACGTTCACCGCGCCGCCGCGCCGCTGGGCGACCACGGCCGCGCCGACCTTGCGGGAAAAGAGGTTGCCGTTCATGCGGGCGACGAAGGCTGTCCGGTCGATAAACGCCTTCATTTCCGATGACATGTCGGCGAAATAGGTCGGCGACCCCAGGATAATCGCGTCCGCGTCAATCATCTTCATCAGCCACTTGTTGACCAGGTCGCTCTCGTTGGAGCAGCGCCGATCCTTGTTCTTTGAGCACCAGTAGCAGGCCTTGCAGTGCTGCACGCCAGTCCCGCCGACCTGGATCAGTTCGGTCTCCATCCCCGCCTCTTCGGCGGGGCCGAGCGCCGTCCGCAGCAGAAACTCCGTGTTGCCGCCCTTGCGCGGGCTTCCGTTGAATGCCAGTATCTTCATGCCGAATCTCCTTGTAAAAAGCGCTTCCTTTGCGCATGATTATCGGTCCTCGCGGCCACCGGGGTCAATGCGCGGGCCGCCCCGGACAGATGCGCCCGCGCGCCGAAAACGGGTATAGTTTCGCGGGCGGGGAGGTGGAAACGCAAGGAGCACGGACATGGCATCAATTCCACAACCGGCCCCCGTGGCCGGGGACATGGGCTGGTTCACGCGCGACCGCTTCGGCATGTTCATACATTGGGGGCTCTACGCCGCCGCCGCGCGCCACGAATGGGTGCGGCATGGCGAGGAAATCACCAACGAGGCCTACGAGAAGTACTTCCGCGTCTTCGACCCCGACCTCTACGACCCGCGCGCCTGGGCGCGCGCGGCCAGGGCGGCGGGCATGAAATACTTCGTCATAACCGCCAAGCACCACGAGGGTTTCTGCCTGTGGGACACGGACGAGACGGACTATAAGGCCGCCAACACCCCGGCGGGGCGCGACCTTATACGCGAAGCGGTCGACGCCTTCCGCGCCGAGGGGCTCAGGGTGGGCTTCTATTACTCACTCATCGACTGGCACCACCCCGACTTCCCCATCGACCCGCTCCATCCGTTGCGCAACCATCCCGACGCGGTCAAGATGAACGAAACCCGCGACGTTGCGCGCTACCGCGACTACATGCACCGCCAGGTGCGCGAACTGCTGACGCGCTACGGCAAGATCGACGTCATGTGGTTCGACTTCTCCTATCCCGAACAGGCGGCGAAGGGCCTCAAGGGCAAGGGGCGCAACGACTGGGGCAGCGAGGCGCTGCTCAAGATGGTGCGCGAACTGCAGCCCGGCATCATCGTGGACAACCGGCTCGACCTGCCGCCCGAGATGGCCGACATCCACACGCCCGAGCAGTATCAGCCCACCGAATGGACCCACATCGACGGCAAGCCGGTCTACTGGGAGGCCTGCCAGACTTTCAGCGGGTCCTGGGGCTACCACCGCGACGAGGCCACCTGGAAGAGCCCCGAACAGCTCGTCCAGATGCTCGTCAACAGCGTCGCCCTCGGCGGCAACCTGCTCATGAACGTCGGCCCCACCGCCCGCGGTCTTTTCGACGACCGCGCCGTGCGCGCGTTGGACGTGTACGCCCGCTGGATCGCGCTCCATGCCCGCGCCATCTACGGCTGCACGCAGAGCGAATTCACCGCCCCCTCGGGCTGCCGCTACACCCAGAACGGCAAGCGCCTCTATTTGCACCTCTACGAGTGGCCTTTCCGGCATGTCCACCTTAAGGAACTGGCCGACCGTGTGGAGTACGCGCAACTGCTCAACGACGCCTCGGAAGTGCGTTTTGTGAGCGCCGCCCCGCCTGAAACCCTGGGATTTGAGCGCAAACCCGACACGCTCACCCTCGAACTGCCCGTGCAAAAACCCGGGGTGACCGTGCCGGTGGTGGAGCTTTTTCTCAAATAGGCCCCCCCGTGAACCGCGCCGGATGCGGCAGGGTTCGGGAAGGGGCGTTGCGGTCATGCTGTTTACTGTATGATGGAATGATTGGCTCCCCGCGCAATCGGGTCTGCGACAGCAGGGCTGGAGGATGGACGGTGCCGCATTACAGCAGAAATTTATGGTTGTTCCTGTTCGGACTGGCCCTGTGCGCCGCGCTGCCCGCGACGGCGCAGATGGGCGCGGCCGGACCCGAACTGTCGGTGGAACTGAAAACGGCCACCGACGGGGTGGCGCCGGGCGGCACCCTGCGGGCGGCGCTGGTCTGCACCCTGTCCCCCGGCTGGCACATGAACGCGCACAAGCCGCTGGATGAGTTTCTTATTCCCACGGAACTTCAGTTCAAGGCCGAACAGAACATCCCCCTAAATCCCCCTTCCGCCTCCGCCGGGGAAGCTTCGGCGGACACGTCAAAGGCGGACTTGACCGGAGCGACGCTGGCCGTGACCTCGGTGGGCTACCCCGGGGCCAAACAGGTCACCCTGTCCTTTTCACCCGAACCGTTGGCGGTGTACGAGGGCACATTCATTCTGGGGGTGGAGATTGCCGTGGCGGCCGACGCCGCACCGGGCACACAAACACTGCACGGAACCCTGCGTTATCAGGCCTGCAATGACAAGGCCTGCATGCCCCCGGTGAACAAGCCGGTCGAACTGCCCGTCAAAATACTCGCCCGGGGCGCCACCCCGGAACCCGTCGGGGGATTTCCGGAAACCACCTGGCCCGATGTGGTCAAGTTCGACGCGCCCGTTGCCGCAAGCGCCGCGGAGTCGGCCCCCGCACCGGCGCCTGCGCCGGCCGTTCCGGCCGCCCCGGCCGCCCCGGCCGACTGGCGGGCGCTTGCGGACCAGTTCACGGTGGCGGGCCGGTTGGACGGCTATGCGAACACGGCCGACTTTCTGGCTTTTGTGGACGCCGCCGACAAGGGCGGGCAGAGCGGCGGCAACACGCTGGCGGGCAAGAGCCTGTGGCTCATGCTGGCGCTGGTGCTGGGCGGCGGGTTGCTGCTCAACCTCACCCCCTGCGTGCTGCCGCTGATTCCGATCAATGTGGCGATTATCGGCGCCGGGGCGCGGGCCGGCAGCCGCGCGCGCGGCTTTGCGCTGGGCGGCGCCTACGGCCTGGGCATCGCGCTCGTCTACGGGGCGCTGGGCCTGGTCGTCGTGCTCGGCGTGTCGTCGGCCTTCGGCGCCATCAACTCGACCGTCTGGTTCAACGCGCTGATTGCGGTGCTGTTTGTCGTGCTGGCGCTGGCCATGTTCGACGTGGTCCAGATTGACTTCTCCCGATTCCAAGCGGCCCTCGGCATCCGCGGCAATGAACGGGGCAGTTTCCCCGTGGCGCTGGCCATGGGCGCGGTGTCGGCCCTGCTGGCGGGCGCGTGCGTCGCGCCCGTGGTCATCTCGACCATCCTGCAGGCGCAGGACCTGTACAGCCAGGGGCACACCGCCGCGCTGGCGCTGCCCTTTGTGCTGGGCGCGGGCATGGCGCTGCCCTGGCCCTTCCTCGGCGCGGGCATGTCTTTCCTGCCCAAGCCGGGCAAATGGATGGTCCGCGTGAAACAGGCCTTCGGTGTGTTCATTCTCGTCTTTGCCGTGTACTACGGCCATATCGCCTACACCCTGTGGAGCCCGGCGGCGCCTGCGGGCGCCAATGCGGAGAAGGGCGGGTGGACCGCATCGCTGGAGGAGGGGCTGGCGCGGGGGCTGGCGGAGAAGAGGCCCGTGATCATCGACTTCTGGGCCACCTGGTGCAAGAACTGCGCCGTCATGGACGGGACCGTGCTGCGGGACCCCGCAGTGACCACGCGCCTGGACGGGCATGTGAAGATTAAGTATCAGGCCGAGGAACTGACCGCGTCGCCCGCGAAGGACGTGGCCGCGCGCTTCCAGGTGCTGGGCCTGCCCACCTACGTCATCCTTAAACCAAAGGGATAGCGCCATACTTACCGCACGGCTGCTGCTGGACCATTTTTTCACGCTGGCGGGTTTCCTGCTGGCCGTGCTCCTCGTCGTGCGCGTGCTCGGAGAGAAACGCGCGCCCGGCGGCGCCATGGCGTGGCTCATGGCCATCGTGCTGGTGCCCTGGCTCGGGGTGCCCTTCTACCTGGTCTTTGGCGGACGAAAGCTGCACCGCAAGATGCGCGCAAAGGGTCCGCTCTACGACGCCGATGCGGACAGCCATTTTGACGTTGAAGACATGATGACCGGCGGCCCCGGCATGGTGGGCCCCGGCATGCCGCCGCCGCAAAGCGGCAACCGGGTTGACCTGCACTTCAGCGGTGAAACGGCCTACGCGCGGCTCATGCGGATGTTCGAGGAGGCGCGCGAAACCATCCATGTCACCACGTTCATTCTCGGCCACGACGAGGTGGGCCGGGCCGTG
>CAIUWO010000129.1 GCA_903902895.1 Candidatus Hydrogenedentota bacterium | reverse complement strand
CAGTTGATGAGCGCCAAGAGTGAAATCTATCCCGAATATCTGACGGACCCGAACATCCTGATTTGCCCGTCATTGCCTGACTCGGAGCAGTGGCGCGCCAAACGGGACGCGGCAATAGACGACGAGTCCTATTTCTATCTCAGCTACGCCGTCATGGGCGACAAGGATGTTGCGGCCTTTTGCGCCGCCTACAAGGAGCAGATGGCGAAGGGCGTCCCCTTTGACGGCGATCTGGCCGTGCCGGCCGGGACGGGTTCGGGCGGCGGAAATGTCATTTACCGAATGAAAGAAGGCGTGGAGCGGGCCTTTGTCGCCGACATGCACAACCCCGCGGGTGCGGCCATGGCGCAGTCGAGGCTTCCCATTCTCATCGAGCGGCCCGAGAACCACATGCCCACCGGCGGCAATGTGCTCTTCATGGACGGCCATGTGGAGTTTATGCGTTATCCCGGCGAGTGGCCCATGACCGAGCAGACCATCAATGCGCTCAAAGAACTGGACGCGATGGGGAGGTGATGGCGGCCTGCGGGTGTGATGGCTGAACAGGACGGAGGAGTGGAGCGCCAGAGGCGCCGTTTTTCATCCATACACCGGCCCTGCTTGGCCCCGAAGGGGTCACCCAATAGTAGCCACGGGCAGAGCGAAGCGGAACCCGTGGTCATAATCAACAGAGGAAAAGGTCCCCGGAGGGGGCCAATTTCCAGAGTGCGGACCGGTTGACCAACTTCGGCGGTGTTGGTTCCGGAAACGCGGTGCCTCTCTTCGGTCAACTCCTCCTTTTTCGCGCCTTGTTCCCTACCCTTCTTGCCCCCGCCAGCGCCAGTAGCGCGGCCATCGCGGCCAGGGCCGCGCCGCCGGCCGCGGGGATGCGCTGGGTCAGCGTCAGGCGCACGGGGTAGGACTCGAGCGCGTCGGTGTTGCTGTCGTGGATTTCCACGCTGTAGAGGCCCGCGTCCTCCGGCTGCAGCGGGTCAATCAGGTAGACCTCCTCCGTGGCGCCGGGGCAGTCCTGCTGCTGCTCTTTGCGCCACTGGTAGTGCAGCGGCGGGTAGCCGCCGTCGGCGTCCACGCTGAAGGCCCACGCCCCGCCGAAGAAGGCCTCGCCGCTCCTGGGCTGGTGGACGATGCGCAGGTGGCTCCTGACCGACAGGCTGACCATCTCCGAGGGGTGCGTGACGCCGCCGTTGGTCACCTCGCACCAGTAGTTGCCCGGGTCCGCCGTGCCCAGAACGGACAGTTGCCACTGCGCCGTTGCCGGACCGTTTAGCACCGCGCCGTCCGCCTTCAGGCGCTTCCATTGGTAGGCCGTGGGCAGGCCCCCGGTGTTGACCGCCACCTGGAGCAGGTGGGACTCGCTCTGGTACCTGCGCGCGCCCACGGGCTGCTGCGTGAAGCCCGCCCAGTGGGTCAGCGTGTACAGTCCCGAACTGCCGCCCGCGTAGGCGTTGCCCGACAGGTCGGCCACGCCCGCGCCAATCACGATGCCGACCGTGCCGTCCAGGTTCGGGTCGTCCAGCGTCACCGTGACCGTGAAGTCCGGGTCCGTGCCCGACACGGCCACCGTTCCCGCCAGCGTCCCCGCCAGCGTGATGCGCGCGGGGGAGAGGGACGCGCCCACCGGTTCGTCGAAGCGCACGCCGAAGCGCACCGCGTCGGCGTTGAGCGGGTTGGGGTCGTCCAGCGTGATGAGCGCCGTGGGCGGCGTGATGTCCAGCGTGGTGCCCGTGCCCGTCGCGCCGGGTTCGCTGTCCACGCCCTCGCCGTTGCGCGCCACGGCGCTGAACGCATAGGCGGTGTTTTCCGCCAGTCCGGTGACGGTCAGCGCGCCCCAGGCGCCGGCGGTCTGGAAAAACGCCTCGCCGCCCAGGGTGCCGTCGGCCTGCACCCATGCATTGCCGCCCACGGCGGGGGCGAGTTGCACGGCGTAGAGCGTGTACGACGGGTTGCCCGCGCCGCGTATGCCGGACACATCGAGCGTGTGCACGCCCGGATTGTCCACCGCGGGCGCCGCGGGCGTCACCGCCTGGGTGTACTTGGCGCCCACGGCCGGCCCCGTCTCCACACCGGCGCCGTTGCGCGCCCTGCCGATGAAGGTGTAGGGCGTGTTGGGGCTGAGCCCCGTGCAGCCCCACCCCGAGGCGGTCTGCACCCATCCCGAGTTGAGCCCCCGGGTCTGGTTCACAAAATACAGCCCCGACTGGCCCTGCGTGATGTTGGCCGGGACGGGGTCCACGGTGACTTGGATGCTGTTCTTGGTGACCTGACTGAAATGGAGTCCTGTCGGCTCGGGCACGGAAGTCCATGCCGTAAATGTCGCTGACGGCAGGCTGTCGCCTTCCTCGCCGGTGGAGACCACCTGGAACGAATAGGCCGTGTTGGCGCTCAGGCCGTCCTGCCGCCATGCGGTGCTGTTGGGCACCAGCGTCGCCCGCAGCGTGGTCGGCGTGCCGGTCCCTGAATTGCTCCACAGTTTGAACCCTGTTTCCTCCGTGGAAATGTCCTGCCAGGTCCAAAGGATGGAATCCGGGCCGAGCACCACCGCGCCCGGGTTGGCCGGGCTTTTGGCGGGCAGAATCATGGCCCACAGTTCGGTTCCCCGGTCCGTGCCGTCCGTGGCGGTATATACGAGCCGGTTTCCCGCCAGTGTTAACTGTGCCGGGTTGGAACTGCCCGGACCGGGATTCATGTCATCCAGCCGCACCGTCGTGTCCGCCGTGCCGCGGGTCACCCACAGTTCGGTGCCTGTCGCGTCGTCCGCGGCGGCGAAATACACCGCGTCATCTCGGGTGAGCATGTGATGGGGCAGCGCCCCCGCAACATCAGGACACCGGCTTCCCCGATCTGGAAAGGCGAGTGTTTGAATGTCCTTCACCAGCACCGTCCCTTTTTCGGTGCCGTCGGTCTTCCACAGTTCCACGCCATGCTTCTCGTCCGCGGCCGCAAAATACATATCGGCGCCGGAAACCGCATAGACCATGCCGCTTGTCAGGCTGGTTCCCTTGCCTGGAACCAGGTCCTTTACCAGCACCGTTTTCGCGGTGGTGCCGTCGCTTTTCCACAATTCGGAGCCGTGTGTTTCGTCCCACACCCCGAAATACACGTTCGTTCCCATGACCGGGGCGCGTGCGGGGTTGTACCATCCGGTGATCGATGTGTCCCTGAGCCGGAACGGGAAGGAAGTCGGGCTGGTGCAGATATACGGACGTGAATCACGCCATGGCGTATGGAACTCTCCATTATTATAGTCGAAGACAAAAAAGAGCGAAGACCCAAAGAGTGTCAGAAAGTCGAGGCACGGGGAAGTATTCTTGGTGGTGTCGCCCAAGTCCACAATCTTGCGCGTGCCCGCCGCAGTGCCGTCGCTCCTGTAGAGGGAGGCCGGCGTGGTGTTATAGCCTTTTTGAATAAAATAGACTGTTGAACCCACGGCAGTCAGGTGCGTGCCTGAAAGGTCCGACACCTTGACGGTCCCGGCTTCGGTGCCGTCGCTCTTCCACAGGCATGGGTCGCCAATGTCGCTGCTGGCGCCGACGAACAGTGTGTTTCCCGCAGCCGCCATCCCGTAGGCGCCGCGCCCCCCGACGGACGCGACCTTGACGGTGCCTGCCGCCGTGCCGTCGGTCTTCCATAAGGCGGTCGTTCCGCTGCTTCCATCGCTTCCACTGAAATACAGGTTGGAACCCATCGTGGCGAACATTTGACAGTCAGGATGAATCTCGTTGCCGTAGACAACAGGGGCGGTGAGCACGCCCAGGTTCTTCAGCAGCGTGGTGCCGGGTTTGGTGCCGTCCGTGCTCCAGAGCGCGCCCTGTCCGGCCCCGTCTTTTGCGGCGATTATTGCCTTGTCGCCGAGGTTTCCCAGGATGACCGGGTTCGGCGAAAAGACATTTTCCGGCGCTGCGGCACCGCTTTCGATGGGCACGGTGCCCGCTTCGGTGCCGTCGCTCTTCCAGCCGTGGTTGAAACTCCAGATATAGAGCGCGTCACCGTTCACCGTGCACCAGTCAGGTGTGGTCAGGCTTGTCACGAGCGAGGTGCCCTCCGGCGTGCCGTCGGTTCTCCAGAGATTTCTGGACTCCCAGAAGTATATCCACGACCCCAGGAGAACGGGGTCGGGCGAGGCGGGGTTGTACAGTGTGAAATTGGAGAGTTTTACCAACAACGGTGAAGAGTTGGTCACTTTCCAAAGGTTGCGGTAGAAGTCGTCATCCAGGAAAAGCAGCGCGTCCCCCACCACCATGGAGCGGGAAACGTTGAGCACGGTGTCCGACAGTTTCTCCGACGTGCTGCCGTTGGTTCTCATAAGGCCGGAAGTCGATCCGCCCCCCTCGCCGCGGATGAAGAAATACGCGTAGGAACCCAACTGACCGACATGGATGGCGGATGAAACCCTCGGATTGGAAAAGGGGTCGGGCACGGCCCTGGTGCCCGCTTCGGTTCCATCACTGCACCACAGCCGGCGGCCGCTTGATCCGTCTTCCGCCGTCAAATAGAGCAGGTTGGACCCGGGACCGTAGGTCCCCTTTTGAATGTGCATCAACCCGTTTGATCCGCCGGGCCAGATGTCCTTTACCATGCGGGTGCCCGTGGCGGTGCCGTCGGTCTTCCAGAGTTCCACTCCGTGGGCGCTGTCGCGGCAGCGAAAGTAGAGGGTGCCGCCCACGGCGAGTGTTTCTGTGTACGAATTGCTGGTCAGGTCCTCGGGGGTGGCAATCTTGGCCACTTTGGCCGTGCCTGCGGCCGTTCCGTTGCTCTTGCAGATCCAATAGGCGCCGGCGTAGTCGGTGGCGGCAAAATAGATGAGGGAACCGGCGGCATGGACGCCAAAGCCCGGCACGATTTTGCCCAGGCTGACCGTATCCGTGACCTTTCCCGTGCCCGCAGGCGTGAAATCGGTTTTCCAAATCTGGAAGTTGTGCGCGTCATCCTCAATGAAGAAGAATATTGTCTCACCGACCTCGGCGATGGGATAAGAACCGTCCATCATGTTTACCGCGAGACCCAGATTGAGACCGTCGACGGGAATGGTTCCCTCCGTGGTTCCGTCCGTTCGGTACCAGGTGCCGCAGTGCGGGTCGATCTGTCTTCGGAAGTAGACCAGGGAACCCCGTTCCAGGACATGGGTGAGGACCAGATTGTCCAGGCCGTTTTGGGGATAGGCGCTGCTTTGGGACGAGGTGGGCATCACATCCTTGAGAAGGCTGACGCGCCCGGTGCCCGGGTCAATCACCCACAACTCCGTGCCGTTGACATCCTCCCCGGCCGAGAAGAGCACCCTGGAACCCGCCCGGGCTTGATAAAAGCACTGTCTTGCCGAGTCCACGCGCTGCATCTGCGTAACCGGATAGGGCCGCTTGCCCGAGGCCCCCGCACTTTCCATCAACCGGTACGGCATGCTTTCGGCGGCCGCGCCAAGCGACAACAGCGCGAGACAGCACAAAAACGGTTTCACCCCGCCACTACCCTTCCTTGCTCCCATGATCCGGCCTCTTTTCCCTCGTAAGAGTCTTCCTGCCCTGGCCACCCGCGGTTCCCCACCAAATAATGGCCACTCATTCAGTATAATAGCACCACTATACCTTACTGAAGATAGTACCATATTCTTGCGAAATGTCAAGAAGAGCAAGTCTTGCAGCCTGCATGGTAAGTGAAGAATAACAGGCCAACGCCGTGGCGGGTTGTCCGCATTTTGAAAAACGCCCCCGTCTGTGCTAGTTTCATCCACCCGGCGGCGGTGTGTCGGCACGGTTGGAGGGTCATACGGTTATGGGTGTTGATCAGGTCAAGGCGGCTCTGAATCTGGGCGCCGTGCTGCAGAACCTTGCGGAACTGTGCCGGCTCGACCCGGAGTCTCAAAAACTTATCCAGAACTGGGATGTGGGCATCCAGTTCACCGTGCTGGGCGGGCCCAAGGCCTGGGTGGAGTTCCGCAAGGGCGAATGCCGTGTGGGGCTGGGCGGCGCCTCGCTGTCGGAGGTGCATCTGTTCTTCGTGACGCCGGGCCACCTGAACGCGATGTTCGCGGGGGGCAACATTCCCCCCGTTCCGCTCCGGGGCTTCAAGCGGCTCGGCTGGCTGAAGAATGAGTTTCCCAGGATTACGGCGCGGCTGGAGCACTACCTCAAGCCCGCCCCCGGCATGCTGGACGACCCGGCCTTTTTCGCGGCCAACACGACGCTCACGCTGCACACGGCGGCCAATGCCGTGCGCGAACTGGCCAGGACGGAACCCACCGCAATGAAGATCGCCGCGGGCACCCCGCCCGGACGGCTGCAATTGGCCGTGGGCGACGACGGTCCCGCGGCGTGGGTTCTCTTTGGTCCAGGCGGCGTGGATGCCGGCCGCGGCCGGGTGGACCGGCCCGACGCCACCATGACCTTCCGCGACATGGCCGTGGCGCAGGGCGTGCTGTCCGGCAAAGCTGACGGGCTTGCCGCCATCGGCCGCGGTGATGTGGCCATTTGGGGCATGCTGCCGCTGGTGGACAACGCATCGCTGATCATGGACCGCGTCGAGCGGTACCTTGCATGACGGAAGGGAACAGGCAATGACTGCGGCAACCGGCGAGGGCGCGCCCATGAAACCCTACGAGTATCCAAAATCCACCGAACTGCTGGCACGGGCGTCCAAGGTGATTCCGGGCGGCATCTACGGCCATTTCGGCCCGCCGCCCTACGTGCCCGTGAGCGCCTATCCGTTCTACTCCGAAAAAGCGCAGGACGCCTATTTCTGGGACGTGGACGGGAACCGGTTCATCGACTACATGTGCGCCTACGGCCCCATGATTCTCGGCTACGCCAACCCCGTTGTCGACGCCGCCTACAGGGCGCAGATGGAAAAGTCCGACACCAACAGCGTGTGCTCGCCGCGCATGATCGAACTGGCCGAACTGCTGGTGGACATGATTCCCGTGGCGGACTGGGCCTTCTTCGCCAAAAACGGCGCCGACATGACCAACCTTGCGATCATGACGGCCCGCGCGGCCACGGGCCGCAAGAAGATCATCGCCATCAAGGGCGGTTATCACGGGACCAGCCCGTGGATGCAGGGCCCGGGCCACCACGGCCTGACCGACGACGACCTCAACCACATCATCCGCATTCCGTGGAACGACATTGTCGCGCTGGAGCGCGCCATTTCGCAGCATCCGAACGACATCGCGGGCTTCATCGCCTCGCCGTTCCACCATCCCATTTTCGTGGACAACGAGCTGCCCGCGCCGGGCTACTGGCAGCAGGTGCAGGCCATGCTCAAGAAGCACGGCATTGTCTTCATCATCGACGACGTGCGCGCCGGGTTCCGCGTCAACATGGGCGGTTCCTGCGAGCAGTACGGGTTCAAGCCCGACCTGATCGCCTTCTGCAAGGCCATCGGCAACGGCTATCCCATCTCCGCGCTCGTCGGCACCGACGCCCTGCGCAACGACGTGTCCAAGGTCTTCCATACGGGCAGTTACTGGTACAGCGCCGGGCCCATGGCCGCGGCCATCGCCACGCTCACCGAACTGCGCCGCATCGACGGCCCCAGACTGCTGCGCGAAATCGGCGAGAAACTGGGCAGGGGCATGATAGAGGTCGCCGCCAGCCACGGCTACACCATGAAGGTGTCCGGCGAGCCCTGCATGCTGTACGCGCGCATCACCGACGACCCGACGCTGATGCTGCAGCAGGCGTGGTGCGGCGAATGCACGCGGCGGGGAGCGTTCTTCACGTCCCACCACAACTGGTTTGTCTCCACGGCGCACACGGACGGGGACATCGAAGAGACGCTGAGGATATGCGACGAGGCGTTTAAGGCAGTTAAGAATACCGTCTAGAATCCAGAATTCCTTGTCCAAGAGAGGGTTATCAACATGCCATTGACTGATCAAGAACTCAAAGACCTGTCCCGCACCGCCGCCAAGGTAAGGCGGGACATGGTCGACGTCACTGGATGGTCCGGGGGCGCGCACATCGGCGGCTCGCTGAGCATGGCCGACATTCTTGTGCTTTTGTACTGGAAGTACATGAAGATTGATCCGACGAAACCGGATTGGGCGGACCGCGACCGCTT
>CAIUWO010000128.1 GCA_903902895.1 Candidatus Hydrogenedentota bacterium | reverse complement strand
GGACGAAGATTTGACCTTGTCACCACGGGATGACACACCCGAGATAGCGCTTGGCGAGCGGGCTTTCGAGATTGTGCTGGCGCGTAAGATGGCCCAAGGTGAAGCGCAGACGATATGGTTTGAGCGCCACGGCTCTACACCGATAACCGAGGCCCCCGCCCACTGGCCATCGTACTACCGAATTCTTGTAGAACGGCGACTGGAGTGTATCGCGGCAAACTCGCATATCGCTTTAATTGAACGTCCTGAATGCAAGCGGCGGTGGAACACGGAGCCGTGGGAGGTACAACTGGAGCGGGCGTTGCGGGGATGGCTGCTGGATCGTTTGGAAAGTCACTTTGATTTCGACGGGAGGATGGATGATGAAGACCCAGTGCAAAGGTGCAAAAACGCCAAGGAACTCCCGACTCTACCCATCGTGATGATTTCCGTTGCCAAGCTTGCGGATGTCGCCCGGCAGGATGTGCAATTCATGGCCGTGGGCGAGGTCTACCAGAAAGACCTTGCATTTGATATCGATGGGTTGGTGGCGGAGCTTGTGGAGGCGGAGAGCGTGCCGCTGTTGCCTGTATTGAGATACAAGGCAACGGGGCTCCGCAAGCGCGAGGAATGGGAACGGACTTGGGACATGCAGCGCCGGGAGGACGCGATTGATGCGCGTTCCAAACTGTCTGTAAGCGACCCGCGATACTTGGGTCCAAACGAAGCGAAGCGTGTCAAGAAGAAGGAACTAGGCGATATCCCGGTGCCTCCGAAATACGACAGCAAGGATTTCCTGAAAACGCACTATTGGCGGTTGCGCGGCAAGCTCGATGTACCCAAGGAACGCTGGGTGAGTTTTCCCCATTGCGAGGGCCAAGACGGCCGGTTGATGGTCGCTTGGGCTGGTTACGACCACCTACAGCTGGCGAAAGCCGTCAGCGCCCATTTCGTGGACGTGCAGGAACGCATCGGTGGCCGCGACGATCCGCGTCTTGTCCCGCTGATGGCCTGCATGATTGAGTTGCTCCCCTGGCTCAAGCAATGGCACAACGAAGTGGACCCCGAATTCGGTCTGCAAATGGGTGACTATTTCGAGGGCTTCATCCAGGAAGAATCCCGCAACATGGGCAAGACCCTGGACGAAATCAAGGCGTGGCAACCCCCGGAGGTCGCGCGAGGGCGCGGCGGGCGAAAGATGAAAGGATGACAACGGGATGAGCGCAAATAACGGCCCAAGAAGAACAGCTTTGCAGCCATTCTTGGGCAAGAAGAATGAATATGTGGGCTCAGTCGGAGATTCCGGAAGTTTCACAGAGTGTACTCAGGTTGGATCGAGAATATATTGTGTCGATATTCCGAAGGTTCGCATGGACAATGTTTATGATGCAAAAGGAAATTTCATGACGGATCATGTGTGGATGACCAACACCGAGAAGATGCAAAGCATGAACCTTCAACGGGGAGATCGGATAACATTTACTGCTTGGGTATATAAATATCGTCACAGTGGTCCCAATGGCACCCTGGAATATGGGCTTCAGCGTCCGGGGAAGATCGTGGTGATCTAGCGGAGGATGAAAGAAAAATGATGATGCGAGTCACACGCCAATGACACTATTAAGGGAACTCATTGACATTCCAGAGTACGTGGACCGCGGCCAGTTCGTGCTACGCCTGTCGGAGGGTGTACAGGACCCCGACGCGACGATAAAGAGTTACGTCGTGACGGAGCAGTTAGTCCGCTGCTTCGACGACGCGCTGAATTTCGTCAAGGGCGCACTGGACGCCAGAACCAGCAAGGCCAGCTATCTGCATGGCAGTTTCGGCAGCGGCAAAAGCCATTTTATGGCGGTGCTGCATCTCATTCTCCGAGGCAATGCCGCGGCGCGGGGAATTCCGGAACTGGCCCAGGTCATTGCGAAACACAACGCCTGGATTCAGGGGAAAAAGTTCCTGCTGGTCCCCTATCACATGATCGGCGCGAAAGACATGGAGTCGGGCGTGCTGGGCGGCTATGCCGATTTCGTGCGCGAGGTGCATCCCGAGGCGCCCGTGCCGGGGGTCTACCGCGCGGAGGGGCTGTTCCAGGATGCGGTGCGGCTGCGGGAATCCATGGGCGATGCCGGTTTCTTTGCACAATTGAACGAAGGCGCGTCCGGCGGTGGTGGTTGGGGTGATTTGGAGGCCGCGTGGGATGCCCCCCGCTTTGAAGCCGCCCTGGAAGCCACACCGGGTTCCGAAGAACGCGCCCAACTCGTGGGTATCCTGATTTCCAAGATTTTTACCACCTACAACATTCAGGCGGGCCATGGGGAGGCTTATCTCTCGCTGGACAAGGGCCTTTCCGTGATTAGCCGGCATGCCAAGAGCTTGGGCTATGACGGGCTGATCCTCTTCCTGGATGAGTTGATCCTGTGGCTGGCCAGCCATGCGGCCGACCTGAAATTCGTGCATCAGGAATGCCAGAAGGTGGCCAAGCTGGTCGAGGCCCAGTCGCCGGACCGGCCGACGCCCATCATCAGTTTTGTGGCGCGCCAGCGCGACCTTCGCGAATTGATTGGCGACGCCGTGCCGGGGGCGGACCGCCTGAACTTCAACGACGCCCTAGGCTGGCAGGAAGGGCGCTTCCACACCATCACGCTGGAAGATCGCAATCTGCCGGCCATCGCCGAGAAGCGCGTGTTGCGGTGTCACGACGAAAACGCCCGAAGAGAGCTGGATGCGGCCTTCGCGCAGACCGCCACGATCCGCGAGCAGGTGATGAATGTCCTGCTGACAAGCGCGGGCGACCGGGCCATGTTCCGGAAGGTGTATCCGTTTAGCCCGGCCCTGGTGCAGACGCTGATCGCGGTATCGAGCGTGCTCCAGCGGGAGCGCACGGCGCTGAAGGTGATGATGCAACTGCTCGTGGACCAGCGCGATACGCTTGCGGTGGGCGACCTGGTGCCGGTGGGTGACCTTTTCGACGTGATTGCCCATGGCGATGAGGCGTTCAGCCCTGAAATGGCACTCCACTTCACCAATGCGAAGCGGCTCTACCACCAGAAGCTGCTTCCGGCGCTGGAACAGCAGCACGGCCGGGTGGAAGACCTGGACAAGCTGCCCCCGGACGACCCGAGGCGCACCGCCTTCCGCAATGACGACCGGCTGGTGAAGACCCTGCTGCTCGCGGCGCTGGTGCCGGAGGTGGAGTCCCTGCGCGCCTTGAATGCGGAGAAACTTGCCGCACTGAACCACGGCACCATCCGTACGCCCATTCCCGGCAAAGAGAGCCAGGAAGTGCTGCGCCGCTGCCGGAACTGGGCGGGTTCGGTGGGCGAGATTCGTCTGGGCGAAGAGACAAACCCGACCATTTCGCTCCAGCTTACGGGCGTGGACACGGAGAGCATCATCGAGCAGGCCCGCAAGGAAGACAACCAGGGGAACCGAATACGCGTGGTTCGGACGATGCTTTTCGCCGAGTTGGAGATTCAGGACCGGAACGAGTTCTTCCTGGACCTAGAATTTCCGTGGAGAAACACACCGCGCAAGTGCGAGCTGCTGTTCCGCAACATCCGCGAATTGCCGGACTCATCCCTTGAGAATGGCGGGGATGACTGGAAACTGGTCATAGACTGGCCCTTTGATGAACCAGGATACGGCCCCCGGGACGACCTGAGCAAATTGCAGACCTTCCAGGACAAGACCCCCGGCGGGGCCAAAACGCTGTGCTGGGTGCCGTCTTTCCTGAGCCAAGACGCGAAGCGGGACCTCGGCATGCTCGTGATCCTCCAGCATGTCCTGAGCGGGGAGCGCTTTGGCCAATATGCGAACCACCTCTCGCCCACGGATCGGCAGGCGGCCAAGTCGCTGCTGGAAAACCAGCGTAATGTGCTACAAAACCGCGTGAAGAATCATCTGGAGGCGGCCTACGGGCTGGACTCCATTGAGAAAAGCTCGCTCGACACGACGCATGACCTGGAACCCAACGAACGCTACGTCTCCCTGTGGCCCGGATTTGAGCCACAGCCGCCGGTTGCCGTAAATCTGCGCAAAGCGATGGAGGGATTTCTGAGCCAGGCGCTCACCCATGAATTTCCGGCCGCGCCGGCCTTCGAGGCGGAGGTCCGGCCGGCTGCTCTGAAGAAAGTGTACGAGGTGGTGCAGGAAGCCGCCCGCGCCCAGGACGGCCGGGTGCATGTCGAACAGAGCAAGCGCGCGCTGCTGCGCCAGATTGCCAATCCGCTGCAGCTTGGGGAAATGGGCCATGATGCGACCCACTTTGTGCTGGGCCAGCAATGGAAGAACCACTTCACCCGGAAGGCGGCGGAATCCGGGGAAACCATCACCGTGGCCCGGCTGCGGCGGTGGATGGATGAGCCGCGGGCCATGGGCCTTCCCAAGGAGGCCCAGAACCTCGTCATTCTGGTCTTTGCCGACCAGACCAACCGCTCCTTCTGCTTGCATGGCGGCCCCTATGGCGGCTCGCTCTCGGATCTGCCGGACACCTGCGAACTCCGCGAGCAGAAGCTGCCCGTTGAGGGCGAATGGAAGGTGGCCATCGCGCGGGCAGGCCACATTCTGGGCGTCACGGTGTCTCCGTTGCTCAACGCAGTGAATCTCCAAAGCCTTGTAACACAGGCCAAAGAGACCGCCAGGACCGCGATGGGGCCGTGTCAGGACTACGCCAAAAAACTGCGTGATCGCGTCCAGAAGATGGGCATTGCCCTTGCGGACAGCGACCGTTTGAAGACGGCCGAGGCCACGGTAGCGCTGCTTGCGGCCGTTAGCCACGCCACGCCCGACTCCCTAGTGGAGAAGCTCGCGACGGCTGCCGTGGCCACGAGTGAGCAGGCCATGGGCGAATGCGTCGGCAAGGCGGCCGGCCTTGGAGGCGCCTTGGACGCGGCCAGTTGGGACCTGCTGGAGGCGGTGGCGAAGCTTGGCGACGCACGAAAAGAGGCCGCCCAGCGCATGGTTGACTCCGTTGCCGAGGCGCTGAAGTGCGATGAGCACGTGATCGTACTGGGCGCGGGCCTTCAGCAGGCGCAATCGCAGGCCACGCGCCTGCTGACGCAACAGCCCGCGCAACCGGTTCCCGCGCCTGTGCCAGGGCCGGTGCCGACACCGCTCCCGGTACCTGATCCTGTGACCACTGGCACTACGCCCGTTGCGGGCGGAAAGAAGTGGCGCGTGCTCAAACGGGAGACGAAAGAAAACCTTGATCTCTCTCCGCCGTCAAAGGCTTGGTGGAGGACTTGAACAGCGAGCTGACTCCGGAACGACAAATCCGGGTCAGTGTGAGCTGGGTTATCGAAGAGGAAGACCAGCAAAAGTGACTACCGTTGCCCCCACATTCAACCAGATACGGGCGCAGGTTGCCTCCATCAGGAGCAAGAACCCAAGCGCCGCGGTCATCGGGATTCACAGTTTGGGACGCTGGACCGGTGAACGGGAGATCCGCGACGGCGACACGCTGTATGTGATTGAGCAGTGTGATTCGCCCCTCGCGCTGCGCGTGGCGTTGCGCCGGGAACAGCCACGGGGCGCAACCAAGGTGCTGCTGACCCCCCTGGACGCGAATGCCATTGGGGAAGACATCAGAATCCGCCTGGCCAAGCGAAAACTCTTTCCCATCAATAGTTGGCAGATTATTCAGGCGCTGTTTCAGGCGCATGCGATAGACCCGCGGCTGACAAAACAGCACTGGATGGCGGAGAAACTTCTCGACCTGGCTTCCATGGGCGATTACCCCGCGGCCCCCGGTGGGTTCCTTGATTTGGAGACGGTCTGGTCCGTCATGTTGGACCGCGCGCTGGGCCTGGGTGTGGCGCGGCCGGACCTTTCCGCAGTGATCAAGTGGTCGCTGGAGGAGGCGAATGTCCGGCGGTTCAAGGCGCTTTCCGAAGACTTCCGAAAAGCGTGCGTGGCCTGGCTGAAGGAGGCCACAAATCCAGCGGTCGGCCTTGTCCTCCAATGTGTGCAGACCGCCCAACGACCCGATGCATTGCCGGTCGGCCTGGCGGCCCACGTCGTATTCCATCCCCAAGCATCGGGGAAACTGGACAAGGCTGTCGTGCGTCTGGAGGAACGGTATCTGGGCGGCAAGACGGCGGACAAAGACCTGTGCCGTCGCTGGAGTGAGGCCGCCAGAGAGGTCGTGCGGTTACAGATTACCGAGTCAAAGCCCCGCGAAGCGATTCTCAAACGCGCCGACGCCATTCTCAAAGAGATCGAGGCGGACGGCTTTGCCTATCTGAGCGACGTGTCTCTTGTGGGATTCGAGCAGCGGCTTGGGGTCTTTGGCGAGGCGCTGAAAAGCGCCCTGGACGAGCGTGCGCCGCAGAGTCTTGACCAGAGCCGCCAGGCCGTTTTCGACCACGACCAGGCCAAGCGGGAGCCCCGGCGGCTGGAACTCATCGACATGGCGGTGCGGCTTGTCCGCTGGTTGGGGAAGGATCGGGCGAGCCTGGAAAAGCTTCCCGGTTCCTTCAGCGAGGCGGTGCGCCTGTACATCGAAGACGGCAGTTTTGTGGATTGGGCGCGGCTGGCCCTGCGCAACGGTGATGCCGCTGCCACGCTGTCAGATGCCTACGCCATGCTCTTCAAGAAATGCCAGGTCATTCAGGAGAAGCAGGCTGAGTATTTCGCACGGCTCCTGCAGGACTGGACGGCGGCGGGTCCGAAGGGTCCGGACCCAATTCCGGTGGAGAACATCCTGTCGCGCGTCGTTGCCCCCATTGCGGAGAAGAATCCCGTTCTTCTCGTTGTCATGGACGGCATGAGCGTGGCGGTCTTCAATCAACTCATTGACGACATTACGAGGCGCGACTGGGCGCTCATAACGGAGGGTGGGGACACGAAGCCGCTGGCAGGGTTGGCAACGATCCCGTCCATAACGGAGTTTTCGCGGACAAGCCTCCTTTGCGGCGCCCTAAGAACCGGGAACTCTACTACCGAACAGGCCGGCTTCTTGCAACATCCGGACCTGCTGGCAAAATGCAAACCCGGCAAGCCTCCACTACTCTTCCACAAGACCGACCTTCACGGTTCTGCCGAGGGCGGCATCCCGCCTGAAATCAGGACCTCGATAGCCTCCACCGACCATCGGGTGGTGGGGGTTGTCATCAATGCCATCGACGATCATCTCCTCAAAGGCGAGCAAATCGACATGCGCTGGTCACGCGAGCAGATACGCGCGCTTCCAACGCTCCTGCATGAATCGAAGCTCGCCAATCGGGTTGTCGTTATTGTCAGCGATCATGGCCACGTCCTGGAGTTTTCCACCACCTGCACTCTCGCTGAGGGAGGCGACCGGTGGCGCGAAGATGGCCGACCGCCCGGCGAGAACGAGATTAGCATTGCAGGCCACCGCGTACTCAATAGCACACACAAGGTCATTGCTCCGTGGAGCGAATGCGTGCGATACGCCATCAAGAAGAACGGCTATCATGGCGGCGTGAGCCCGCAGGAGATGGTGGTGCCCATTGCGGTCCTGGCCGCCAGCGAAGACTTACTGGAAGGCTGGGCTGAGAAGGTCTTCGCATCTCCGGCGTGGTGGAGCGCCGAAGACCAGAAGAAGACCGCCCATCCCGAGCCCGCGAAGGCGCCGGCCAAGAAGCCCAAAGAGCCCGTTGAATCGCTTCTGGACTGGCGCGAAGAGGACGACACTCCCCCGGTCAAGAACGAGCAGGTTCCGGCGTGGATTGGGACGCTTATTGCATCCCCCGTTTTTCAGGAGCAAAAGAAGCTGTCCGGCAGGTCCTTCCCAAAGAACGAGCAGGTATTTGTGGAGCTTCTGTGCGCGCTTGAGTCCGGCGGCGGGAAATTGACCTCGGCCGCTTTGTCCAGGAGTCTGGGCTATCCCGCGATACGACTGGCGGGCCTGCTGGCCGTGTGCCAGCGTGTCCTGAATCTGGACGGCTATGAGGTCCTTGGGCGTGACGAGGATTCTGACACTGTCGAACTGAATGCAGCCCTTTTGCGCAAGCAATTTGAGATTGATTGAGGACGGACAATGGGTATCAGCCCTAAGAGAAGCCAGGAGATTATCGATGCGTTGCGGCGGGGCACCGTTCCCCGCAACAGTCTTGATGCCTTCGCCGTTGGACTTGACCTGCTTGAACCGGTCATGTTGGATGAGTTGGAGCGAGCCAAGGCGGGCGGAAGTGTTTTCAAGGCCGTTCGCGGCGAGTACGGGTGCGGCAAGACATTCTTTGCCCGATGGTTGTGCGACGCAGCAAGGAAACGGGGGTTCGTTACGTCGGAAATCCAGATATCGGAGACCGAGACCCCCCTTCACCGCCTGGAGACTGTGTACCGGAGGCTGATTGAGAATCTCTCGACCCCTGACAAGTCCGGAGGTGCCTTGCGGAATGTCCTGGAAAGCTGGTTCTTCACGCTGGAAGAGGATGTCCTTGCGGAGGGAACGATTGACCCTGCAAACGAAGCCGAGCTGCTGGACAGAACCAATGTTCTCGTGGAGCAGCGCCTGCGAAAGGTGAGTGACAAGGCTCCGGCCTTCAGCGCCGCGCTGCGGGCCTACCGCGTTGCGTCGGCCGAGGGAAATGCCGCCTTTGTGGACGCCCTTCTGGGGTGGCTGGGTGGCCAGCCCAACATATCGGCGGCGGCAAAACGCTATGCTGGTGTGAAAGGAGACTTGGACCACTTCGGCGCGCTTGGTTTCCTGCAGGGGCTGTTGTCAGTCATTCGCGACTCAGGACAGGCCGGGCTTTTGCTCGTTCTCGATGAGGTGGAAACCATTCAACGGATGCGGAGCGACGTGCGCGACAAGAGTCTGAATGCCCTGCGTCAGCTGATAGACGAAATCGACTCCGGCCGTTTCCCCGGCCTGTATTTGCTCATTACCGGAACATCCGCGTTCTTCGATGGACCACAGGGCATTTCGCGACTCGAACCGCTTGCCCAAAGGCTGCACGTGGACTTCAATCCAAATGGCACGTTCGACAACCCGCGAGGGGTGCAAATACGTCTCGCGCCCTTCAGCATCGAGCGACTTTCCCTGGTCGGCACCAAGGTGCGCGATATCTATCAGGGCCACTGCAGTTCGCCCGACCGCGTGCGCGCGCTGTGCGACGATACCTATGTGAACGATCTGGTGCTCGCCGTGGCCGGCAAGCTGGGTGGAAAGGTCGGCATAGCGCCCCGGATATTCTTGAAGAAGCTTGTTGCCGACATTCTGGACCGGATTGATCAGTACGAGGACTTTGACCCGCGAAAGCACTATTCTCTGACAATTGCTGATGTGGAACTGACGCGTGTGGAACGGCAGGCCATCGCCGCTGATAGCGTTGACGACATCGAGTTGGATGTGTGAGCTCTTTCAATCTGCTACATCCGTCCATCCAGCACCACGTTGTGAACAGCCTGGGCTGGCGGGAATTGCGGCCCTTTCAGGAGGCGGCCATCTCTCCGATCTTGGAAGGCAAGCACGCAGTCATTCTTGCACCAACAGCAGGTGGCAAGACTGAATCGGTCGTATTTCCAACCCTGTCGAGAATGCTGAGTGAACCGTGGACAGGGTTAAGCGTCCTCTATCTCTGCCCGATAAAGGCGCTCATCAACAATCTCGAAATCCGGCTGTCCCGCTACCTGTCACTGGTCGGCCGACGGTGCGAGACCTGGCACGGGGATGTGGGCAGGGGGCATCGACAGCGCATGCTGGCCAACCCTTCGGACTTGCTTTTGACGACACCGGAGTCCCTGGAGGTGATGCTCACTTCATCGGTCATGGACGGCCACAGATTCCTCAGCAACGTCCAGGTGGTCATTGTCGATGAAGTTCACTCTTTTGCCGGAGACGACAGAGGGTGCCATCTGCTCTCTCTTCTGGCGAGGGTGTCCCGCATCTGTGGGAGGGAGTTTCAGCGTCTCGCCCTTTCCGCCACGGTGGGCAACCCGGAGTTTCTGCTGGAATGGCTGACCGGCGGGTGTTCAGGTGCCAGGGTCGTCCTTCTTCCGCCAAAGTCATCCCCGGCGGAATCCGACGTTAAGCTCGACTATGTGGGTTCCCTCGACAATGCGGCGCTTGTGCTGTCCCGGATGTTCCGATCCGAAAAGAGGCTTGTGTTTGTCGATAGCAGGGCACGGGCTGAACGTCTCGGCAATGGACTGCGCAAGATGGGGGTAAAGACTTTCGTCACGCATAGTTCCCTTAGTCGGAGTCAGAGACACGAGGCAGAGGAGGCGTTTCAGTCTGCCGAGGATTGTGTCATCGTTGCGACCAGCGTTCTCGAACTTGGGGTTGACGTGGGGGATTTGGACAGAGTCATCCAGATCGACGCACCGTTTACGGTTTCCTCTTTCCTGCAACGCATGGGCAGAACCGGCCGCCGCGAAGGAGGACTAAGGAACTGCCTGTTTCTCGCCACACAAGACCAGTCGCTGCTGCGTGCCGCTGGCCTCATTGACCTTTTCGACGCAGGGTATGTGGAACCGGTCCAGCCCCCGAAGGACGTGTTCAATATACTCGCGCAACAGTTGCTGGCTTTGACTCTTCAGGAGAATGGCATTGGCCGAAACACATGGTTCGAATGGGTGAAGAGTGTTCCGACCTTCGCTGCCATGGACCGACGAAAGGTCGATGAGCTGGTTTCGTGGATGATTGCCAATGAGGTGCTCATGGAAGACCAGGGCATCTTGTCCGTCGGACGGAAAGGGGAAGAGGAATACGGACGGAAGCATTTCCTGGAGATCCTTTCGGTTTTCCTGTCACCTCCTATCTTCACAGTGTGCCAAGGGAATGAAGATCTCGGATATGTGGATGAGCGTTTCTTCCTTGGGAAGGACAGCGACTCAAAGGACTTGCTGTTGGGCGGTCGCTCATGGAAAATCTGCCATGTAGATTGGAAACGCCGTCGCGTGTATGTCGAACCGGGGGAATCGGACGGCGGAGTTTGGTGGGCTGGCCAAGGCGCCGGAACCAGTTTCACGCTCTCCCAGGCGGTTAAACACATCTTGGCGACAGACATTACCTCCCAAGGTTGGTCGCGACGGGCCGCCGACCGTATCGAGGCAATTCGGCTGGAAGTACCATGGCTGGAAGATGATGGTGCAAGTTACATCGTGACCGAAAAGGAGCGCACGTGTTGGTGGACTTTCGCCGGAACACGTGCCAATGCCACGCTAGCCGCAACGCTCCAAGGAATAGTTTCAGACAGCGTTCGCCACGATGACCTTACAATCACATTCCCGGCAAAGATGCCTCAAGCAGGAATAGCCGACGCAATCGACGCCCTATGCGAGAGAAAGGATGAGTCGCCAGAAATACCTGTGAATGAAGAAGCCTTGGAAGGCCTCAAGTTCGCTGACATTATCCCTAAGGAACTGGCGCTGGAAAGCGTCAGTAATCGTCTTCAGGACTCGAATGCGGTCTTGTCGGTCCTTGAAGCCGGCGTGCGATTGGTAACGAGCACTTCCTAAGCCGCCGCAGACAGCGTCAAAGTGGCCGACTTACTTATGCTGACCAGGGGGATG
>CAIUWO010000127.1 GCA_903902895.1 Candidatus Hydrogenedentota bacterium | reverse complement strand
GCATTTTGACCACGAAACCGCACGGAATTATGCGAACGTGGGAAGAAGGCGTATTAACAGGGATGAAGGGATGGAGGGGATCGGTAGGGGATCACGCAAAGCCGCCAAGGCGCAAAGACGCAAGGAAGATGGGGAGATAGGAATCTCTGCCCCACGCTGGATGAAATCACCGCGACTTGCGACGATTTTGGGACATAGTAGTACGGAAGAAGACAAAGACCCGTTGGCATCGATGGACGGAATGGAGCGGATAAATGCGAGGAGTGATGAGCGGTGCTGCCCAACAGCTGGCAGCACGAGATTCGTTTATCTGGAACTCAGGAACTCGGAAAAGGGCAGGAGCGTGGGTGGTGCTGCATCTTCCCGTCCCCCATCAAGGTTTCTTCCCGCTTTTCCTGATTTCCTGTTTTCCAGATTCAATAATTCCGGACAGGCTGAAATGAAAAAGCTACAGCAATCCCAAGCAGAAGAATGCCCGGCACAGCATTTGCACGCGCTGTGCCGGGCCTTTTCTTCCTGATTCCGGATTCTACGCCCCTTCTCAGCCCGTCACGTGCTTGAGCGTGTCGTATCCGAAGGAGTTGATGGTGGGCAGGTCTGAGTAGCCCATGAGGTGCAGGTCGACGGCGCGGGCCGCCTCGCGGCCCTCGTGGATGGCCCACACCACCAGCGACTGCCCGCGGCGGGCGTCGCCCGCCACGAATACGCCGGGCTTGCTGGTGACGAAATTCGCGCCGCCCTTGATGCCCATGCCGAAGCGGTTCTTTTCAATTTCCAGGTCGAGGTCCGCCACGAAGGTGTCCGTTTCGGGCTGGGTGAAGCCCATGGCCATCAGCACCAGATCGCACTCGATGCGCGTCTCGCTGTCGGGGATTTCGGTCATGGTGCGGCGGCCGGTGGCGTCGCTCGCCCATTCGACCCGGACGGCGCGCAGCGCGCGCACGTTGCCGTTGCCGTCGTCCACGAATTCCTTGGTGTTGATGCACCAGTCGCGGCAGTCGCCGCCCTCGGCCTCCTTGTGGCTGGACGAGGTGCGCAGCACGAAGTCCCACTGCGGCCAGGGGTTCTCAAGGGCGCGCCCCGCGGGCGGCTTGGGGAACAGCTCGATGTTGAGCACCGACCTGGCGCCCTGCCGCAGGGCCGTGCCCACGCAGTCGGAGCCGGTATCGCCGCCGCCGACGACCACGACGCGCTTGTTGGACGCCGTGATCTCCGGGCCTTCCGTCTTCTTGCCGAGCAGGCGCCGGGTCTGCTGCGTGAGAAAATCCATGGCCGTGTGGATGCCGTTCAGGTTCGAGCCGGGAATGTTCATCCCCTCGAAGGTGCGCGGCTTGGTCGAGCCGACGGCGATGACGACGGCGTCATACTGGTCCAGTTCGGAGGTGGGCACATTGCGGCCGACCTCGCTGTTGCATCGGAACTCGACACCCTCGGCGCGCATCTGCCCGACGCGGCGGCGCACCACATTCTTGTCCAGCTTGAAATTGGGGATGCCGTACATGAGCAGGCCGCCCGGCTCGTCGGAGCGCTCGTAAAGCACCACGGCGTGGCCGGCGCGGTTGATCTGCTGCGCGGCGGCCAGTCCGGCGGGGCCGGAGCCGACGACGGCCACGCGCTTGCCCGTGCGGCGTGCGGGCGGCTGGGGCGTGATGCGCCCCTTGGCCCAGCCGCGGTCGGCAATCTCGCGCTCAATCATCTCAATGGCCACTGCCGGGTCGATGATGCCGAGCACGCACGAACTCTCGCACGGCGCCGGGCACACCCGCCCCGTGAACTCGGGGAAGTTGTTCGTCGAGTGCAGGATTTCCAGCGCCCCCGCCCAGTCGCCGTCCTTCACCAGATCGTTGAAGTCGGGGATCTGGTTGCCCAGCGGGCAGCCGCTGTGGCAGAAGGGCACGCCGCAGTTCATGCAGCGGTACGCCTGCTGCTGCAGCCGGTCCGGCGGCAGCGAGTTGATGATCTCGTTGAAGTCCCGAATCCGCTCCTCCGGGGAGCGCGGGTCGGCCAGCTCGCGCTGGAAGGTCATGAATCCCTTGGATTTATCTGGCAGCATTGGTCGTCTCCAACTGCGCCCGTTCCGCCATGACCCGCGCATAGTCGCGCGGCATCACGCGGATGAAGCGTTTGATTTCGTCATCCCAGTTCTCAAGAATCTGCCGGGCCACGGGACTGTCCGTGTACTGGACGTGCCGCTCAAGCATGCGGCGCAGCTCGGGCAGGCTCTTCTCGTGCAGGGGTTTAAGGTCCACCATTTCCCGGTTGCAGCGGGCGGCAAAGGTGCCGTCCGCGTCGTAAACGAAGGCGATGCCGCCGCTCATGCCGGCGGCAAAATTGCGGCCCGTGGGGCCGAGCACCACCGCCCGGCCGCCGGTCATGTACTCGCAGCCGTGGTCGCCCACGCCCTCCACCACGGCCCATGCGCCGCTGTTGCGCACGCAGAAGCGCTCGCCGCCGAGGCCGCGGAAATAGGCCTCGCCGCTGGTGGCGCCGTAGAGCACCACATTGCCCACGACCATGTTCCTCTCGGGAACGATGGGGCATGCCTCCGGGGGACGGACAATAATCTTGCCGCCCGAAAGGCCCTTGCCGCAGTAGTCGTTGGCCTCGCCGACCACGTCCAGGGTCAGGCCCTGAATCGCGAACGCGCCGAAGCTCTGCCCGGCGATGCCGTTGCAGTCGATCCAGACGGTGTCCTCCGGCAGCGACCCGGTGTACATGCCCAGCTTGTGGCGCCGCGTCAGTTCGCTCGAAAGCATCGTGCCGACCGTGCGGTGCACGTTGCGGATGTTGATGGAAAAGCGCACCGGATCTTTGCGCTCCAGCGCGGGCGCGGCCAGCTTCATAATCTCGTGGTCCAGCGCCTTGTCGATGCCGTGGTCCTGCTTCTTGCTGCAGTGCAGCGTGGCGCCCTCCCAGGGCTTGGCGTTGTACAGGATGCGGGAGAAGTCGAGGTCCTCCGCCTTCCAGTGCTCCGGCAGCGGGTCGAACTCGAGCATGTCGGCCCGGCCAATCATCTCGTTAACGGTGCGGAAGCCGAGTTGCGCCATAATCCTGCGCATTTCCTCGGCGACGAAGAAGAAGTAGCGCACCACGTGCTCCGGCTTGCCGTGGAACTTCTTGCGCAGTTCGGGGTCCTGCGTGGCCACGCCCACGGGGCAGGTGTTCAAATGGCACTTGCGCATCATGATGCAGCCGCTGACGATGAGCGGCGCCGTGGCGAAGCCGAACTCGTCGGCGCCGAGCAGCGCGCCGATGGCCACATCGCGGCCCGTCTTGAGCTGGCCGTCCACCTGCACGCGGATGCGGTCGCGCAGGTCGTTCTCCACCAGCACCTGGTGCGTCTCGGGCAGGCCCAGTTCCCAGGGCAGGCCCGCGTACTTGAGCGAGCTCAGCGGCGAGGCGCCGGTCCCCCCGTCGTGCCCGCTGATGAGCACGAGGTCGGACTTGCCCTTGGCCACGCCGGCGGCGATGGTGCCCACGCCCACCTCGGAGACCAGCTTCACCGACACGGCCGCGTTGACGTTGGCGTTCTTGAGGTCGTGGATGAGCTGCGCAAGGTCCTCAATGGAATAGATGTCGTGGTGCGGCGGCGGGGAGATGAGCTCCACGCCCGGCGTCGAGTAGCGCACCTTGGCGATTTCCTCAAACACCTTGTGGCCCGGAAGCTGCCCGCCCTCGCCGGGCTTGGCGCCCTGCGCCATCTTGATCTGGATTTCATCCGCGTTGACCAGGTATTCGTTGGTCACGCCGAAGCGGCCCGAGGCCACCTGCTTGATCGCGCTGCGGCGCAGGTCGCCGTTGGGGTCGCGCTCGAAGCGGTGCGGGTCCTCGCCGCCCTCTCCGGTGTTGCTGCGGCCGCCCATGCGGTTCATGGCAATGGCAAGATTCTCGTGGGCCTCGCGGCTGATGGAGCCGTAGGACATGGCGCCGGTGCAGAAGCGCTTGACGATCTCCGAGGCGGGCTCGACCTCCTCGAGCGGAACGGGCGCGCCCTCCTTGAACTTGAGCAGGCCGCGCAGCGTGGCCAGCGTGCGGTTGCGGTTGTTGACCTCGTCCGCAAACTCCTGGTAGGTCTCCGGGTTGTCGAGCTTGGTGGCGTGCTGGAGCTTGGCGATGGTCACCGGGTTCCACTGGTGGAATTCGCCGCGCTGCCGCCAGCGGTAGTTGCCGCCCGGGTCCAGCTCGGGGCGCCGCGACGCCCGGTCGGGATAGGCGGCGGCGTGGCGCATGAGCGTTTCGCGCCCGAGGTCGCGCAGGCCCATGCCGCCGATGCGCGAGGGCGTGTTGGTGAAGCACCGGTCGATGATCGTCGAGCCCAGCCCGACGGCCTCGAAAATCTGCGCGCAGCGGTAGCTCTGCTGCGTGGAGATGCCGATCTTGGACATGGTCTTGAGCATGCCCTTTTCGATGGCCTTGATGAACTTCTTTTTCGCCTTGCCCGGCGCCTCCTCCACCACCACCGCGCGGCGCACCAGATCGTCGATGACCTCGTAGGCCATGTAGGGGTTGACCGCGCCCGCGCCGTAGCCGGTGAGCAGGCAGAAGTGCATCACCTCGCGGGCCTCGCCCGTCTCGACGACCAGGCCGCAGCGCGACCGCTGGTGCATGCGCACCAGGTACTGGTGCACCGCGCCGGTGGCCAGCAGGCTCGGCAGCGCCGCAAAGCGGCGGTTCACGCCCCGGTCGCTCAGCACGACAATGGTCGAGCCCGCGTTCACGGCAATCTCGGCCTGCGCGCAGATGCGCTCCAGCGCCTTCTGCACGCCCGCAGGCCCGTCATCGGCGCGGAACAGCGTCGAAACGACCGTGGTCCGCAGCCCGGGCCGGTCCAGCTCCTTGATGAACTCCATCTGCGTGTCGGTCAGTATGGGCGACTTGAGGTGGAGCTGGCGGCAGTCCTCCTCGGCCTCGGCGAGCAGGTTGCCCTCGTGGCCGATGGTGGTCTCCATGGACATCACGATCTCCTCGCGGATCGGGTCGATCGGCGGGTTCGTGACCTGGGCGAAAAGCTGCTTGAAGTAGTTGAAGAGCAGCTGCGGGCGGGGCGACAGCACGGCCAGCGCCGCGTCGTTGCCCATCGAGCCGACCGGCTCCTTGCCGTCGCGGGCCATGGGCGCGATCAGGATTTCGATGTCCTCGCGCGTGTAGCCAAAGACCAGCTCGCGCTCCAGCAGGGGCTCCTTCTCCGGTTCGGCGACGCAGTTCAGGCCCTCGGGCAGCTCCACCCGCTGGTTGTTGATCCAGCGCCGGTAGGGATGGCGCGTGGAGAACTGCTCCTTGATTTCCGCGTCGTCGATGATCCGGCCCTGCTCGGTGTCCACCAGGAACATGCGGCCCGGCTCCAGCCGGCCCTTGAGCACGATCTTCTCCTGCGGAATGTCGAGCACGCCGACCTCGGAGGCCATGATGACCTGCTTGTCACTGGTCACCCAGTAGCGCGACGGGCGCAGCCCGTTGCGGTCGAGCACGGCGCCGATGCGCGTGCCGTCGGTGAACGCCATGGACGCCGGACCGTCCCAGGGCTCCATCTTGCACGCCTGGTACTCGTAGAAGGCCTTCTTGTCGTCCGGCATGGACTCGTGCCCGCTCCAGGGCTCGGGAATCATCATCGACATGGCCATCGGCAGCGGGTAGCCGCCGCGCACCAGCACCTCGAAGGCGTTGTCGAATATGGCCGAGTCGCTATAGCCGACCGTCAGCGCGGGAAGTATCTTCTTCATGTCCGCGCCGAAAAGCGGGTTGGCCATGTGCGCCTCTCGCGAGGCGAACATGTTGATGTTACCGCGCAGCGTGTTGATTTCGCCGTTGTGCGCGAGGAAGCGGAACGGCTGCGCCAGCGGCCACGACGGCATCGTGTTGGTGCTGTAGCGCTGGTGGATGAGCGCGATGGCGCTCTCCGTTGCCGGGTTGCCCAGGTCCTCGTAGTACTTGTCCATCGCCTCGGGCAGCATGAGCCCCTTGTAGACGATGGTGCGGGTCGACATGCTGGTCACATAAAACTGGTCGATGCCGGGCATGTCCGTCTTGCGCAGGTCTATCGAGGCCGTCTTGCGGATGACAAAGAGTTTGCGCTCAAAGGCGTCCCGGTCGATGCCGTCGGCCGCCCCGATGAACACCTGGAACATCACCGGCTCGTTGCGGCGCGCCAGCCAGCCGATGGCCGCGCTGTTGCGCGGCACCTCGCGCCAGCCCAGCAGCACCTGCCCCTCGTCGGCGACCGCCTGGTTGATCCGCTCCACGCAGGACTCGCGCGAGCCCGCGTCCTGCGGCAGGAACACCATGCCCACGCCGTAGCGGCCCTCTTCCGGCAGGTCGAAGCCGAGCCGCTCCGCCTCGCTCTGGAAGAACTTGTGGGGGAGCTGGATCAGCATGCCGCAGCCGTCGCCCGTCTCCGGGTCGCAGCCGCAGGCGCCGCGGTGCGTCAGGTTCACCAGGATGCGGTAGCCGTTCTTGATGATGTCGTGGCTGCGACGGCCGTCGATGTTGCACAGGAAGCCGATGCCGCACGAGTCGTGTTCATAGTCCGGCCGGTAGAGGCCCGGATGCCCGGTGGCATCGCTCTGGGACAGTAGCTTGTACACTTCAGGATTCCTTCTGTTTTGCCGGGAGGAGAACTCCGCAAGGGGCAGATCCAAATATCCGGCGGCGTGTCCTGCGCCGAGCTCGTCATGGCACCGGCATCCAAGCTACGCGCATCGTAGCGATGAAAATTGCATTCCAAATGGTATGATACAGAAAAACAAGCCGCAAGTCAAAGTTTCTGTGCCGAGCGGGCACGCCACTTGTATAAGTTTATCTACAGCAATGAGATGGACCCTGCGAATGAAGCCGCATTACCGTCAAAGTGCGAAAAAAACGCCTACCAAATGGTATGATTTTCCCTGCCCAAATCGGGTTTCCAGGACCATTTTTTATTGAATTCAGCATTAATAGACAACTGCGGCGTCTTGGCCAGTGTAATGAGTCAACCATGTTGAGGCATAAGGTTGGCCCGCCAAACCCGAAGAAACACAGTCATTGCGAGGAGGACGCAGTCCGACGCGGCAATCTCTTGCGCGCATCAGGCTGTGGACACAAGAGATTGCTTCGCTTCGCTGCTAAGAAAGTCGCTTTCCAGGAGAAGGCAAAGCACAAGGCCGCCGAGACGGCGGCGGTACGTATCGCAGGCGTCTCGCCTGTCTTGTGCCCTTGCCTTTCTGCCGCGAATCGCCGCCGTAGGCGGTCTGAGGCTGCTAAGAAAGTGTCGGTGCCGCAGGGGGACTGCCACGAATGGCACTTAGTTAAGGCGATGTTGCTTTATAGTGATTTCGATGGGGGCATTCCTTGAACAGGCGCCTTGTTTGTGTG
>CAIUWO010000126.1 GCA_903902895.1 Candidatus Hydrogenedentota bacterium | reverse complement strand
TCTTGGCGAAGCGGTTGACGCTGGCATCGTAGAAGCCGCGGAACGCCTGCCGTTCGGTGACGAAGTCGCTGATGATGTCCCCGTTGAACACGGTGAAATCGACGCCGTCCCACTTCACATCGTCAAACATGGCCTCCAGCCGCCTGCAGTCATCGTGGATGTCGTTCCACATCAGGAACGAATAGGCGGCCTTGTTCGGGTTGAGCGTGGTGAAGGTGAGCGTGTCGCTCTCCATCGTGTCTCCGTATTTGACCAGATAGGGGGTTGCATATCCCTTGAATTCGCGGGTGACGGCCTTGTAGCGGTAGGTCTGGCCCGGTTCGAGCCCGGTCAGGCGCACGGCGTGGCAGGTGGAGTCATTGGGGATGAGTCCGTCCCTGCTGGCGACGGCCGTTGCGTCCGGCGCGTCCTTGCCGTACAGCACCTTCGATACGCCCACCCGGTTGGTGTGCCAGGTGACGGTCATTTCGTTCGTGCCGGGCACCTGGAGGCAGGGACCGTGGGCCAGGGCAAAGGGACCGTCCGCGGCCGGAGCGGCGCTTTCGGCGGCGCGGGCGATGGGCACGCCCGCGGAAATGAGTCCCAATCCGGCGGCACCCCAGCCCAGGGACTGGATGAAGCCGCGCCGCGAGAGGGGGGAGGAACCTGTGTTTTCTGCCATTACTGCGTCTCCCATGCGTTGGGTAAAGCCCGAAGGGAAACCCTTTGGGGCGCGGGAGAGTCTAGCATGGGTTGGTGACGAATTAGAATCGGAGAGTCATGGTGGAGATATACAAGAAGGCCATTTTGAGCGCGCGCGGCCATGCCGCCCTGTCTTGGGGACGAGCGTGGAGAGGCCGTATTGGGTCCCCCTTTGAAGGGGGCGGTCCCGCCGCAGGCGGGACGGGGGATGCTGTCCCCCGGGCTTGCACGCGACCCAACATCCCCCGTGGCTTCGCGGCACCCCCTTCGAAGGGGGACTTAAGGAAACATCCCCCGACCGCCTTTCGGCGGTCACCCCCCTCAAGGGGGGATTTAATTCCCCACCCTTGGATTCTGACGGTGTTGGCCGTTCTTACAGTTCTGCTCTTGCTGCCCGGCGTGAGCCAGGCGCAGCAAAAGCGCAAGCATCACCACCGTTGGGATATGGAAAACGCGCCGGGCCGGGACGCCTATGCGGAGGTTCCGTTTGCGGACTCGTCTGAAGCCCGCCGGAAAGCCTATATCGACTACACACTCAGCCACGGGGATGTGCAGGGGCCGTTCTGCGGCGCGGTTCGCGTGGCGGCGGGCCAGTCCTTTGACGAGACCATGTGGGCCGACTCTCTGGATGTGATCAACGCGCGGATGGACTGCGCCGACTTTCAGGTTGCCGGCGTGATTCGGCTGCTGTACACGGCCGGCGACAGCCCGCTGCTGAGTGACACCGCGCGCCGGCAGGCGCGGGAGACCCTGCTGGGCTTCAAGTACTGGCCGGAGGAGCCCGGCATAGACTCGATGTGCACCTGGTCGGAGAACCATTACATCATGTTCTCCTCGGGCGCCTACCTGGCGGCGCAGTTGTACCCGGACGCGGTGTTCACAAATTCGGGCAAGACCGGGCGCGAGCGGATGCCGGTCTTCCGGGACCGCATCCTGCGCTGGATGCACCTGCGCTATCAGACTGGGTTCAGCGAATGGCTTTCCAATGTGTACTACACGGAGGACCTGACGGCGCTGATAAACCTCGTGGACTTTTGCCAGGACGAGGAAATCCGGCAGCGCGCCAAGATGGTGACCGACCTGCTGATTGCGGACATGGCGCTGAACAGTTTTCGCGGCGCTTTCTGCGGCACCCACGGCCGCACCTACGAGATGGACAAAAAGTGGTCCCGCGGTGAAGGCACCAACGGCGCATTCAAGGTGCTCTTTGGCACGAACCACTATTCCCCCGGCGACATGGCGTCGACCTGTCTGGCGCTGAGCAAAGAGTACCGGCTGCCGCGGGTGATCTATGACATTGCCACGGATGCCGGAAATCCGGAGATGATCAACACGCAGCGCGCCGGCATCCGGCTGCGCGACGCCGGGAAGTACGGCCTGAAATATGACCGCCTTGAGGACGGCATGCTCTTCTTCGCGATGGAGGCCTATGCCCATCCGAAGACCATCGGACTGGCGCTGCAAATGCTGGACGCCTACCACTGGTGGGAAAACGACTTCTTCAAGTCATTCACCCGGCAGCGGGGCCTGATGGAGACGGCCCACGACACGGGGCTGCTTCCGGCCATGGTATGGCTGGTGCGGCACGACGTGCAGCGCAACCAGCGCGAGGAGGCGAACATCTACACCTGCCGCACGCCGGACTACATGCTGAGCACGGCGCAGGACTACAAGCGCGGCTACGGCGGCGACCAGCAGCATGTGTGGCAGGCCACGCTGGGCCCGGGCGCGACCTGTTTCACCACCCACCCCGTGAAGAGCAGTCAGGAAACGCCCGGCTATTGGACCGGATCGGGCACGCTGCCGCGCGTGGCGCAGGTGAAGAACGTGGCCATTGCGGTATACCGCATTGCCGGCGGGGGCGGCGGCCCCTATGTCAAAGGCCGTCCGCTCATGTTCACCCATGCATGGCTGCCGAAGGACCAGTTTGAGGAGGTGGTCGAACGCGATGGCTGGTATTTTGCCCGGCGCGGAGACGGCTATCTCGCGCTGTGGTCGCGGCAGCCCGGACACTGGCAGACCGGGGAGGGCGACGACAAGGACCGCGAAATAATAGCCCCCGGCCAGGAGAACATCTGGATCTGCGAACTGGGCCGAAAAGAAACGGACGGCGAGTTTTCCGCGTTCATGGACCGTATCGCGAAAGCGCGCGTCTATGGCGAGGGACTGCAGATCACCTACGAATCACCCTCGCAGGGCCGGTTGGATTTCGGCTGGAACGGCAGCCTCAAACAGCGCGGCAAAGCGGTGAACATCGCGGACTATCCCCGTTATGGAAACCCCTACGTCAAGGCCGATTTTCCCGCCAAGGCAGTTGCCTTCGAACGCAACGGTCATACGCTGCAACTCGACTGGGACACGCTGCGCCGCGATGCCAGCGCATGGTGCGAGTAGGGAAATGCAGGGTGTCCGGAGCAAAGCGGAGCGCACCCCTTTTGTCATCCCGAACGCGCCGTCCCCCATTGGCGCGCCAAGAGTGTGCCCGTCCCATAACGGCATCGCCCGCCCTTGGGGCGGGCGTGGATTCCCGTTTGCACGGGAATGACGGAGGGGAGAAGCGGGCCCGAAAAACCGGTGCGCTCTGCTTCGCTGCGGGCACCCTACGCCAAGCCGCTCCAGAAATCATCCACCGCTTTCTTGCCCTTGCGGCAGGCGTCGTAGGCGTCGGTAATCTTCCACGCGTCCACCATGATCCAGTCCCGGTAACCGCCGTCGTAGAGCACCTGCAAAGCCGCCGCCGTGTCGCAGTGGCCGTCGCCGCAGGGCAGATGTTTTGAGGTGCCGTTGAACTGCGTGCCGTCCGTGTCGGTCAGGTGCACATGGCCGATGTGCTTAGCGCCGATGCGCCTGAGCATCTCCTCGGGATGCCCCTTGCTTCCCCACATGAGGTCAAAATGGCTGGGATCATAATTGGTCCGGCAGGCGGGATGGTTCACTTCTGCGAGAATGCGTTCCAAATGCTCCGGGGTATTGAAGACGAAGGGCGGCTCAATCTCAAAAGACATCCACAGGCCCGCGTCGGCACAGACCGCCGCGGCATCACGGTAGCTCTTCACCAGGTTGCTGATGGCTGCGTCCATGTTGGCGTTGCCCTCCATGCCGCCGCCGGGCCAGTGGCCCAGAAAGTCGCAGCCCAGGGACTTTGCCAGGCGCACCCGCGCCTTCCAGTCCTCCAGCCACGCCCTGCGGCGTTCGGCGTCGGCCGCGTGGGCGTCGGCGCCGCCGTTTTGGAAACTGTACACGCGCAGCCCGTACATGTCAAAAAGCCCCCGCAGCGCCGCCACGCGCTTCTCCACCACCGCGCGCGGCTAGCCGCCCAGCGGCCACCCCACCCC
>CAIUWO010000125.1 GCA_903902895.1 Candidatus Hydrogenedentota bacterium | reverse complement strand
GCAGATGCATCCGGCTTTGGGCCTGTGCTAGGGTGTTGACCGTGCAATCCATGGCATGGGCATGCGGCCCATGGTCATCGGCGGGACAACCCAAGGGAGTGGCGCATGTCTGCTTGCGTGGTGGGCATATCCGGGGGCACTTGCTCGGGCAAGACCACCCTGGCGCGGGTGCTGGCCCGGCATTTTGGCCAGGGGTGCGTCATGGTTTCGCAGGACTGGTATTACCGCGACTTGGCGGCGCTTGCGCCGGAGGAGCGGGCGAAGGTCAACTTTGACGCCCCGGAGGCCATTGAGGCGTCCCTGCTGGCGGCACAGATTGCCGCCTTGGCGGAGGGGCGGGTCGTGGAGGCCCCGCAGTACGACTTCGCCCTGCACACGCGCCGGCCTGAAACCCTGCACCTTGCCCCGGCCCCGGTTATCCTCGTGGAAGGCCTGCACGTCATCGGCATGCCCGAACTGGAGGGGCTGCTGACGCTGCGCGTGTTTGTGGACGCCTCCGACGCAGTGCGGCTGGCGCGGCGGCTCGCGCGTGACACGCGCGAGCGGGGCCGCGCGGCGGCGCAGGTGATCGCCCAGTTTGAGGAGACGGTGCGTCCCATGCATGCGCGTTTTGTCGCGCCGTTGGGCGCGCGGGCGGACATGGTGGTTCAGGGGGAGGCACCGCTGGAGCCTGCCGCCGCAACGATCGCGGCGCGGATAGACAGACTTTCCGCCGCCGGGGGATGATTGGGTTACAGGGTGGGGGAGACTTCCTTGCCGGGCAATAATAGAAACGCCACCCGGACCAGTCCGGGTGGCGTTGCAAAGCGTGTTTGTAACCGGCATTAGCCCTACTTGATTACAACCTCTTTTCCCGCGGCGGCGGAACGGTACACGCCGTCGAGCATTTTCTGCACGGCCAGGCCGGCCTCGGCCGGCGCTTCTGTGGGCGTACCCTTGGTGCAGGCGTCCACCCAGTTGCGCAGCTTCAGTTCGAACAGGTACTCATAGGAATCGTCGTTGCCGACAAAGTTGGGCTTGCTGCTGATCATGGTGCCGGCGCGGTCGGTGTGGATCGCGGGCGGATCGTAATTGCCGCCACCCTTGGTGCCCATGAAGTTGAAGTTCCACACGTCCTGCTTGATGTGCGCCACGAAGCTCGCCTCGATGTGCAGCAGCGCGCCGTTCGCAAACCGGATCTGCCCGATGGCCAGGTCCTCGACCGTGTAGGTTTTGTGGTCCCAGTTCGGCCAGGGGCACACCACCTTGGACGGCTTGTCGCCGAAATAGGTCCAGATGTTGCCCGACGCGGCCACGGGCTTGGGCGAACCCATGACGTAGTGCGCCATCTCGATGCAGTGCACGCCGATGTCGATCATCGGCCCGCCGCCCTGCAGTTTCTTCTGGCCAAACACGCCCCAGTTGGGAATGCCGCGGCGGCGCAGCGCCTGGCATTTCATGAACATGATGTCGCCGAACTCGCCGGCGTCGGCCGCGCGCTTGAGGAACTGCGTGTTCGGGTGATAACGGAACTGGAACCCGATCATCAGTTTGCGCTTTGCCTTTTTCGAGGCGGCAATCATCTTCTCGCACTCGGCCGCGCTCATCGCCATCGGCTTCTCGCAGATGACGTGGGCGCCCGCCAGCAGCGCGTCAATCGTGGGGGCCATGTGCACGCCGTTGGGGGTGCAAACGGCCACACCGTCCGGCTGCACCTCCCTGAGCATCTTGTTCCAGTCTTTGTACAGCTTGGTGACGCCCCACTTCTCGCCCCACACTTTCAGGTGGTCCGCCCGGTTGTCCACACCGGCCACCACCTCCACATCGGGCAGGCCGGTGAGCGCGTCCATGTGCACGTGCGCAATGCCGCCGCAGCCGATATAGGCCAGGCGGAACTTTTTGCCGGTGTACTCCTTCGCCACTTCCACGCCCAATGAATCCTTGCTGACGCCTCTTGCCATGTTCTTTGGAATCCTTGTCTGTTGACGGAGCATGCACAATTGCAGGGTCTGTCCGCACCCCAATACTTGCCAATGAAAGACGGCAACTGTCTGCCGCTATATGCGTGTTTTGCCCCGGAATTGCGTTCCTGACGATTCCCCTGCCGGCAAGGTTGCCGCGGCGTCCAGAAGCCGGGACAAATGCGGGTCCAGCGAGACCGCCTTGCGTATGCTCTTGTTTCGCTCAGACCAGGTGCGTCCGGCGTTCTCCCTGCGAAGCTCCCGCTGTATGGCGTGTTTCATTTCCACGCAGTCGAATTTCTTGCCAAAACATCCGCCAAACACTGAGGTGTCCGCACCTATCCTAAGCTTCTTCAACAGCGAGTCTCCCAGGCGCAAGCCTTTGTGCGTTGAATGCCACGCACAAATTGTCCGCTTTTCCGCCTCTCCATTCAAGTCCACCCCGTCTGTCGAATCCCCCCGCATCGAACCGCTACAATGGCATCGCGGTCACCGGTGACCCAACGGAAAGGAATCCACGTCAGATGCGCGGCTGGACCATGGCGCTCGCGGCGGCAGGGGCAATGTTCACGATGACCCCCGCCGCATTCTCACAGGACAGTGGTGCAGGCGCCCCTGCGGCGCGGCCGGGCGACATGACATTGCACGTGCTGCCGCAGTCGCACATCGATCTCGCCTGGTGGTGGCGCTATGACCCGGAAACGCTGGAGGTGGTGATTCCCCACACGCTGGAGACCGCCTTCGCCAATTTCGAGCAGTATCCCGACTACACCTTCACTTTCCTGCAGGTGCCGGCCATCGAACCGCTCGAAACGCGCCATCCCGATCTGTTCTACAAGCTGCGCTACCACGCGCACCGCGGCGACGCGCTGGACGGGCGCATCCCCAACCCCGCCGCGCGGGGCGACGACGGCCGCCTCGCCATTGGCGGCGGGACCTACTGCGAGTTTGACGGGTGCGTGCCCAGCGGCGAGTCCATGGTCCGCCAGTGCCTGCACGGCAAGCGCTATTTCCTGCGCCAATTCGGCATGGACGTGAGGACTGCGTGGTTCCAGGACGCATGGACCCTGCCGTGGACCCTGCCGCAAATCCTCAAGAAGAGCGGCATGGACGCCTGCTTGTTCACCCGTCCCCGCAACGGCGGGGGTGAGCAAATGTTCTGGTGGGAGTCGCCCGACGGGTCGCGGGTGTTCGCCTTCAAGCCCGCGTGCGCCGACGGGGAGAGTCTTCCGTCGCAGGCGAAACTCGACAAGCGCCTGGCCGACATGCACCAACGCTACGGCGTCAATGACGATATTGCGCTCATAGGGGTGGGCAACCACGGCGGCGGCGCGCTGCGCGCCGATGTGGGGCGCATGAAGGAGGTCATGGAGCGCCGCGTCGCGGCCAAGAATCCCGAAGACCGGCCGCCGCGCCTCATGTTCAGCACGCCGGCCAAATTTGTGGAGGCCGTGCTGGCCGGGCCGCACAGCTTCCCCGTGGTGCCGACCGAACTGGAGCCCACGCTGCGCGGCGCGTACACCAGCGTCGGCGAGATCAAAAAGGGCAACCGTTACAGTGAAAACCTGCTGCTCACGCTGGAGAAGTTCGCCTCGGTGGCCGACCGCCTCGGCGCGCGGCCCTATCCGAAAGAGGCGCTGCTGACGGCGTGGAAGATGGTCATGCTCAACCAGTTCCATGACACCATCTCCGGCACCGACGTGCCGCCGTCCATCGACGACGCATTGCGGCGCTACGCCGAGGTGGCCGCCATGGCAGGCGCGGAACTGCGCGCCACGCTTGGCGCCATCACGGAACACATTGACACCACCGGCAATGGAACTCCCATCGTTGTCTTCAACCCCGTGGCATGGGACCGCAGCGACCTGGTTGAAGTGGAATTCGAGAATACGACTGCCGCGGACGCGATTCAACTCGTGGACGAACAGGACAGACGGGTCGCCGCGCAGATTCTCGATGACGGAAACGGAGCGAAAAAACAACGCATCGCCTTCATCGCGGGGAACGTGCCGTCGCTCGGCTACAAAACCTTCTGGGTCAGGCCTGGAAAGGCGGAATCGACGGCCCTCAAGGCAACATTGACCGAATTGGAAAACGAGTATTTCCACATCGTCATCGATCCCGCCACCGGCTGTCTGGCAAGCGTCTTCGACAAGGACAACAACCGCGAGATGCTCGCGCAGCCCGGCCGGGGCAATCTGATTCAGGTGCTGGACGACCCCGGCGATTCGGAAGGTTTTCTGTTCTCCCCCGAGGGAAAAGAGGAGCACAACATCTGGGACGGCCCCTGCGTGGACGTGGTTGACGCTCCGCAGATCCGCGTGCTGGAGAACGGTCCGGTACGGGTGGCCCTTGAAGTGAAAAAGAAACACGGGCTGGCCCGCCTCACCCAACGCATCACGCTCCAAAGCGGTATCCGCCGGGTCGACTTCGCGCTCGATGTGAAGTGGCAGGGGGCGAACAAGATGGTCAAGGTGTCGTTCCCGCTCGATGTGTCGGCACCGGAGGCGACCTATGAAATCCCCTACGGCGCCATAACGCGCAAGAGCAGGGGAGAGGAGTTCGCCGCGCAGAACTGGGTCGATGTCACCCAGGACGGCTACGGTGTGAGTCTGCTCAATGACAGCCGCTACGGCCACGACATCACGCCCAACACCATGCGACTCAGCGTGCTGCGCAGCCCGGACCATCCCGTCGCGGCAACGGAAGAGGCGGGGGTGCGCACCGTGAAATACGCGCTCGTCCCCCACAGCGGCACCTGGCGGCAGGCAGGCATCGTGCGCCGGGGGCAGGAGTTCAACAACCCGCTCATCGCCTTGGCGACGACGGCCCACACAGGCGGACTGCCCAGCGCCCAGGCCTTTCTCCGCGTGGAACCGGAAAACGTGCTGCTGTCGGCGCTCAAGAAGGCAGAGGACTCGGACGACCTCATATTGCGCTGCTACGAGTCCACCGGCGCGGCATGCACGGCAGGGGTTGCGCTTGCCGCCCCCCTTACGGCGGACGCGGTCCACGTTGCCGACCTGCTTGAAAACAGCCAGACTGAGTTGGCCGCCACCCCGGCCGGTTTCGAGGCGCCCGTGGGTGCATGGGCCATTGAGAGCTACAAGCTTATCCGGGATTGAACCACGAAGGCACGAAAGCCACGAAGCCCACGAATAAAAAGTGCCAAAGACTTTATGAACATGGAAGCACAGGATGAACAGGATAAGAAAGAAACGCCCCTTGGGCTTTATCCTGGCCATCCATGTTAAATTGCTGTTCGCCCTTCGTGGCTTCGCGGTTCACACTTACGGTTACTCGAAGCGCACGCCCACTTTCGGACCCAGTTCAAACAGGTATTGCCGGGGAGCGTCGTAATCCTTGACGGACGCCAGATGCTCCATCATGAGCGGGACGTCGCCGGGCAGCGCCGCAAGCCCCTTGAGCCAGGTTGCATAGTCCATCTTTCCCTGACCCGGGCCCACCTCGCGGAAATGGACGTTCATCTCGATGTCCCACACCAGGTCCTTCGCGTGGCAGCTCACGATGTATGGGCCGAGTTTGTCGAAGCACTCGTTGAGCAGCTCGGTGTTGCGGTAGAAGCGCTGGGGACAGTTGACCGCGTTGCAGGGGTCAAGATGCACGCCGAAGCCTTTGCGGTCAATGGCCTTGATAAGCGCGAGGTAGGCGTCGGGGCTGTCCGGAAGCGCCCAGCCCATCATCTCATAGCCGAACCTGGCCCGGACGGGGTTCACCGCGTCGATGATCGTGCGCGCATTCTCCACGGCCGCATCGAAATACTGTTTGGACAGGTTGTCCGGGTGCGGGCCGAACCAGGTCTCTTTGTTGTACGAGCCGGCGATGTTGACGCAGCAGCGCGCGCCGATTTCCTCGGCCAGCGCCAGCCCGTCGATCACGGTCTTCAGGTTCTGCTTGCGCTTGGCCTCGTCGGCCTCCAGCAGGTTGCACCAGCGTCCCACTTCGGCGATTACGACATCATGTTTGGCAAACGCCTCGGACAGGTTGCGAATCCGGTCCTTGTCTCCCAGCTTTACATCGGGACAATAGGCCGCCCGGTAGCCCAGCTTGCGGTGGGCCAGCGCCAGCGCCTCGGGATCATCGCTGCCGGCATCGACGGGAGCTCCCAGCCGAATCGCACGGCCGCCCGCGGTCTTGGGCTCCTCCGCCCCAGCATGCTGAACCATACTTGCGGCCATAACGCCCGCGACGGCGCCTCCCACAAATGCGCGGCGACTCATAGTGTTCTTCTCCATGGTCAGTCCTGCTCCGTTTCTGTTTCCAGCACAGCCGCCCCTGCGGGCACGGGGGCCGCCTCATCCGCCAGGGCAGTCGCCTTGGCCTTGCTCACCGGTGCCAACACCGAAAAGTGGGCCTCAAGGTACTTGTCGGCAGGCAGGACTAAAGACAGCCCGCCCAAGGTCGCGCCCAGCACCGTCACGACGATGGAACCGGTGAGGCGGTCACCCAGCGCCAAGAATGCGGTGCACACCAGCGCGCAGCCCAGCAACATGGCCGGCCAGTAGAACCAGCGGTGCTTGAGCACAAGGCGCGCACCGCAGGACGGGCAGGAGATGCGCCCGAGAGGAGCCTTGGCGTATCGGAGCCATGTCAACGCGAACCTGTCCTTGCATTCCGGGCATTTCATGGAAGTCTCCCTGCTATTTCGCGTCCTTCAACGCATCGTGCATGCGGTTCAGCAGCGCCATCGCCTCGTGATGAATGACCGGGGCAACCCCGGACCCGGCCGAATTCATCTCGCCGTACTGGCCGCCCGGCTCGTAGGCATGCGGCGGGACGGCGTCAAACTGGCTCTTGGGGATGATGTAGCCTATCTCGTCGTTGGCCAGGCCGAAGACCATGCGCATTTTGCCGTTCATCAGGTCTTTGCGCAGCGGGGGCACTTCCACCGGGGCGAGCGGATAGAAGTCGGCGCCTTGCGGGCTTTCGATGCCGCCGTCGGCGATCTCCGGATAAAGTTCGCCGGGGACGGTCAGGATTTCCAAATCACCCACGCGCACCACGTCCACCTCGGTGCGGGCGTTGAAGGGCCAGAACACGCCCGGATGGACCAGGCCCAACATGATGGCATAGCGGAACAGGCCCGATATGGGGGCGTATATAGTTTTTGCCGCCACGGACACGCGCGGGTTCTCCTCTTTCCAGACCTCCGCACCGCGCAGGGCGTTGACGGTCTTGATGGCCAGGTTCTGGCCGAGCGCCTCGGCCTTCTCGAAGGAATCCTCCTTGAACTTTCGGGTTCCGTCCCGATGGGGCACCTCAATATCGAGCTGCGTGGCAAGACCGCCCACCATGCCCTGGAAATAGAGGCACATCCCGCCGAGCCCCTTCACGCCG
>CAIUWO010000124.1 GCA_903902895.1 Candidatus Hydrogenedentota bacterium | reverse complement strand
TGTGGCGCGCATATTCCTTCTGGAGCGAGTTCAGAGGAGGAAACCACCACCCTGCGGGCAGGCAGCGCGCCGCCCGTGCGCCACGGAGGACCTGGAGCGGCATGGCCGCAACCAAAACAGGCTTTTTTGACCACGGAACCGCACGGAATTACACGGAAAAAGGCAGAAGAAATATTAACAGGGATGAACGGGATAGAGGGGATGCATCGGAGGACGCAGGACCGGGGCCGCTTAACCCCTCTGTGTGCCTCAGTGCCCTCGGTGGTTCATCTTCCTTGCTCAAAAGGCCTCATGGCGGAGATGCGCTGAAAATCTTCGATAAGATCAACGAAGCTGACAGACAGTAATACGAAGAAGGGTTTCACGAGAAACTGGGTCAGGCCGGGGGAACTGGCGGCCGGCCGGACCAGCGATGCCTGCTTGACCTTTTCCGATGCTGCCACACCACGCAGAACATTTCAATCGCCGTCCCCGTTGCACCGAGGTCCTGGAACGCATACGGGATTTTTTCCGCGAGGCAATTCCACGACGCATTTCCGACGCATTTCCAAGCTTGACGCCAGCCCGGTTTATCTCTATACTTAATAGGAATAATTGTTTGTTTCCCTTGGCCGCACCCCGGCGCAAAGGGAGCCCTCACCACAGCGCTGCGACGGGCGTTCTGCACTGGCGTGCGCGCGCGCATGAAAGGCGTACCGTATGACGGCAGAAAAAGCGGGCAAGGCGAAGGGCGCCGAAGAGCGTGCCGGGAACCCGGCGGAGACGGAACCGGTTGCGGAGCAGCCCGCGTCCGGTTTCCCCATCGTTGGCATTGGCGCGTCGGCCGGGGGTCTGGCGGCCTTTGAGGCCTTCTTTTCCGGCCTGCCCGCCGACACGGACCCGGGCATGGCCTTTGTCCTGGTGCAGCATCTGGCCCCGGACCACAAAAGCATCCTGACCGACCTTGTCCGGCACTACACGCGCATGGAGGTGTTCGAGGTCGAGGACAACATGGTTGTCCGGCCGAACTGCGTCTACATTATCCCGCCCAACCATGACATGGCCTTCCTGGACGGCGCGCTCCACCTGCTCCAACCCGCCGCGCCGCGGGGCCAGCGCCTGCCGATAGACTATTTCTTTCGCTCCCTGGCCCAGGACCAGCGCGAACAGTCCGTCTGCATTGTCCTGTCGGGGACCGGCAGCGACGGGACGCTCGGCGTGCGGGCGGTCAAGGGGGCGGGCGGCATGGCCATGGCGCAGGCACTCGGCACCGCCGAATTCGGCGGCATGCCAAGCAGCGCCATCGACACCGGGCTGGTGGACTACGAACTGCCTCCGGCCCAAATGCCCGCCCAACTCATCGCCTATGCGGCGCGCGCCTACGGCAAGCGTCCCCTGACCCCGCCCCTCCGGCAGGCCAAAGCCGAGTGCGCGATGAAGAAGGTCTTCATCCTGCTGCGCGCCCGGACAGGCCATGACTTTTCCCAGTACAAGCCCAGCACCATCCAACGGCGCATCGACCGGCGCATCGCCGTCCACAAGATAGACAACATAGAGCAGTACGTCAAGTTTCTGACCACGTCACCGTCGGAGGTGGAGGCGCTCTTTCGCGACCTGTTGATCGGTGTCACCAGTTTCTTCCGCGACCCCGAGGCCTTCAAGGCGCTGGAGGAACAGGTCATCCCCAGGCTCTTTGCCGGGCGGAGCGCCGAGCTGCCCATCCGCGTCTGGGTGCCGGGCTGTTCCACGGGCGAGGAGGCCTATTCCATCGCCATCCTGCTCGCCGAGCGCCAACTGCTGCTCAAGCAAAACCGCACCTTGCAGATCTTTGCCACCGACATTGACGGTGCGGCCATTGCCAAGGCGCGTGCCGGCCACTATCCGGCCGGCATCGCCGCCGACCTTTCGGCGGCGCGGCTGGCCCGCTTTTTCACGGCCGAACCGGGCCGCGACGGGTACCGCATTCACCGGGGCATCCGCGACACCCTGGTCTTTTCCGAGCACGACCTGATCAAGGACCCGCCCTTCTCCAAACTTGACCTGCTGAGCTGCCGCAACCTGCTGATCTACCTCAACGGCGAGTTGCAGAAGCGGCTCATGCCCATGTTCCACTACGCGCTGAACCCGGGCGGCACGCTCTTGCTGGGCAGTTCCGAAACGGTGGGCGACGCCGGCCCGCTGTTTGTCTCGACAGACCTGAAGGCGAAGCTGTATCAGCGCCAAGACGGTGCCCAGGCGGGCAGGCGCGGCGCGCCAAAACGCTATATCCCGGCGGTCACTGCGGTGAACGCGGCCGTCCAGCGGGAGTCTGCAAAGACGCCGTTCCATGTGAAATGGAGCGCTCGGGAACTGACCGAACACGCCCTGCTGGCCAAGACTGTTCCGGCGGCCGCGCTTGTCACCGGGGAGGGCGACATTCTTTACCTGCACGGGCGCACCGGCATGTACCTGGAACTGTCCCCGGGCGAAGTGGGCGCCATCAACATCCTCAACATAGCCCGGGAGGGCTTGCGCCGCGACCTGTCCATGGCCCTGCACCAGTCGGCGGGGACCCATGAAACCGTGTCCTGCCCGGGCCTGCGCGTCAAGACCAACGGCGACTTCACCGTGGTCAACCTGACGGTCAGTCCGGTGCACGAAGGCGTTGGCGCGCCCGCGGACCAGCCGCTCTATCTCGTTGTCCTTGAGGAGGCGCCGCCCTGCGACCCCGAATTGGCGCGCAGGACCGTGCTGCAGGCCCTCGCCCCGGGGGACGGCGCCGGCAAGGACGCCGATGCGCGCATCGCGGCGCTCACGCAGCAACTGCGCGCCCGGGAGGAACAGCTCCAATCGGCCCACGAGCAGATGGACAGCACCACCGAAGAGCTCAAGTCGGCCAACGAGGAGATGCAGTCGGTCAACGAGGAACTGCAGTCGACCAATGAGGAGTTGGAGACGGCCAAGGAGGAACTGCAGTCGGTCAACGAGGAGCTGGCCACGGTCAACTGCGAACTGCAGACCAGGGTGACCGACCTGACACGGGTCAACAACGACATGACGAACCTGCTGGCCGGCACGGGCATCGCCACCGTCTTTGTCGACCATCAGCTGCGCATCATGCGCTTCACCCCGAGCGCCACGGCGATCATCAACCTGATCCCGGGCGACGTGGGACGGCCCGTGGGCCATATTGTCTCCAACCTGACCGGCGATGGCGACCTTGTGCAGGATGTGCGGGCCGTGCTGGACACGCTGGGGACCAAGGACCGGGACGTGCAAACGGCCGACGGCCGCTGGTACCGGCTGCACATGCAGCCCTACCGCACCATCGACAACCTGATCGAGGGGGCCGTGATGACCTTCATGGAGAACACCGAGGCGAAGCAGGCCCAGGAGGCGCTGCGCAAAAGCGAGGACCTGTTCAAAACACTGTTCTTCGAAGCCCCGCTGGGCATTGCCCAGGTCGATTCGCTCACCGGGTGTTTCTGCCAGGTCAACCCGGCGTTTGCCCGCATCGCGGGCAGAACCGTTGAAGAACTGCGGCGCACCGACTGGATGAGCGTCACCCATCCGGAGGATATGCAGGCTGACCTTGACCAGATGGCCCGGTTTAACGCCGGGGAGACAGACGGTTTCCAGATGAACAAGCGCTATCTTCTTCCCGGTGGGGCGGTCGTCTGGGTCGGCATGACGATTGCGCGGATGAAAGTGGAAGACGCCGCGCATCCGCGCCATCTGTGCATGATAGAGGACATCAGCGCGCGCAAGTTGGCGGAAGAGGGGCTGCGCAAAGCCAACAACCTCCTGCGCCTGGCGGTGGTGGTGCGCGACGCGCACGACGCCGTCACCGTGCAGGACCTGGAGGGCCGCATCCTGGCCTGGAACCCGGGGGCGGTGCGCATGTACGGATGGACGGAGGACGAGGCCCTTGCGATGAGCGTGGGCGACCGCATCCCCGCGCAGCTGCGCAAAGACGCAATGGCCAAGATGCGGCAGCTCAGCCAGTCCAGGATTCTCGAACCCTACCACACACAGCGGCTCGCCAAGGACGGAACGGTCCTGGAGGTCTGCATTACCGCCACCGCGCTGCTGAACGACGCGGGGAACATATACGCCGTCGCGACAACGGAAAGAATCGTTCAACCATGAAGGTTCCTCCTGATTGTTCGCGCTTCGCCCCCCCGGCCCAGGCGCCGACGGTCCGCACCGCCGACCCCCTTTCGGGGGCGGGGCGACGAGGCCGGAAAAGCGGCGCCACGTGTTTCCATGTTGCAGACAACTTTGATTCGGTCCAGAGCGCATGATTTCCCAGTCATGCGTCCATAAAGAAATTGCCGGATGAGCACAAGAAAGTCGACACCCGCCGACGCGGCGGAACTGCGCCGGCGGGCGGAAGAGACCGCCGCGAGGGGCGCGGACAAGACGGCCGAAAGCCACACCTCGCTGTCGCCCGCGGAAACGCCCGGGCACCTGCACGAACTGCGCGTGCACCAGATCGAGCTGGAGATGCAGAACGAGGAACTGCGCCGGACGCAGCTGGAACTGGAAACCGCCCAGGCGCTGTATTTTGACCTGTACGACCTTGCGCCGGTGGGCTATTGCACGGTCAGCGAACCGGGGCTGATCGTGCAGGCCAATCTCACGGCCGCCAGACTGCTGGGCATGGCCCAGGGTGCGCTGGACGGGGT
>CAIUWO010000123.1 GCA_903902895.1 Candidatus Hydrogenedentota bacterium | reverse complement strand
TTCTCGTAAGTCCCTTGTACGTCTTATGGTAGCGGGGGTAGGATTTGAACCTACGACCTTTGGGTTATGAGCCCAACGAGCTACCAGGCTGCTCCACCCCGCGACAGGGTCGTTATCGACAAGTGAAGTATACCACCCGGAGCGGGGGGCAATCAAATGCGACGCGAAGGATGGTGGGGGCAGGCCCGCCTGCGCCTTTGCCAAGGCTGTTTTTGACCACAGTTCAGTGCAAAGCCCGCCGATTCTATTCATGCTGGGCACGCCATTTCTCAACACCCCCGTGCCTTCGTTATAATCCCCCGGTCCCGCGCGGCGGGGCAGGGTGCCTGTATCCCCACAGCGGAGGCTATTTGGATGCGTTCTATTCTCCTGACAACTGCCGGATGGACGCTTGTTTTGGCCCTTGGCATGGCGGTTCTGGCTCCGTCGGCAGGCGCGCAGGCACCGAACACGGGCAGTCCGTTGCTGGTGCTGGAGCCCAAGCCCGACACCTTCCAGGCGGAGTGGATTGCGCCCGGCCCGGAACTGCACTCGGACGCGGTGGGCCAGGCGTTTTACCTCCGGCGCAAATTCACCACGGAGCACCCGGAGTCGTTCAACCGGGTCTATGTCACCGCCGACAGCCAGTACATCCTGTGGGTGAATGGCTGTGAAGTGTTTCGCGGTTCCGCCCGCTTCGACCCGCAGCACCATGTCTACGACACGCTAGACCTGTCCGGCACTCTGGCCAAGGGTGAGAACACGGTTGCGGCGATGGTGATGTACTGGGGTTTGGAGACCAACGAGATTCCCTATTTCCAGTGCAGCGCCCGCCCCGCCTTCCTGTTCGATTCCCCCGAACTGAAATCGGACGCCACCTGGCGCGTCTTGATTAGCCCCGGCCATGCGGGCGGCGGCGAGAAAAACACGCGCGGCGGCGGCGCCGCCTTCTGGTATGAGCGGGTTGACGCGCGTGCGTTGCCGGCAGGCTTCGAGCAGCCCGGTTTCGACGACGCCTCCTGGGCCCGGGCGCGCATACTGTGCGGCGCCGAGAAGTGGGGCGACCACACCGACACCTACACCCCCTGGAAACTCTATCCCCGCCGGATCCCCAGCCCGGAGATGCGGCCTGCGGAGTCCTGCGCACCCGTGCAGTCGGGCGTGGTCGAAGGCACGCGCGACACCCCGCCGTTTTCCTTCAAGGTCGAGGCGGACGCCACCGTACCGTCCCTGCCCCTGACGATGCCCGGCGACGGCAAGACCCATTATCTCGTGCTGGACGCGGGGTGCCTGATCAACGGCTATGTGGCGCTCGATGTCGAGGGTGCCGCGGGGGATGCCGTGGAGGTCATGTACGCCGAAGCCCCCATGAACGACGGTGACAAGGCCCGTCGCGACGTGCTGGGTGATTTGCGTGTGGAGGGTTCCAACGACAGCTATATTGCCCGGGATGGCCGCCAGATTTATGAGCCGTTTATCCCGCGCACCTTTCGTTTTGTGCGCGTCGCCGTGCACGCCACCAAAGCGTTCACCATCCACGGCCTGTCCTACCGATGGACCGGCTATCCCTTTGTGGAGCGGGGCAAGTTCGCCTGTTCCGATGAGAAGCTCAACAAGATATGGCAGACCGGCTGGTACACGCAGCGCATGTGCGCCTTTGACACCTTTCAGGACTGTCCCTACTACGAGCGGCTTCAGTATGGCGGCGACACGCGCATCCAGGGCCTGATCAGCCTGTATGGTTCAGGTGACGCGCGCCTGCTGGCCAACGCCGTCCGCCAGTTGCAGGCGTCGGCCCTGCCCGAGGGCCTTATCCAGTCGCGCTATCCGAACCACACCTTCCAGGTCATTCCCGGGTATTCGCTCTGCTGGATCCAGATGCTCGACGACTACTACCAGCACACCGGCGACCTGGAATTGGTGCGCGAGTCGGCGCACACCGTCGACAACATCCTGCGATTCTACGAGCGCCACATCACCGGCCAGGGATTCATCTCCAACCTGCCCTACTGGAACTTCTACGACTGGACCTACGAGAAGAGCGGCGTGCCCGATGCCGACGCGGAAGACTGCTCGCTAAGCAGCATGCACTACAAGGGCGCGCTCGACATCGGCGTAGGGCTGTTCGAAGCGCTCAACGACCCGCTCACAGCGGAGCGCTACCGCGGCATTTCGAAACGCATGGCGGAGAAGATTAACGCGCAGGTCTGGGATGAACAGGCGGGGCTTTACCGGGACGGCATCGCCACCAAGACCTTCAGCCAGCACGTCAACGTCTTTGCGGTGCTCTTCGGCCTTGCCGACGAGGCGCGCTGCAAGCGCATTTCGGAGCGCCTTTTCACCGATTCGGCGCTGCTCGGCACGACTTTGTACTTTGCCCATTACCTGCACGAGGCGGCGGAACGCCTGGGCAAGCCCGAATACGTCATAAAAGACCTTGAACGCTGGCAGGGCATGCTTGACTTGGGCGCGACGACCTGGTGGGAGACGCCCAAGGACCCGCGCAGCGAATGCCACGCATGGTCCGCCACGCCCACCTACCGGCTGATGGAGATGGTGCTCGGCGTGCGGCCGGCATCGCCGGGTTTTGAAAAAGTCATTATTGAACCGCGCACCGTCGGCCTCACTTGGGCGGAGGGTGTCGTGCCCACGCCGCACGGCGACATCAAGGTGCGCTGGGAAAAGGGCTCAACGCTGGCGGTGGACGTGACGCTGCCCGAGGGCGTCACCGGCGAGGTGCTGCTTCCTGGCGGGGCACGCAAAGCGGTACAATCCGGTTCGACGCGCGTGACGCAGTAGCGGCAACAGATTGGGAGAGCTTTCATGGGAGCAGTGAATTCGGTCCTTGGATTCTTCAAGACCGGCCCGGATGCGCCGCCGATTCAGGATGCGGGTGCGGTCAGGAGCATCTACCATTTCAAGCGCTGGTCCGTGTTTCTGTCGATTCTGTTTGGCTACAGCACTTTCTATGTCTGCCGCCAGGTGTTCTCGGTGACGAAGAAGTCGATGCTCGACGGCGGCGTTCTGGATGCCAACCAGATGGGCAATATCGGCGCAATCATGCTGATTACCTACGCGCTGGGGAAATTCACCAACGGCTTTCTGGCGGATCGCGCCAATGTGCGCCGCTTCATGCCGACCGGCCTGCTGCTCGTGGCGGCCATGGTCATGTGTTTTGGTTTCAGCCACTATTACATCCTTTTTCTGGTGCTGTGGGCGCTCCACGGCTGGTTTCAGTCCATGGGCGCCGTGGTTTGCGGCGTGTCGCTGTCGCAGTGGTTCAGCAACCGCGAGCGCGGCCGCTACTACAGCGCATGGAGCTGCTCGCACAGTCTGGGCGAGGGGTTCAGTATTTACGCCACGGCCCTGGTCGTCACCTGGTACGGCTGGCGCTCCGGTTACTTTTTCTCCGCGGCGTTCGCGGCAATTATTGCGCTGATTCTTTATCGCACCCTTGCCGATCGTCCCACCACCTGCGGTCTGCCGGCCGTGGCTGACTTCCGCAACGACCATGCCGAGGTTGCCCCGCTGAACGACGATTCCGTCGGCAGCGCGCAGCGGGAGGTGTTTCGCAACCCCTACGTCTGGATTGTGTGTTTCGCGTCGCTGACCATGTACGTCACCCGATACGGCATGACCAGTTGGGGACCGCTCTACATGCAGGAGTCGAAGGACTACTCGCTCGTGGCGGTGGGCGGTCTCTTTTTCGTGGCCAAAATATTCGAAACCTTCGGGACCTTCGCCTCCGGGTTCATATCGGACCTCCTTTTCAAGTCCAAGCGCAATGTGGTTACCATTGTGTGCTGTCTGTTCATGGTGATTGGACTGGGCGTTTTCGCGATGACCCCAACGACCTTTGTCGGCACGCTTGACAGGGGGCTTTTGGGCAAGATTGAAGCCGGCGCCGTAAAGCCGGAAATTCTTGGGGCCTTGGCCGGTTCTGGGCTGTATCCAGGCGGGAACGCCGTGGTGGCCTCCGTCGAGAAGGCAAAACAACCGGAATGGACCGTGAACGCGCCCACTTGGATGCCGGACTGGATGCCCAACTGGCACGGATGCCGCATCGTGGACGCCGAGGGCACCCTGCGTGTCTACAAGAACTACCGCATTGAGCACCTGATCGGCGCCTCCATCTACGGCATGGGCATTGGCTGCCTCATCGCCTTCCTGGGCGGACTGATTGCCATAGACATCTGCTCAAAGAAAGCCAGCGGCGTGGCCATGGGCACCGTCGGTCTGGTCAGCTATATTGGCGCCACGATGCAGGAAAAGATCAGCGGCCGACTCATCGAGGGGCACAAGATTGTCGTCGGCGGCCTGCCGAGCCACGATTTCACCCCCGTCATGACCTTCTGGTTCTGCTCGGCCGTGCTCTGCCTCATCCTGTCCTGCTTCCTGTGGAACGCCAAACCACGCGATTAGCCACCGTCCCAGACAGTACTTTTTCGCCCTTTTCGCATGCTATACTTGGCCGCCTCTCCAGCCGGAGGGGCTTCTGGAGATTCGCCTTGAAAACAGCGGTGCATTTTGGCGCGGGCAATATCGGCCGCGGCTTCCTGGGACAACTGTATTTTGAATCGGGCTACCGCACGGTGTTTGTGGACGTGATGGAGCCCGTGGTGGACGCGTTGCGCGCGCGCCATGGCTATCCCATTGACATCGTGGGCGACGAGACCGAACGCATTCTCGTGGAGCATGTGGACGCGGTTAACGGCCGGGACTTGGAGGCCGTGGCGGAGGTGATTGCCAAGGCGGACATCGCCTCCACGGCCGTCGGGGTGAATGCCCTGCCCTACATCGTTCCGGCACTCGCCAAGGGCCTCGCGCGGCGCTTTGAACAGGGCGGGGCGCCGCTGGATATAATCGTCTGTGAAAACCTTATCCATGCCGGGTCGTTCCTGCGCGAAAAGTTGCGCGCTCAACTGCCCGAATCGTGCCATGCCGCCCTGGACACGCAGGTGGGTTTCGTGGAGGCGTCCATCGGGCGCATGGTGCCCGTCATGACCGGGGCGCAGAAGGCGGCGGACCCGCTGCTTGTCTGCGTGGAGGCCTTTTGCGAACTCCCGGTCGACCGGGACGCGTTTCGCGGCCCCATCCCGAACATCGCGCATCTCAAGCCGATTCCGAATTTTGACGCCTATGTGGAGCGCAAATTGTTCGTGCACAACATGAGCCATGCGGCCACGGCCTATCTGGGCAAGCTGCACGGCCATGAGTATATTTGGCAGGCCATTCGCGACGACAAGGTGCGCGAACTGGTCGCCGCCGCCACGGCCGAGAGCTGCGAGGCGCTCGCGCGCAGGCGCGGACTTGACCGGGCAGAACTCGAGGCGCACCGGCTTGACCTCGTGCGGCGATACCACAACAAGGCGCTGGCCGACCAGGTCGAGCGCGTTGCCCGGGACCCCGTGCGCAAGCTGGGTCCGGAGGACCGCATCATCGGCGCCGCGAAGCAGTGCGTCGAGGCCGGTGTGGACCCGCGCCATATCGCCCTGGTGGCCGCCGCGGCCATGCACTATGAAAACCCAGAAGACCCCGGTGCCGTCCGCGTGCGTGAACTGTACCGCGGTGGCGGTACTTTTGCAGTGTTGCAGGAAATTGGCCAGATAGACGCCGGCAGCCCCATCGTTGCATGGGTTGCCGACGGCGAGGAACAACTCCGCCGCGAAGGCTGGATAAACTGAGGAACGAGTCATGCAGGAAATCGTGATGCCCAAGATGGGCAATTCCGTCGAAGAGGCGGAAATCGTCAAATGGTTCAAGAACGAGGGTGACCCCGTCAGGGAGGGGGACCCTATCTTCTCCATACAGACCGACAAGGCGGAGGTCGAATGCGAATCGACCGCGTCGGGCATTTTGCGCAAGATACTGGTGCCCGCCGGGGTGGAGCGGCCCGTGCTTACGGTCGTCGCGCTGGTCGGCGCGGCGGATGAGCCGCTGCCAGACCTGTCGGCCTATGGCGTGAGTGGGGGAGGGGCGGCAGCGCCCGCACCTACCGCAGCACCCGTCGCGGCGGCCACGGTTGCTGTTGCCGCGCCCGTCGCCGTTGCTGCCGCGGCTTCAGACGGTCCCGTCTCTCCGCGTGCCCGCAAATTGGCCGCAGAGAAGGGCATCGACCCCGCGCTCGTGCCCGGCACCGGTGTCGGTGGACGGGTCATGGCCGAGGACGTGGAGGCCTATGCCGCGTCCGCCGGTTCGGTGAAGGCCACCCCGGTGGCGAAACGCGTCGCCGAGAATGCAGGCGTGGACCTGCGCGGCGTGCAGGGCACTGGCATCGGCGGCAAGGTGACGAAGGACGACGTGCTCGGCGCATCCGCCAAGCCCGCCGCTGCGGCCGCTCCAGCGGCCGCCGGCGACACGCCGGGCGTCAAGCGCATCCCGCT
>CAIUWO010000122.1 GCA_903902895.1 Candidatus Hydrogenedentota bacterium | reverse complement strand
GGCGTCCGCGCGTTCAAGCCGGGCGTCAGCAATGCCTCGGTGGTATTATCGCTGTTGGCCGCCCACAGCAGCACGCGTGATGTCCATGATCCTTCAATCCATAGCGGGAAGTTTGTGGACCACTGGTTGTTGAATACATTCACAAAAACGTCGGACTTGTCCGGCGTGTAATCGAGCGAGTACTGCCAAAGCCCCGGCTTTCCCAGGCTGACCAGTGGCGAGTCCAACGGGCAAATCCCGGCGCCGCCACCGTTCTGCCCGGTCACGGTCATCCCGGCATTCAGGCAAAAGACGTGGCGGTTGCTCCCGGGTATGAGGTCTTTCGACGGGTCTATAATGGAGCCGGTCCGAGACAGTTTGAACGTCGGTTTGTCTGCATTGATTGGCAGGCAGACCCATCCCGCCTCCGGCCAGGGGTCGCCCGTCTTGTTTTCAATCGTCCATCCGAGTTCAACAAAGGGCATGTCCCGGTACAACCGCACCGTAATCTTTATTGCGTCCGTCAGTATGCCCTTCGGCACTGCCGTCAAGACCGCCGAGACACTGACAGCATCGGACGAATATGCGACTTGGCAGTCCTTCGGTGACGCCGACTGGTATGCCCCCTCCGGCAGGTTCACCTTGGTCAGGTCGTCCCAAGCCCACTGCTGGTCCGGGCGTTTGATGTACTTATTGCCGAAGTCCTGTGTTTGCTCCCGGCCGAACCGTTCATACAGGTACTGGCCCAAGAGCAGGGGAGAGGACTGGTTCACCAGTTCCCGTCCGGTGCGTTTTTCCACCACTGACCGCACACCACCCCGAGCCGGGTCTATTGTCACCCGGAAAATCCCGTTGTCGAGAATGCCCTTGTCTCGATCGCAAAGCAACGCATCCTCACCGCTTCTTTCCCTTGCGGGTGCATAGCTCTTATAGCCCATCGAAGGCACACCACGGGCAACAAAGCGGTGTGACATTCCCTCATGCGCCACCGGTTCCAGGCGCTTCGAACCGCATTCCTGAACTGACGGCGCGGCAAAGTCCGCCTGCTCCCATTCCGCCACCACATCCCGCGCCCATGGCAGCGGGTTGTACACGACAATTCTCGGGCCCTCTACGGACACCGCCTTGGCCAAGTCACCCATGTGGCTTTTCTTTGAGGACTCCACCGCCAGCGGCACATTGCGGCTGTATTGACGATGGTCCTCAAAGGACGCCTCGAAATCCTTGTACACCCCGTCGGCACGCGCCTTCTTCCAGTCATCACCGTACCGGAACGGCCCGGGCTTTGTTCCGCACGATCCCCAGGTGTGTTCCCCGTACAAAAGACTGTTCTCATACGCTCCGGCCAACGCCTCCTTTACCGGTTCCGTTGTCACGCCCCAACAGCGCAACAGCGTGTCCAAACCCTCCAGCGCGCCGATTTGCGGCCGCCAATGGCGAACGGCCGCGGTTTCGATGGGCATGGACTCCAGCCCGTGAATCCAAGTGTCGGGCATGTCCCCGCGCACGACGGGCAGGTCCGCATGCTCCGCCCGAATCGCATCGGCAAAGTCGGAAAGCCGCCCGAAGTGCACGTTCACCCCCGGCAACTTCGCCGCCGTCTCACGTTCCAGCTTTTTCGCTTCCTTCAGACTGGGCGGCCCCTGGTTGTCCCCGGTCATCAGCATCGCCAGCCACGTCTTGTAGGGCCAATCCTCCGGCGGTATGAGCCCGGTACCGTAATCGCCCGCGGAATAGAAGGTCAGCAACCGCGACCCGTCCGGCCCCTCCCACCAGAACAGTTTCGGCACGCGCGGGCTTTGACAGGCCGGATTGCAGCCAAGGTGCAGGAATTTCACCCCCGCATGTGTAAGCAGCGTGGGGAGGACCCAGGTATGGCTGGTCACGTCGGTCATTTTCGCATCCGTGGGCAGTTTTTGGCCCAATTGCCGCGACAAATCCGACGAGTAATGCAGTCCCCGGACCAGATCTTCCAGGTCCAGCGATTCGGTGTGCATCGTGAAGGGCAGCGCATGCCAAACAATCCTGCCCGACCGCATCGCGGCCAGAATCTTCTCCCGCCGTTCCGGCGTTTGCTCCGGGCCCACAATCTGCGCCAAAGGCCATCCCGGCAGTGTCCAGGCAAACTGAAATTCCTTTGGAAGCGAGGCGGTCTCCTCCATCACCGACAGCGCCCCGTCCATCATCGTCGTCCGATACCGGTTCAGCACGTCCGCCACCCGCGCCGTGTATCCGATGTCAAAATGCGTCTTCGAGACGATGATGACCTCTTGAACCCCGGCAGCATCCGCTACCTTCGACGCAGTCACCAGTGCAAGGGCCAGGAAAACCATTTCAACTCCCCGCAGCACACTCCTTTGAATCATCCGCATGGCACGTCCCTCTGGGTTATCCCGTACGTCAACACTAGCAGAACCATACCCCATAATCCCCCGCAAAACAATCCACCCTTGCTCATCCCATAAATCCCATTCTTCCCATAGCTCCCATAACTCC
>CAIUWO010000121.1 GCA_903902895.1 Candidatus Hydrogenedentota bacterium | reverse complement strand
GCCCATCGCCGCCAGTGAGGGCGACAAGGTTGTCACGACCGTTCCAGTCGGATGGATCGGGCACGGCCCCATGACCACGACCAGTCCGGGCAAACCCTGCTATGTGGAGAACGCCCTTGCATTCGTGGACCAGCCGGGCGAGTGGTATTTAGACGGCAGCACAGGCGTGCTGACCTATCAGGCCGCCGCGGGCGAAGACCCGAACACGCGGAAATTCGTGGCGCCCGCAGTCCAACAGCTTGTGGTGGTCGGCGGAAAGCCCGACGCGCCCGTGCGCAATCTCCGCTTCGAGGGGCTGTATTTCGCCTACACGGAATGGTCGCTGCCTTCCTTTGGCTATATGGGCATCCAGGCGGGCCATCACGGCACGACCACGCAGGGCCCCATCTCCGTGCTGCCCCTGGCGCTGGAGTTCCGCTATGCCCAGGACTGCCGCATCACGAAATGCACGGTGTCGCACACTGGCGCTTCCGGGATGGGCTTTGGCGCGGGCTGCCGCGGCAATGTGGTGGCTGACTGCGACCTGTTCGACATCGGCGGCAGCGGCGTGATGGTCGGTTGGCGCGGCAAGGGCGGCACCGACGGCCTGGTGGGCGACGCGGCCCTTTCCAAGGACTGGGACAATCCGTCCGACGTGCCCACGGACAACGAGGTGTCGAACTGCGTGATCCGCCGGTGCGGTGCCGTCAACCATGGCTGTGTCGGTGTGTTTGACGCCTTCAGCAACGGCACGAAGATCCGTCACAACGAGGTGACAGACATGCCCTACACGGGCATCTCCGTTGGGTTCCGGTGGGATTCGTCCCCGACGAGCCAGCAGAACGCCCTGGTCGAATACAATCACATCCACGACGTGATGAAGGTGCTGGCCGACGGCGGCGGCATCTACACGCTCGGGCTCCAGCCCGGCACCGTGCTGCGCGGCAACGTGATCCACCAGGTGCACCGCAGCGGCCATGCGCAGGGCGGCGCGCCCAACAACGGCATTTTCTTCGATGAGGGCAGCAAGGGCTTTCTCGTCGAGGGACAGGTGATCTACGACACCTCCGGCGAGCCCATCCGTTTCAACCAGACTAGCAAGGAAAACCTGAACTGGAAGGACAACTCCTGGGGTGTCGCGCCCGGCGACCCGGCGTTTCCCGCCGAGGCCGCGGCGAAGGCCGGTCCCGAAGCGGGCCATCAGCGGTAGGACGGTCAATGGTCCGCATCTCCACGTTTGTTATCGCGCGCTAGTCACGGCTTGACATTCTGGCCTGATCGGTGTTCTTCTTATTCCTGTGCCTACAGCACTGCAAGTAAGGAAGTGGTTCATTGAAGGGAAAATCCTACAGTGTGCAATACGACAATCAAGAAGTCAAAGTACATTCTCCTTCCATGCGCAGCAGGCATCACGCTTCTTGTCGTACTTCAACTCCTGCAGGCGACGGCCGTACGCGAGAATTATTCTGAGGTTGAATGCGAGCAGGAATGGGGAACCATCGTCTGCCGACTATCAGCCACAGATTGGCGACCAACCGGCTGGCACGACGAGGCATTCGGCACACCGTACTATTTGGCAGTGAATATGGGAAGAATAAACGCCACAGATACAGTCCGAGTTGAGTCAATCATGCTTAGAGATGCCAGCACCAATGCACTGCTATGGGAAATAGCAGAACCACCGTCTGACCCGGATGCATATCAGCGAGATCTCGAAAATCGCCCAGAGTGCCCGCCTGGGATATGGTATGTAATCGAGAACCTTGCGCTGCCCTATGTAACGATTGTTGCCGAGATAAAATATGATGCAGTAATTGCAGGACTTGCCGGGGAGCATGTTGTCAATGTTGTTCTTGAGAAGGACCGTTCAGAGGAAAACTTTAACATCATATGGGCTTGCATGAGTAGCGTCTGAGTCGTCCTTGCAGGCGGGCGCTTGTTCCGCAAGGGCGTGACGAAAGCAAAACAAGTTGGAACCACTTCAGTCCAGCACGCAGTCCCAGCCGGTGACCTGGCAGCTTTCGATCGTGTACTGGTGAAACTCGATGCGCACCCCGTTGGGGTCCGTGGTCCAGGCCTGCCAGCTATGGTCGCCGCCAAGAATCTTTTCCGTGACCTCGCAGCCCATGGATGCGAGATGACGGATTGTTTCATCCAAGTCGCCTGTTTCAAAGCAGAGATGGCTGATGGGGCTTTTGGCCCGGCGGTCGATCTCGTCCTGCTGGAAGGCCTCAATGAAGGTGCCGTCGGGCATGCGCAGATAGAAGCCGACCCGCGCGCCGCCGCGGAGGAAATTGAAGCGCCGCGTGCAGCCCAGACCGTCGCAATAGAACCGCTCGGTGTCGTCCAAGTCCAGTGCGCCTATGCAGACATGGGCCAGTCCTCTGATCATATCCACAAACTCCTTAACCGGGTTCCATTCGAGCCCGGGTACAGCCACCATTTCCACCGCACCGCTCTTGCCGAATGCGCCGGGCCTCTGGTTGGAAATGGTGGCAGTCCCCCTGCGGCGAACACGGACATCTCACCAGTCATTGCGAGGAGGGCATCGGCCCGACGCGGCAATCTCTTGAAACGATGGCCCGTGCCGCACGGCGTATGGCGAGCAAGAGATTGCTTCGCTTTGCTCGCAATGACGGCCTGTCTTTCCGCCGTGGCGGCCAAGTCCGTCGCCTGTTTCGTCCTGGAAACGGCGGGCGCGGACTGGTGGGATATGCGGGCTAAAACAATCACTTCCGGCTTGCGAGCGTGGAGCCTTTCTCCTGG
>CAIUWO010000120.1 GCA_903902895.1 Candidatus Hydrogenedentota bacterium | reverse complement strand
GCGGCACAGGGCCGCCGCCTCCCCGCAGACGCGGGTGCCGGGATTCTCGTCCACGCCGTCAAAGACCACGGCATGGGGATAGGCGTCCAGAAGGCGGTCAACCAGTCCGCCCGCCCGGGCGGAATGCCGCCCGGTGACAATGAATGGGCGTGTTCCGAAGGGGGCGCAGTATTCGGCAAGCCGCGCCAGGGCGCCGGCACCGAAGACCACGCGGGTGGGCATATTCCATTGGTAAGCGTTCATGGCCGCCATTGTAACGGCACCGCCGGCTTCGCCGCCAGTGCGCGCGGCGCGGGCTCAGGTATGCCGATGACCGCGCATGCCGAGGCTCTCTTCGAGCGACCGGACGATGGTCGAATTCTGCGCGGCCACCCGCTCGAGTTTGCACTGCGCCTTGAGCGCCGAATCGGAGTCCGGCTCGACAATGACGGCCTTCTTCCACTCGATCACCGCCTCCTCAGGAAGGCCCATTTTGTGCAGCGCGTTGCCAAGATAGCAGTGCGCCCGCGCGTAACCGGGGTCCTGGGCGACGGCCTCGCGGAAAAAGTCCGAGGCCTCGATGTACCGGTGGGTGTTGTAGAACTCAGTCCCCTTTTTCACCAACTGGACGGAGGCTTTGCGCTGGGACGTGGTCCCCCCGTCCGCGGCCATAAGCACGCGAACGCCCCCCCCCGCGCCGAAAATGCGTTGGAAAATGGGATGTGACATGGTTGCGGTTTTCCCTCTGCTGTGCGCACATGTTGACTTTTTTTTTCGACCGCCGGCCTTGCGGGTCCCCTGACGGTCAAGACAACTGCAAGTCACACTTCGATTTTAGCACCGCTAGCTCCGGACGGTCAACCGAAACCTGCGGTCCCGGCGCCCCAACCGCCCCGCGAAAGACGGAAAAGGCGCCGCCAGGTCACGTCGGCGCTCACATAGGCGTGTCGGCGCTCGGGCCGTAAATGGCCGGTAGCGGCACATCGTGCATGCGCGCGTACACCGTCAACTGGCCCCGGTGGTGGATGAGATGGTTCATCACCATGGCGCGGTACACTGCGACACGGGGCATGGAAAGCACCACCAGGCCCGCGTTCTTAAGCGACCAAATCTCCATCATGTCGCCGTCGGTGGCGGAAACAAGCGCCGACCGCGCGTCGCGCACATAGTCATCGAACAGGGTCAGCAGTGCGGCCGTGGTGGTGAAGGGTATCTTCGGGAAGGGCATGCCGCCCACGGGGTTCAGGTCCATCTCCGTGTCGCGGACGACAAGCGTGGCGTAAAAGGGGATTCGGGCGATGTGAACGGCAAGGTCGCCCAGCGACAGTGACTTCGCGTGCGGCTTCCAGTCCCCCTGTCCGTCCGGCAGACGCTCCAGAAGCGTCCGGGTGGAGGCCATCTCATGGTCAAATTCCGGCATCAGGTGGTCGGCAATGCTCATCGCAGTTTCTCCTGTTCAGGTTTCATACCTACACGCTTCCAATGAGTGAAACCTGTCGGACCCGGCGGTGATTCCCGCCCTGGGCGCGCCGTTCTCCTGAACGGCATCTTCCAAACTGCGAATCGGGAGATTCGCGTGCCCAGGGAATGCCATTCCTGTTCTTTCCCACACTCCTTGACAAGTAGCCTCCGGCATGATATCATTTTGATATGGTTTTGAAAGGAGGCCATGACATGGTAACGAAAGATATCGAACGCCAGGTGTCGGATGGGTGGGCGCTGCTGACTATCATCATTATTGCGGGGCTCTTTATCCTCGCGG
>CAIUWO010000119.1 GCA_903902895.1 Candidatus Hydrogenedentota bacterium | reverse complement strand
GGTGCTGGCGGCGTTTCTTGAACTCGACGCCGACACCGAAGCGGGTCTCGTCTTCAATCGCCCTGCGCAGTTCCTCCACCCGCCCGTCCAGCGCCGCCACGGGCCAGTCGAGCACGGTCATCTTCATGCGGCAGGCGATGTCCACGCCGACCGCCCAGGGAATGACCGCGTTGCGCGTGGCCAGCACGCCGCCGATGGGCAGGCCGTAACCCACGTGCGCGTCGGGCATGAGCGCGCCGCGAACCGTCACCGGCAGGCGGCAGGCGTTCTCCATCTGCTGCACGGCCTCGGTCTCAAACCCCGTGCCCCACTGCTTCCACGGGGCGCCCGCAGCGTGCGGCGCGTCCTTGCCCTTTTTCATGGGTGCTCCCGGTCGTACAGCGCCAGCAAATCGCGGTGGGCCTGGAAGGCGATGTCGGGCCGCGCGTCGCGCGCGAAAAAACCCAGGTCGGCGGCGTCGCTGTCCGGGTAGGGCTGCCCCTCCCATGCGTCGATCACGAAACCCAGCACGACCACGCTGCCCGAGAGGGGGCTCTGGCCCATGCTCGCGCCCAGCAGCCGCGCCGAGGCCGCGTGCAGCGCCGTCTCCTCGCGCAGTTCCCGCAGGGCGCACTGCTCGGCCGTCTCGTTCGCCTCCATGAACCCGCCCGGCAGGCACCATCGTCCCCGGCCCGGCTCCATGGCCCGCAACGCAAAGAGCAGCGCCCCGGCGGGGTCGCGCACAAACACGCAGCAGGCCGGGACCGGATTGCGGTAGTAGAACCGGTTGCAGGCGGCGCAATAGGGCCGCTCACGCTCACCGTCATGGCCGGGCGCCAGCGGCGCGCCGCAGGTGCCGCAGTAGTTCCATTCAAAGGGTGTGGGCGGTTGCCATAGCATGACGCCACTCTAACCAAGAACTGGACGCGAGCGCAAACGGAGGACTGGGAGCGCCGGCATCGCTGCCGGCCTTTTTCGCTGCACGCTGCGCGGGCGGTCTCTGTCGTCTGTGAATCGTTTTGTTGCGTTCCATGGTACAGTAAAGAACGTCGCAGAAATGTGGGACAGCCGCCCCCGGCTGTCGGCCTGAAGCGAACACCCAAGAACAGACAGCCGAGGGCGGCTGTCCTACATCACGAGGCTCCTTAATACCTGTGAAACTGCGCTGGAAACTGGCCCTGTGGGCCGCCCTGATTGCGCTGGCTGCGGCCGGCGTGCGTTTGGGCGTGTCTTTCTGGGAGGCGCGCCCCCCCTCGCCTGAGGAGCGCGTGGCCGAGGCGCTGGCGCTGCTTGCCGACGACCCGGTGGCATGGCGGGTCGAAACCCAGTTCGCCGTGCGCGCCGCCGCGGTCGCCGTCGACGAGGCCCGCATTGAGACCGCACCGTCCTGCTACGTCATGGGCATGCAACAGCAGCGCGAGGCCGATCTCTGGGCGGCCGAGACCATGTTCAAACGGGCCATCCTGCTCGACCCGCAATGGAGCTGGCCCCACGCCGCGCTGGGCAGCCTGATCGGGCGGGACGCGCCGGACCGGCTGGACGAGGCCGAGCAGGCACTGCTCAGGGCGATTGCGCTCGACCCCGAGTGGGCGCGGCCGCACAACAGCCTGGCCGTCGTGCTGCGCCTCATGGGCCGTCTCGACGAGGCGGAGCAGGAGGCCCTGCGCGCCATCGAACTGGCCCCCGACGACATCGCCTCGCAGAACAACTACGCCAATCTGCTGGCATATCTGGGCCGGACGGCCGAGGCGGAGGAGCATTACCGCGCCGCACTGGACCTTGACCCGGACCATCCGAGGCCCTACTATAACCTGGCCTGCCTCTACGCTCTGGAGGAACGGGACGACGAGGCGATGGAAATGCTAGGCGAGGCGGTGCGGCGTTCCGATGCGCTGCGGCGCGACGCGATAAGCGATCTCGACCTGGAGGCGCTGCGCGACCGTTCTGATTTCCAGGAACTCATGTACGGCCCGCCCGCCTATGTGCCCGCCCCGCCCGAGGGCCCCGGACCGGAGGAGCAGCCGTTGCAGACCCAGTTGCCGACGGAAGAAAGCACGCCGGCACCGGTCGAACCTGAAGCGCCCAAGCCGGCAGACGACGCCCCGGCCGCGCCCGTGCAGACGCCTACACAGCCCGCGCCAACAGCAAGCCCGGCCACGGAAACCCAGACACCCGCAACGCCGTCCTGAGTAGTCCGGGCCTTCCAGCCCCGGACTCTGGCCCAAGAAAGTCCGGCGTCAAAGAAGCCGGACCACCCGGCGCTCTGGACTCTCCACCCGCGTTTTGCCTAAGATGCTGTCCTAACCTCCGATTGGAAAGGAGCCTGCAATGCGCCTGTATTTCTGCTTTGCCGCCGCGATGATCCTGGCCGCGGTGCTGTCCGGTCCGGCCGCAACGGCCCAAACGGCCCCAAAGGAAGAATCCAGCATGTCCAAGCCCGCCTACGAGGTTGCCGCCTATTACTTCCCCAGCTATCATCCCAACGCGGCCTACACCAAGACGCACGGTGAGGGATGGACGGAATGGGAACTGCTCAAACAGGCGGGGCCGCGCTTTGAGGGGCACCAGCAGCCGAAGGTGCCCGTGTGGGGCTATGACGACGAGTCGGACCCGGCGGCGATGGCGCGGCGCATCGACGCCGCCGCGGACAACGGCGTCACGGCCTTTCTGTTCGACTGGTACTGGCACGACACGGGCCCCTTCATTGAGGGCGGGCTGGAGCGCGGATTCCTCAAGGCGCCCAACCGCGACCGGCTCAAGTTCGCGCTCATGTGGGCCAACCATGACTGGATCGACATCTTCCCCGCCAAGAACGGCGTAAAGCCGAAGGTCGTCTATCCCGGTCCGGTCACGCCGGAAACCTTCGTCCAGCTGACCGACCACATCATCAAAACGTATTTCTCCCAGCCCAACTACTGGCGCATCGGCGGCAAACCCTACTTCTCGATCTACGAGCTGATGACGCTGGTGAAGGGCTTTGGCGGGGTGGACGCCACGCGGGCCGCGCTGGACGATTTTCGCGAACGCGCGCGCAAGGCCGGCGTGGGCGAAATCCATCTGAACGCGGTCATGTGGGGCATCCAGGTGCTGCCCACGGAACACATCATCAAGAACCCCGAGGAAATGCTCGCGAAGCTCGGCTTCGACAGCGTCACCAGCTACTGCTGGATTCATCATGTGCTCCCCGAGGGCTTCCCCACCTCGGACTATGTGAAATGGATGGACAAGTCCGCGGCGCTGTGGCCCGGTTTCGTCAAGCGCTGGGCCGTGCCCTACTACCCCAACGTGAGCATGGGCTGGGACTCCTCGCCGCGCACCACCCAAACGGACAAGTTTGAAAACGTCGGCTATCCCTTCACCGTGGTCGTGAACAACAACACCCCCGAAAACTTCAAGGAGGCGCTGCGGCGGGCCAAAGCGTTTCTCGACAAACAGCCGGCCGACCGCCGCATCCTGACCATCAACGCATGGAACGAATGGACCGAGGGCAGCTATCTCGAACCCGACGCCATCCACGGCATGGCCTATCTCGACGCGTTGCGCGACGTGTTTGGAAAGAAGTAACGAAAGGAGCCGTGTCATGGCCGAACCGGGTTGTGTGAAATGCAAAATGCGCCGCCGCTACGAGCGCAAGCCCCATTCCCTGCTGGGCCGCCTCTGGAAATGGCACACCGGCTGGTGTCCCGGATGGAAGAAGTACCTGAAGAGCCTGAGCGACGAGGAGCGTGCGGCTGTGATTGAGCGCATGGAGAAACTGGCCAAGTAGGGTATTGATTCCAAACCAACCCCGGCCCCGTCATTGCGAACGAAGTGAAGCAATCTCTTGCTCGCTCGGGCTCTGGTTGCACGAGATTGCTTCACTTCGTTCGCAATGACGGAAGAGCAGGAGGAGCCCTCTCAACTTTCCGCCTACGCCGCCGCCTGCTTCTCCCGCTCATAGGCCATCGCCAGCACCACAATCATCCACGGCGTGACCAGGCACATCCCCACGCAGCACAGCAGCAGCCCCGCCACGTGCAGCAGCGACAGCACGACCCACAGCCCCAGCCACTGCCCGGCGTTATTCCACACCATCCTGCGGCTGGCCGTCATCGCCCGGAGCGCGTCCGGCTCCCCGTCGAAGAGGATGAAGAAGGCCGGCGTGTAAAAGAACAGCACAACGCAGATCGGCACCAGCGACAGGGTCAGGCCCACGGAAAGGATCATGACGATGAGCGGCGCGGATTGGTCGGCGGAAACCGTCAGCGCCGGCAGCAGCGCCAGCAGCAGTGTCGGCACCGCCAGCAGCAGGCACCCGCCGATGATAAAGGCCGTCATCAGCAGGCCGACGACCAGTGTGGGCAGGAAACGCCGGAACCCCGAAAACAGGTCGTCGATGGTGGCGGGCAGGCCGCGCACGGCCAGCAGCGCCACGGCGCACAGCCCGTACCACAGCGGGCCGGCGATGAGGAAGCCGGGCCCCGTGGACAGGATCAGGTTGATGAGCAGGTGGCCAAAGAACAGCAGCATGAAATGGTCGGTGAACACGCGCCAGGCGGCGGACACCATCTCCCCCAAGGGGAACGCTGGCTTTTGCACGGTGGCAGACTCCGTCTAAGGTCTCTTGGCAAATGAAGAGCGCCGCGCGAACGTGCCCGCGCGGCGCCGGAAACTTTCGATGTGGGAAATCAGGCGGACGGCTCGACAGGCACCGCGACCACTTCAATGACGGCCCTGCGTTCAGCGTCATAGGCCAGCGTGAGGACCAGCAGGCTGATCGGACCGGTGAGAATAAGCCCGGCACAGCAGGCCAGTACGCCCACGATGTTGAACAGGCACAGCACCAGCCAGAGGATAATCCACTGGACCGGGTTGTTCATCACCATCTTGCGGCTCGCCTCCATGGCGTCCCAAAACGCCAGTTTGTCGTCAAGCATGAAGAGGTACGTGGACATGTAGGCGATGCCGACGAGCAGTCCCGGAATGATGCACAGAATCGATCCGGCTATCGTGAAGATCGTAATGATCAGGTTGGCGAGAAAGGCGTCCAGAAAGCGCTGAAAGCCCGAGAACAGCTCGCTGAACTCGATGGACTCACCCCTGACCGCCATGCGGCTCATCTTGAACAGGCCCAGCACCAGCGGACCGCTGAGTATCAGCGGACCAATGTAGACCGCCCCGCTGACCGAGATGATAACCATGGCAATCAGATAGCCGCCCAGCAACGGGCTCATGTTGCGCTTGAACAGCTCCCAGGAATCCTTGAAGAGCTGGGCAATGTCGAACGTGACGGATCTGTTGTTCATAATCGTCTCCCGGTTCGCGCCGTGCGGCATGCGGGCGCAGTGACTGCACGTTGAACACAATAGCACCAACGGAATGGCGCGTCAATGCCCCTTCCGGTATAGTGTGGGTCATGATGGATGAAACAGACACCCGAAAGGGCTCCGGACAGGGCGCGGCGCCGGGCGGCAAGCCCCCGCGCGAAGGATGGTCGCTCGCCTTTTTGACGGCAATGCTCTGCGCCGGGTTGCTGGCGTTCTTCCTTTTCGATCCCGCCTCGTCGGGCGGGTTCTGGGTGTGCCCCTTCCACCGCATCACAGGCTGGTACTGCCCGGGCTGCGGCGGACAGCGCGCGCTGCACGAACTGCTGCACGGGCATTTCGCCGCCGCGTTGCGGCTCAACCCCTTTGCCGTGCTGGTATTTTTGCCGCTGGCCGGCGCCGCCTTTGCGGCCTATGCGCTGCGCGTGCTGGGCGTCATGCGCCCAAGGCCCTTCGCGCTGCGCAACTGGCAGGTCATACTCCTGCTCGCCGCGATGCTCCTCTTCGGCGTCCTGCGAAATGTCTGGGGACCGCCGCTTTAGATCCCGGGGATATACCCTTGCGCGCGCGGTTCTGCCATAATAGCCGCGCAACAGGAGCAGCGCCCATGCAGGTCATTTTGCTGGAGACGAAAGAAAAGGCGGTGGAGCTCACCGCGCGGGTGATCGCCGACCAACTGCGCAGGAAACCCAGCTCGGTGCTGGGCCTGGCCACGGGCCGCACGATGGAGGCGGTGTACGCGCGCCTCGCGCGGATGTGCCGCGAGGACGGGCTGGATTTTTCGCTGACGGTGACCTTCAACCTGGACGAGTACGTCGGGCTGCCGACGGCGCATGAGAACTCGTACCGCTACTACATGAACCACCACCTCTTTTCGAAGGTGAACATCGACCCGCGCAACACGCACCTGCCCGACGGCATGGCGGCCGACCCGGAGGCCGCGGGCGCGGCCTATGACGCGCTCATCAAGGACGTGGGCGGCATCGACCTGCAGCTGCTCAGCGTGGGCGCGTCGGGGCACATCGGGTTCAACGAGCCCTTGTCTGCTATGTTTTCGCGCACGCGCGTCAAGGCGCTCACGCCCAAAACGGTCGAGCAGAACTCCCCCCTGTTCCGCAATCCCGGGGACATGCCGCGCCTGGCCATCACGATGGGCGTCGGCACCATACTGGAGGCGGAGCGCTGCCTCATGCTCGTGACGGGCTCGAGCAAGGCGGAGGTGCTGGCAAAGGCGGTGGAGGGGCCGGTCACGTCGATGATTTCGGCCACGGCGCTCCAGCTGCACGCAAACTGCACGGTGGTGGTGGACGAGCGGGCCGGCAGTCTGCTGGGGCAGCAGGAATACTACCGCTGGATTTTTGAGAATGACCCGCAGTGGGCCGCCTATCAGGGTTTGTAGCGGTCCGCGGCCGGCGAGGAGCCCCTCATGGCAGACGACACGCAGGGACGGAACCAGGGCGAGCAGCTCATCAAGCAGGACCTGATCACGCGCGAGGACCTGGACAGCGCGCGCGCGTCCGAGGCGCGCAGCGGCGTGCCCTGGTACAAGCAGCTCATCGCGCAGCGAAAGATCACCTTTGAGGCGCTGGACAACGTGCTGCGCTACGAGTTCCACTCGAAGGCGGCGCGGACGGCCCATGAATCGCTGGGCGAGGCGCTGGTGCGCCGCGGACGGCTCACGCGGGACCAGCTCGACGCCGTGCTGGCCGAGCAGCGGCACAGCGGACGGCTGCTGGGCAGCATCCTCTCGGAAAGCGGTTTCGTTTCGCGCTCGGACATTGCGGCCGTAATGTCCGAGCAGCACGGCCTCGACTATGCCGACATCGACGCGACACCCAGCGACGCCGAGGCGCTCGAGGCCATGCCGGAGCACATCGCGCTGAAGAACGGCATGCTGCCCGTCCACGCCGAGGGGGACCGCATCACCGTGCTGGCGACGCGGCCGCAGGCGCGCGAGCGCGCCAAGAATGTGGCGATCATGCTCGGCCGCAGGATCGACGTGGTGCTCACGGCCTGCGCCGACATGGAGGATGAGATTCGGGCGCGCTACCGCGAACTGGCCGATGATGACTATGCCGCCGGGAATTCGGTCATGGAGGAAAAGCCTGTGGAAACCCCAAAAGATAACGGCACCGTCTCCGAAGACGCGCAGGCGGCGGAAAGCGAGCGGTTTACCGACGTCGCGCGGCAGGCGGCGGGCGCGTCGGTCATCAGGATGGTGAACGCCATTCTCGAGGGCGCCATTAACGCGGAAGCCACCGATGTGCATCTCGATCCGCAGGACCCGGAAACACGCGTGCGCTACCGCATCGACGGGATTCTGCATGATGTGACGAGCATTCCGCGCCATCTCCACGGCGCAGCCGTGTCGCGCGTGAAAATTCTGGCCGACATGGACATCACAGAAACGCGCCACCCGCAGGACGGGCATTTCGGCACGACCATCAACGGGCGCGACCTGGATGTGCGCGTCGCCACGCTGCCAACCTTTCTGGGCGAGCGCGTTGTCCTGCGGCTGCTGGACCAGGCCTCCGTATTGTCCGGCGTGCGCGACCTTGGCCTGGAAAAGGAGGATGAGGCGAAGATGCTGCGGCTCATCGAGCAGCCCTACGGCATGATCCTGGTCACCGGGCCCACGGGCAGCGGCAAAACCACCACGCTCTACGCCGCGCTGAACCAGAAAAACGTGATGACCGAGAGCATCGTCACGCTCGAGGACCCCGTCGAGTACCAGCTTTCCGGCATCAACCAGGTGCAGGTGGACACGGATATCGGACTCACTTTCGCCAGCATGCTGCGCGCCTCGCTCCGGCAGGACATCGACGTGCTGCTGGTGGGCGAAATCCGCGACCAGGAAACGGCGCAGATCGCCGTGCGCGCCTCCATGACCGGCCATCTGGTGTTCAGCACCCTGCACACGAATGACGCGCTTGAGGCCATTGGAACGCTGCGCAACATGGGCGTGCCGTCTTTTCTCATCTCCAGCGCCCTGACCGGTGTGATCGGCCAGCGGCTCGTGCGCAAAATTTGCCTGGAATGCAAAGCGCCCTTCAAACCAACCGCGGCCCTGCTGACCTCGCTGGGCATGCCGCCCGCGGTGAAACGACTGTACCGGGGGGCCGGCTGTCAAAAGTGTCATTTCACGGGCTGTGCGGGGCGCACCGGTGTTTTCGAAGTGCTGGAGGTAACGCCCGAGCTGCGGGCGCTGATACTAAAGGATGCATCGCCCGCACAAATCATAAAAGCGGCGGATTTCAAGACCATGGCAGACCGGTGCCGCGAAAAAGTTCGGGCCGGAATCACCACGCCCGAGGAGTATTTGCGCGTTATCCGGCTGTAGTGCGGGGCGGGGCCAAAAAACGGGCAAGAGCATGAATCTATGCTTGCTTTTATGGTGATCCTTTGCTAGCATGGGGGCCACCGCGGTAAACACGGTGCCATTCCATGTGGATAAGTTGTTGATAAACCGTGAAATACCGGACAACAGCGCTACTGGAATGGATTAGTTATACGGGCGCAAGTCATTGTGCTGAATCGGGTTAGGAACGTGTTAGCGGATTGCCCGCAGTGGCGCGTAAGAACGCGCAAGGTATTGATAAACAAGCAGTTAACGCTTATTGGCTTTTTACGGGTTCTGGCCGCGGGGACCGTAAATCACAATGTTCCACGCCCTTTGGACAAGCCCGGTTGGGATTGTTGTAAGTTTAATATTGACAACGATGAACGCTGTGGATAACGCACAGCGGAAACCGTGGAACATCCCGGATGATAGGGCGGTGGAGTGGATGGCGGGAAACGTGGGATAACGGTCGGAAGTTATCCACCGATTCAACCAAAAGCACAGCGGACCCTCGGGGTCCTTTGAACCTGGTGTGGATGGCGGTGGATAATTCACAAGGTTATGCACAGGGAATTAAGTCTGTAACCCGTGTGAATCCGGGGGTTTAGGTGGGTTATACACAGTATCCACCGGCCTATGACGGGTACTACGGGTTATATATAGAAAGATCATATGAAGAAGAGCACAAGTTTTCAGACAACCTCAAAGCACGGAGACGTTTCATGAAGATCACCCTTCCCCGTCAAGACCTGCTGGCAACGGTGAACAAGGTCAAGAGCGTGGTGGCTTCCAAGAGTGCGCTGCCCATTCTCTCGCACATTCTCTTGGAAACAGGCGAGTCGTCGGTGAAACTGACGGCCACGGACCTAAAGATCAGCATTGAAGCCGACACGGACTGCGCCGTCGAGCGCCCCGGCGCGATGACGGTCCAGTGTCAGCGCCTGTCCATGATCCTGGCCGAACTGCCGGCCGATGCCGATGTCACGCTGGAACTGATCGAGAACAACGTGGCAGAACTGCGCTGCGGCAAGGTCTGCACCAAGCTGTTCTGCCAGGCGCCCGACGAGTTCCCCCCGGTGAAGGCCTTCCCGGAAACGGGCGCGATGGTCTTCAAGCAGGCCATGCTCAAGAAGCTTTTTCAGAAGACGTCTTTTGCCATCTGCAGCGACCAGTCCCGCTACAACCTGACGGGCCTGCTCTTTGAACTGCGCGCGGGAAAATTGACGGTCGTGGCGACGGACGGACGGCGCATGAGCATGGCTGTGGCCGACGAGGAGGTCGAAGCGGACGATATCCGCGTCATTATCCCCTCCAAGATGATTCACGAGCTGGAGACGCTCCTGGCCTCCGACGGCGACGCCACCGTGGATGTGTGGGTCGAGGAAAGCCACGCCGCCTTCGCGCTCGACCGCCTGCGCGTTGTTTCGGCGCTTATCGAGGGCAATTTCCCGAACTACGACGCCGTGGTCCCGAAAAAGCACGACCGCGAGGTTGTAGTCAACACGGGCGATTTCATCCGCACCATGCGCCTGTCTCTGGCCGTCACGAGCGACAAGTTCCGCAGCGTCCGCGTTGTCGCCGGCGAGGGCAGCCTCAAGGTCCAGGTCAAAACCCCCGAAGTCGGCGAGTTTGAGGACGAGATCGCGACCACCTACGACGGTGAAGCCGTCGAAATCGCCTTCAATCCCGCCTTCATCCTCGATGTGCTCCGCTTCATCGACGGCGAAAAGGTCTGCCTCCTCCTCAAAGACACCTCGAGCCCCGGCATCATCAAGCCCTATACCGACGCCCCCCAGGACAACTACGTCAACGTCGTCATGCCCATCCGCATCTGACGCGTTCACAAACCCGATATACAATTCACGGCCCGGCCTTCCCAAAAGGAAAGTCGGGCCGTTCCATTATCCCCGTTCTCTTCCGTCATTCCCATTCTCCCCGTTATTCCCGTGCAAACGGGAAGCCAGTGCTGTCCATCCCCACGGGCGTGGGGAAAACGGTGGAAGAGGCGACCGAGTTCACAGAGGCCGACGGTCCATCCCCACGGGCGTGGGGAAAACTTGCCGTCAATCGGGGCAATCTCGTTGACCTTCGGTCCATCCCCACGGGCGTGGGGAAAACCGAACTTGGAGAAACGCATTTTATGCGCCTTTCGGTCCATCCCCACGGGCGGGGGGAAAACGTTGTCCGGGTCCACGGTGGGAGGTCCGTAGGCGGTCCATCCCCACGGGCGTGGGGAAAACTTGGTCTGGTATTTGTGTTTCATCTCTTCGCCCGGTCCATCCCCACGGGCGTGGGGAATACGCCTGCAGATGATGGCGGCACACGCATGAGTCCGGTCCATCCCCACGGGCGTGGGGAAAACTGGGCCGTTACGCGTCAACCGTTCCAGATTTTCGGTCCATCCCCACGGGCGTGGGGAAAACACATTGACGATGTTGGTTATTATGCACAAAATGCTCGCGAAGTGAATTCCTTGGATTTATGGTTTTGTTACAAGAAGGAGTCCGTCCCAGTCCGTTATTTTCCGGGATGTGTCGCCGAAAGAAAGGAGCTTATAACCTTGTTCAGTATTGGTCTTCCAAAGCATTATGCCGCCAGCGTTCCGGCTGGCGCTTTCCTGAATCTTTTCCCAAAGTTTCTCTCGAACCATAGCGGACAGGGCTCCGACAAACACACCAACCCGGGGCTCAATGCACCACCGGGTAATTTCGCCGCGGAGCGATGGCGTGACCCGTTCAAGTATAAAGACAACCATTACAATCCTCCGTCAAAAAGGGATATCATCTTCGGGGAAGGGCTCTGGGAATTGTTTGTCCAGGCAATTATGGTCCGCTTGGGGCTCGTTTTCTGCTGTGTCCGGCGCCTGATTCTGCCCGCCTGCAACGGGACCTTCGGGGTCCCACAAGTTTCCGGGCATGGCAGGGTCTGTGTCGCTATCCATGCCGCTGTCATCCGGTCCGCCCCGCAATTCCAGCGCTCGCTCGATGTCCCGGACGATGTGGTCCAAGAATCGCTCGCGCGCAAAGAAATCCCGGCAGCGCAACCGCACCTGACGCTCCAGTGAAGCGGTTCCGTCGGCCACGGCCATGAATGCGGCAGGCACGGCAAGGTCCATTTTGTATAAATCGGCCACGTCATAGGCAAAGGAAAGCTGTTTCCCGGTATGAATGAAACCAAGCGCAGGGGAGAATCCGGCGGCGGTGATGGCGGCGGTGCTAAGGCCGTAGAGACAGGCGTTTGCGCTGGACAGCGCCCTGTTAACAGGGTCTCCGTTGGCCCAGTTTGACCGATCATAGCAGCGCCCGTTCCACGGCACCCCCGTTTCGCGGGACCATTTTGCATATGTGTCCCGCACCCGCACCCCCTCCATGCCACGCAGTTGCTGCAGGGTCAGCGCCGCAGACAGCGTCTCCTTAAAGCGCATGGTGTACAGTCGCCGCACAACGCGCATGCGCGCGTCCTCGTTCGCCAGCAGGGCCGCCTGCCAAAGAATCCGCTCGCTGGAGCGTGTGGTGCCGTGTCCGGCGGCATAGAAGCGCACTCCCTCCTCACCACACCACACCACCAGGCATCCATTGTCCGCCAAAGCGGTAATGGCCGCGTGCGTTATGGAGGTGCCGGGACCAAGCATCAGCAGGGCCAGCGACGCGCAGGGCACGGGCGTGATTCCCGCAACATCGTGGATGGCGATGGCCTTGTCCTGCTGGTCGATGCGCCCCCTCTCGACGTAGAGGTGGCCAATACGGTCGCGCATCTTGGGTAGTTGGTGCAGGTCCTTGATAAGCACAGCGCAACACTCCCGCTGTCAGGGATTGGGGCCTATGGCCAAGTATCCGAACCCGAAGCCCCGGGCCGTGCCGATGCCGTTGGCCATGGTGGCGGAAAATACGTCCGAAGACTCCACGGTCAGCTTACCCTCAAACTTCGCCGCGTGGAACGTCATCTGGGCTAGTTCAGTTCCGCCCGCTTCGCGCTTCGTCTTGCGGGCCTGAACAAGGGTCTCTTCAACCACGCGCGCCGCCTCGATACCGAAACCGCCAATCCGGCCTTTGGCGGCCAACCACGCCACCAGGTCCGCCTCACCGCGAACACCCACGCGCTGCCCGTTCTTGCGCTCATCGAAATGCCGCTTGATGGTTGGGTTTGCCAAGAGGGAAAAGCGAAAACGCGCCCCCGCCGGAAATACATATTCACAAACGCGGGCGGGCTCAGGTGGTTGCTCCAGCAAAAAGGCGGCATTTTCAAACGCCCGGTTCCAGTCCGGCGCAAGTGTGCTGCGCACGAAAACCACAGCGCGGGGCCACGGACGAATGTGAAAGAGTATGCGGGCCTCTTTTGCCGCATCACCCTCTCCGAACGCCATGCACAGGCGCTGATGGACGCGATAGGGGTTGCGCACCCATTGCCTTCCGGGCCGCGCATGGTCCGGGTCGGTTCCGGTATTCACAACAAGCAAGGATTCGTACACAGTCATCCCGATCCCTCCAACGCCCTGGCGCGTTTGGCCCGCGCCACATCCGATGTCAGGCGGTCACGCAGAATTTCATCCATCTTCCCCCGAACGTCCGCAGCCAACCGGGCGTATTCTGGGGTGGCCCGCAACGCCGGATCATCCGGAAACGGGTCAAGGCGCGTCTCAGTCATGCCGCGCTCCGCCTCAAGCATCGTCACTGCGTCGTGGCAAAGATTGGATAGTGAGCGCAACTCGCCAACCCGCTCATCGCCCGCGTGCGCGTAGGTGATGTGGTGTACACAGTCGGCGGGAAGTCCGGTGAACACGCAAAGGTAACCGTCCCTCCGCAATCGTTCGTCCGCTATTCTTCGCCATTGGGCGCTGTTGTATCTGACCCCGAAGCGCGGGGCCGTTGTGTGATCGCCGCAATCAATAGTGGCGCCGGGTAGGGGAATGCGGCACTCAACCACGTACCGCGATGCAAAGCGGCGTGGCAGGAAGCAAAGCGGCAGGTCGTTTCGGTGCTGTGCCCCGGCCGTGTCAGGGGTTGCGGGGAGCACCAACCGCAAGCCTGACGGGCACAAAGCTGGCAAGGCGGTATCGGACAGTTTGTACAAGGACAACACTTGTTGAAGGTCCGCGGAGTCCGTCATCAACGCCTCGTAAACGGGCCGGCTTGGCGGGCAGGACTTGCGACCCAGGAATGGGGGATAGTGCGGTTTTTCCAGCGCGGCGGCATACTCGAGCAGTCTTTCCAGCGGTCCGGATAGCCCCACGAGAAAGGCCGCATCACACAGGTACTCCCGGCGGGTAACAAGGGTCTCGAATTCGCCCGTGGTCGCGGTCTTCTTTACCTTGCCCTGGGCGCTCATGAGGCCGTAGCCTGCCCCCGCCGTGTGGTAGTCCATTAACAGTTCGCCTTCGCGTTCCACCCGAACCCCCATTTGGAGGCAGGCAAACTCATCCAGCGGCGCTTTCCGATCATAGCCGAGTGCGGCGCAGATTAGGCCGACAACGCCAGAAAAGGACGGTTCGCGTGTCGTTGACCGATAAGTCCATTTAGAACCCGCCCCCCATGCCTGGAGAGGTCCCTCCAACCGGAGTAGCAGAATAGCCATGTCATGCCCCTGCGCCATTGGGCACGCTTCCAAGCATGTTGCCAATACGTCCCAGCATGGCGGGAAATGTGAGCTGCTCAAGTTTTCCGGCGGAACCGAGATCGTTGTCCCGCGCGACATCCTCGACGGCGCACCACAGGCGTTGCCCCTCTATGGCGTAGGCCACACTTATCTTGGCCGCATAGTCGCGCAACAGTCGCACGCTCTCGCCCACCATTCCACCGGCCTCTGACCCGGTCACGGGTTTGGCGAAGGCATTCGCATAACTGGTGGGAATGTTCCGGTCTTTTATTTCCACCATAATGACGTCGGGGAGATTGTTGTTTGCGTAGCTGTTTCGCTTGCCGCTGGGCACGGTTGTCGCCGCCGCCTCTATGAACGCGGTCACGGCGCGCGCCGCCAGTTCTCGATTGTCGCCCAAGTTCGTGCAGAGCGCGTCGAAATTCACCGAAAAGTACTTGTAGAACGTTGCGCTGGAGAATTGCGCCTCGTCTAGGTATGCGGAACCGCTGTCCAATTCGCCCTTCAGGTCATCTACGGCAGTGTAGTAGTCCGTTTCCGGAGTGATTCGGTGTGTGGAAATCGCATGCGCCACCTGCATCGCAGCCTCCACGTTTTCAAATGCGTCGGACGTGACCATGCGGCCGAAAAGGGCGATATCAGCGGCGTTCTTCTGATAGGCACCGCTCAGGCGCTTCTTCATGTCCTTCAATCCCCTGCTTTCTTTTTCCGGCTTCTCTTTC
>CAIUWO010000118.1 GCA_903902895.1 Candidatus Hydrogenedentota bacterium | reverse complement strand
TGCGCCTGAGCGGCGGCGCGCCCGTGGTTGTGGTGTCCGACCCCATACCGCTGGACGCCGACTGCACCGGATTGAGCGCGGTGGCCATGGGGCGCGGCACCGGCGGCACGGCCAAGCTTCGCTGGCTGGCGCAAGACGGGGGGGTGGTCAAAGAGGACACGCTGCGGCCGCTGAAAGCACCGGAGGCGAACGGCTGGACGCGCCATACCCTCGGCGAAACAGGCCGTCCTGAAAAGGCCGAGCGGGTCGTTTGCGTGCTCGAAACCGGCGCGCCCGCGGGGGAACCGTTCTGGTGGGATGCCGTGGAGGTCACCGGCAACTATGAGCGCGTGCCCAACGCGGTGGTGCTGGTCAATCAGGCCGGCTACGAGTCCTTCGCGCCAAAGCACTTTGTCGTTTCGGTCAACCTGCAAATCCCGGGCGCGACCTTCAAGGTCGATTCCCGCGAGGGCCGCACCCTGTTTGAGGGAACGCTTGAGGAGGGCGTGCGCATCAGCGGGGCCGGGGGCGGCGACTGGGGCCGCTATTTTTACCGGGGCGACTTCACCCCGCTGGATGAGGAGGGGGCCTACACCATTCACGTGAAGCTTGGCGGTCTGGAGGCGGCGTCAACGGAATTCTCGCTGTGCTTTGACCAGTTGTGGACAGCCGCGTTCAACCGCGCCGTGCTCGCACTTGCCGCGAACCGCAACGAGGGGGACGGCCCCCTGTGGAACGACCCCGGCCACCCGGCCCTTTCCGATGCGGAGGCGTTCTGGACGCTGGTCAGCGCGGGGTCGGCCCTGCGCTGGAAATTTGACCTGTTCGGCGGGACGTGGCCCCTGGCCGAAGAGGTGCTCTGGGCCGCGCCGCGGGCCGCAAAGCGGGCCGAAGGCGCCCCGGCCGACACCCTGCCCCACTGGGCCGCCGCACTGGCCCGCCATGCGCGGCAGCAAAAGGCCGACACAGCGGCCGCCGAGGCTGCCCGGAAGACTGTTGACGCGCTGAAGAACGCCGGCGGCAAGGGACCGCTGGCATTCTCCGCCGCCTGGGACGAGTATGCCGCCAACAACGACCCCGTCTGGAAGGACCAGGCAAAGGCCTGGTTTCCGGGGGTGAACATTGAAGCGATTGAGCCCCTGCTCGAATATGAGAGCGAGGAGGACGCCCTGCTCAGCGTGGAAGTGGCCAAGGCGATGGACCAATTGGCGCAGGCCCTGCTCAAGCGGGCCAAGAACCCCTTTGGCGTCTATGCCACCGATATCAACGGGGCGCCGTGCTACTTTCTGCCCGCAGCGACGGAGCCCGCCGGAACCCCCGAGGGCATGGGCAACACCCACCGCGTGCTCATGGCCGCCGAACTCATGGCCAAGGCCTACCGGTTCGCGGCCAAACCCGAATATTTGGGCTTCATTTACGACCAGTTCAACTGGGTTTTCGGGTGCAACCCCCAGGGCGTTTGCCTGATGGAGGGGGTGGGGTCCACCCATGTGGCGAAAATCGCGGGGCCCGGCGCCGATAAACGCGACACACTCGCCGGGGTCATCCTCAACGGCATCGGCCCGGCCGGCCCCGGCGAGGACCGCCCCTGGATCGCGGTGCACGACGGTGACCCGGTTGCCGAGGCGACCAACGGCTTTGCCCTGCGCAACAACGTCCGGTTTATCGGCGCCATGGCGCAGTTAAAGCGCATTCGCACCGTGCAGCCCCAGGATAAACTGACGAAGTAGGACACGAATTGCCCATTGGACCGGAGGATTCGCACCATGCCGTCTGTCGCGGGGAGCATGCTCACTCTTGCTGTGTTCTGGCTGGCGCTGTGCGGTTGCGCCAGCGGGCAGACGCCGGCGCAGGCGTGGGCCTTCGAGGCCCAATCCAACCTGTACGCGTCCCCGCTGACGGCGGACGTGCATCCCGCTCCGGGCAGGGAAATCATTGTCGGCGACAGCGAGGCCCGGCGGCTGCGCTGCATCTCGGCCAAGGGCGTGCAGCTTTGGGAGGCGGACGGCGGATGGAAGAAACGCCTCATCTCCGCCGCGGCGCTCAGCGCGCCCCTGCCCGACGGGGTGCGGCTGCTGGCGGTGGGCAATGCGGACGGCTCACTGAAGGCTTTTGACGCCGCCACCGGCAGTCTCCGCTGGGATGTGAAGGCGGGTCCGGTCGAATGGGGCGGCGGCCTGTGGGCCGATCTTGACGGCGACGGCGTGCAGGAATTCGTCTTTGCGGCGCAGAAGGACGGCGTGGCCGCCTTTGACGCGCAGGGCAGGGAGCACTGGTGCTACACCGGCGCGGCGGGCGGTCCTAAAGTGGAGACGGCGGCGGTCCCGGCGGCCTGTGACATCGACGGCGACGGCAGGAGCGAGATTTTTGTCACTACCCCCTGGGGCGTGTGCTGTCTCAACGGGGACGGGACGCCGCGCTGGGAAAAGCTGACCGGCGACGACTTCAAGGCGACGGTCATTGTCGGTGACGCCGAGGGCGACGGCGCGCCCGAACTCTACACCATGTCCGCCGACGATGACTACCTGTGGCGTCTGGACGCGCGCACGGGCGCGGTGGCCTGGAAAACGCCGCTGGCCGGCGGGGCCGACGCCTACAACGGGTCGGCACTGGCGCTGGGCGACATTGACGCAGATGGCGCGGAGGAACTGGTGGCGGCGGACAATCTGGGCCACGTGTACGCGCTGGGCGCGGACGGCGCCGTCCGCTGGATATTCACCACGCGCAAGCCCGTGCATGCGGCGGTCTCGCTGGGCGATGTGGACGGTGACGGCGCCGTCGAAGTGCTCGCCGCCAGCGGCGACCACAACCTCTATTGCCTGGACGGCACCGGCCATGAACGGTGGCGCTTTGAGACGGGCCTGCGCCTGCCGCACCCCGCGGCCATCGACGATGTGGACGGCGACGGCCGGACGGACCTGCTCGTGTGCGGCAGCGACCACCTGCTGCGTTGCCTGCAAACGGGCGCGCGCCATGACACCGCGCTGGTTCCCTGGCCTTCGCGCCGCTTCGACACCGCGCAGAGCGGCGCGTCGTTCGGAAAACGCGGTCCGGCCCGGGCGAAGGTCGAGATCGAGCAGTCACTGTTCGACTTTGGTGGTTTTGAGCAGGGCAAGGTGCGCAACGGACTGGAGCAGTTTGATCCCAACAACCCCCTTCGCGAACGCATCATGAGCCGCCCGCGCGGATGGAGATGCGCCACGCCGGGCGTGGAATGGGGCATCGCCGTCAACCAGGACGGCAATGGGAAATGCCTGCTGGTGCAGGGCACCTGTGAAATCGTCTCGGACTATGTGCCCCTCCCGGCCGGACTGCGCACGGTCTCCGCGTGCGCCCTTGGCGGCAAGTACGCGGTTCGTGCGGAACTTCGGTGGCTGGGCGACACGGGCATTGTCGGCTCCGCGCCCCTGGAATACCAGAGCGAGGGGGGGGGCTGGCATTCCTGGTTCCTCGCGGACACCGCAGCACCGCGCGGCGCGCGCAAAGTGGCGATGGTGCTGCACTCGGAGGGGCCCGATTCCCGATGGGACGGTGTCGGCATCACCGGCAAGTTGCTGGAACCCGCCTTGACCACCGTGCTCGTCAATCAGGCCGGTTATGACATCGGCGCGCCAAAGCATTTTGTGGTGCAGTCCAACATCAAGGCAGATGCCGCCGTCTTCGCGCTGCTGCGCGGGGACGGATCGGTGGCGCATGAGGGCATGCTGACCCGCGCCGGCCGCATCACCGGCGCGTACGGGCAGGACTGGGGCTATGAGTATTACGGCGGTGAACTTGGCGCCTTTGACACGCCGGGCCGGTACCGCATCCACGCCGCGCTGGACGGCGCAAGCGCCGAGTCATGGCCCTTTGAGATTGGCGAAAACAGGCTGTGGAACGCCGCCGCGCGGCCCGCTTACCGCTTCTTCTGGTACCAGCGCTGCGGCATGGAAATCCCCGGATTCCATGGGGCGTGCCATCTCGACGACGCGGTGGGGCCCGACGGCAAGACCGCGCGGGACGTGACCGGCGGCTGGCATGATGCGGGCGACTATAACAAGTACCAGAACGCGCCCTACGTGATCGGGCTTGCCCGCGCCTATGGCGCGCAGGCGGCGGCGTTTGACGCCGTCAAGCCGGACGGCGAGGACGGATTCCTGGACGAGATCCGCTGGGGCGGCGCGCATGTGCGGCGCATGGTCACCGGGGACGGTTCCGCCTTTGGCTCGATTACCAGCGGCTACGGCTTCTGGGGGCCGCCCGAACTCGAAACGGACAACATTCCCGGCACGGGCGACGAGCGCCCCGCCTCCGCCGTGCGCGGCGACAATCCGGACGACCATACGGCGTCGCTGGCGCGCATCGCGGCGCTGCTGCATGACAAGGGCCGGACCGACCTCGGAGAATGGACCGAGCCCGCCGCGCGCAGCCTCGACTATGCCCTTGCGCAGAATCATCGCGGCCTTGCGCAGTTGGGCGCGGCCACCGACCTGTTCCGCGCCACGAACGACCTGAAATACGCAACGCTCGCGAAGGAACTGTTCGCCGCCCTCGCGCCCAAGGCGGGTCAGGAACCGTCGCTGGCGCTGGTGGACGTGGTGCGCCGGTACGACGACACCTTCCAGGAGGACCATGCGGCCCTGCTGAAGGACATGCTGGTCGCCAGGGCGGAGGCGCTGCTGAAGCTGGCCGACAATCCCTTCGGCGTCTGCACTTTTGGCCCGGCCGGCAAGCCCAACTTTTTCAACACCCCCGCCGACAAGGGGGGGTGGCACGTGGGCACAAGCAGCTATCTTTTCGAGTCGGCCACGCTCGTGGCGCTGGCCGACCAATTCGCGCCCGACCCGCGCTACCGGCGTTTCGTGCATGACCAGTTCAACTGGACCCTGGGCATGAACCCCTTCAACCTGAGCCTGATGGAGGGCGTTGGCAGCGCCTTCCTGCCGAGCTACCACAACCGGATCGTCTTCGCCGGCGTGGGGCGGGGCGCCGTGCCCGGCAGCCTGGTGAACGGGGTGACCTGGCGCGCCGTGGGCGACGACCGGCCCTTGGTGGACACCAACGGCACCGACATCCCCGCCTATGAATCCAACGAGTGCTGGCTGCCGCACAACACGGCCTTCCTGAACGCGCTGGCAAATCTCATGCGCGCGCGGGGGAAATGAAATATAATGACTGACGGCCGTCCGCGGCCGCTGAGGTGAATCCGATGCGACTCGAACACGACTTTGACTTTCTGTGCAACGGCTGCGGCCGCAGGGAAGCGATTGGCAGGCCGTTCGTCTGCCCGGACTGCGGCGAGCCCATGAGCCTGCGCTCCCATGCGCCCTTCACGGACATCGAGATGCGCCAGGCGCCCCGGTCCATGTGGGATTACTTCCGCCTGCTCCCCATCGAGCGCAGCGACCATGTTGTCACCCTGGGCGAGGGCGCGACACCGCTCGTCCGCGCGCCGCGCCTGGCGGCGCGCTATGGCCTGGGCGAGGTGCGCGTCAAGAATGAGATGGCCAACCCCACCGGCTCCTTCAAGGACCGGCAGGTGTCCGTGGGCATCACCCACGCCGTCGAGACCGGGTGCGACACGGTTGCCGTCGTGTCCTCGGGCAACGTGGGCGTCGCCACGGCGGCCTACGCCGCGCGCGCCGGGCTGCGGGCCGTGCTGTTCATGCACGGCCAGGCGGGCGCGGGCAAGATCGCCCAGGCCGCGGCGCACGGCGCCACCGTGCTGCGCATCGACACCCCCGCGCCGAGCGAGGCCTTTCGCCTCTGCCTGGAGGCCTGCGAAAAGTGGGGATGGGCGCACCTGTCCACCGCGGGCATGTATGAGCCCTGGAACGTGGAGGGCGCCAAGACCATCGCCTACGAGTTGTGGCAGCAGTACAACTGCGAACTGCCCGAATGGGTCGTTGCGCCCGTGGGCGGCGGCGGGCTGCTGGGCGGCATCTGGCGCGGCTTCCTCGACCTCGTGCGCCTGGGCCTCATCGAAAAACCGCCCCGGCTGGCGGGCATGCAGGCCGCGGGCTGCGCGCCCTTCGTGCGGGCCGTCGAGGAGGGCACGCCCTTTCTGGAAACGCTCAAGCACCCCTGGCCCAACCCGAAGACCATCGCCGGCGGCATCGCCGATGACATCATCTTCGACGGCCACACCGTCCTGCCCGCCGTGCGCACCACCAACGGCGCGGCCATCGCCGTCGACGACCCCGCCATCATGGAGGGCGCCCATATCCTCGCCCGCGACGAGGGCCTGCTCTGCGAACTCACCTGCGCCGGCGTCATCCCGGCCCTCGCCCACCTTCCCGGCGCGGACAAGAACACCCGCGCCTGCTGCGTCGTCACCGGCAACGGCCTGAAGGAAATGGACTACTACCGGAAACTGGTGCCGGAGCCGGTGCGCATCCCCCCGACGCTGGAGGCGGTGGAAGAGGCGCTGGGCAGGGCGTGAGCGGACTTGCCGCCTCACGGAGCACGCCGTCTACAGTGGTCTGGGTTCTCTGACCCGGACCCGCGCTTACAGCACATCCTGTTCGTCGGGTTCTGTGTCGGGTGCTATTTCTTTTCGCGGTGTCTGGCCTCAATGGCGGCGACGAGTGTGTCGATGTCGGGCATGATGGACACGAATTTCGCCACGCCGTCGATGCAGATGGTGGGGATGTTCTTCACGCCGAGACGGCACATCATGCCCACGCCGTTGCGGTTCTTTATCTTGTGCTCGTGCACGTGCACCGGAACGCTGGCGCGCTCGGCCGCGCGCACGGCCGCGTCCACCATGTACTGGCAGGGCGCGCAGGCGCTGGAGTCGAGCGTGATGCAGTCGATGACCACGGCCTCCTCCGCCGCGTAGTCGGGCAGCACGATGTCCTCGAAGCTGTCCACGGCGCTGGCCCTGGCGGAGACGCGCGCCACGTCGCGCTGGTAGGGGTCGAGCGCCATGTCGGCCACGGCGCGCAGGTTGGCCTCGGGCGTGGCGTAGGGCAAATCGCAGCCCGGCGCGAGGATGAAGCCCGGGCCGAGGCCCTCGTCAAAGCAGCGGATGGCGTCGAGCTTGGCGTCGTCCTCGCTGCCCAGCAGCAGCACCGTCGTGAGGCGGATGTTGCCGCCGTAAGACTTGTGGAAATGGGCCGCGTGCTCGCGCAGCTGCACCAGCGGGATGTTCTCGTCGACCGAGACATTGTCGCAGCGGGTGCGGCACATGACTTCCAGGTTGCGCGTGGCGTCGCCGCACACGAACAGCGACGAGAACCCGCCCTTGCCGCGGACGGCGTCGAACACCTTGTTCACGTAGGGGCCCACAAACTCGTCAAAGTGCGCGGACGAAATCTGGCTGGTCATCGGGTCGACCACGGCGATCACGTCGGCGCCGTTGCGCAGGTAGAAGCCCGCCGCGGCGATGGCCGCGTCGGCGCACCAGTCCATGGCCGACTTTACCCCGTCCGGGTCGGTGAGCATGTCGAGGAACAGCTCGCTGCCGCGCAGGTGCGACAGCAGCGTGAAGGGCCCCGTGATTAGGCCGTACAGCGCGGTGTTGGCGCCCAGTGTGGCGGCCAGGCGGCGCGATGCCTCTCGCACGACGGGATAGCGGCCCGCGTTGAAATCGAGCGGCGGCAGATGCACCGCATCGGCGCTGGTCTGCAGCGGATGGGAGATGACCGACGGCGGCACATCGTCCGCCCAGGCCAGCTCACAGCCCAACGCCTCTGCCTCCAACTGTAAATCGAAAACGATGGGCAGCCCGTCGGGCCGGTACAGTTCCGCCGCGCGGGTCTGGCCCTGCACAATCAAGTCGGCCGATTTCAGGAAGTCCGTCGAGGAAACGCCCAACAGAAACGCCCCATGAACGCCCACAAAGGGCACCCAGGGCGCGCGGGACACTGTTTCGCGCCGCAGCGCGGCGAAGACCAATTCCTTGCCGGTAATCATTGCAGATACTCCCGTTTGCCGATGGACTCTTTCGAATGGCAGGCGTTAGGGTAACGGAATGTGGCGTGTGGGGCAAATCAGCGGCGCGTCGTCTGCCGCCCAAGAAGCAGAACAACATCCCCCGCCCCGCCTGCGACGGGGCCGCCCCCTTCAAAGGGGAACTTAAAATAGCGGCACGTTACCGCGGCACTTTACTCCGACTTTGTCTCGAGCATAGCGAAGATTGCGGCGCGGTGCTGTTCTATCAGCGCGCGCTCATCGGGCCAGAACATATCGGGCAGCGCGTCGAGGGGAAACCAGTCCATGCCTGGGTGGTGTTCCAAATCCTTGATCTCACCCTGGACCTGATCAGTTTCGTAGAGTGCGTAATGGATAATCGACCAGAACCGGCGCTCCGATTCGAGCCGCTCCAGCACGGCCAAGTCGCCATGCTTGGTGAGCATGCTCAGGCCCACCTCCTCCTCAATCTCGCGGCGGGCGGCCGCGTCGATTGCTTCGCCCGGCTCGACGCCGCCCTTGGGCAGCACCCAGCCGTCGATATTCACTTCGCGCGCCAGTGCCACCAACAGCCCCTCCGGGGCGCGGCGTACCACCACGCCGCCCGCCGTCAGGCGTTCGCGGATGCCGCAGGGCTTGCAGTACCAGGTGTGATCTATTTTCATTTGCTTTGAACCACGAAGCCACGAAGAAAGGGCAACAGAAGATGAGCGCAAGTTTAACATGGATGGGCAGGATAGGACAGAGGGGGTTTTCCACCTGGATTCTGCAGTTATACACGGATTGCACCGATTACTCGGATTGAGAACAGCCAAACGCTATATGCAACAAAGCCTTTCGGGCCTATTTTTGAGCGGTGCTACAGTTGATAATCTGTCACCAGCAAGGCAAATCAACTCGGTGTTTAGGAACAGAAACAAATCCGTGAAATTCCGTGGAATCCGTGTTTGAACTTCTCTTTCCAGGTTCAATGCCTCATCCGGCACATCCATGTTCAACTGTTCTCAAGAAAAATCAACAGTGAAGTTATACACGGATTGCACCGATTGCACGGATTGAGAACAGCCAAACACCATGTGCAGCAAAGCCTCTTGGGCGCATTTCTGAGCGGTGCCGCAGTTGACAAGCTGTCACCAGCGAGGCGAATGTACTCGGTGTTTAAGGACAGAAAAAAAATCCGTGAAATTCCGTGGAATCCGTGTTTGAACTTCTCTTTCCAGGTTCAATGCTTCCTTTTGTACATCCATGTTCAAATGTTCTCAAGAATAGAACCACGAAGTCCCGGCGTTAGGAACCCGGTTTCATCCGTTTGCTTTCAAGTTCGGCCTGTTCGAGGAACTGCTTGGCGCCCTTGACCTGGCTGCGGGTTTCGTCCGTTTCGGGTATCTGCTGGAGTTCGGCGCGGGCCTCGTCAAAGCGCTTGAGCTGAATGAGGCATGCCGCGTAACTTTGGCGGGCTCCGATGTCCTCAGGACTAAGATCTACGGCGCGCTTGAAATAGGGAAGCGCCGCCTCGGGGCCCCGGGCGGTGAACATAATCGCCGCGTATTTCGCCTGGAAGCTCAAGTCGTAGGCGAAATCGTCCACACGCGCGGCCATCTCTTTGACAGCCTCCTCGTTCCTTCCCAGCTTGGCCAGCAGCGACCCCAGGTTCATGAGGGAGAGCGGATCGTTTGGCGCGCAGCGGACCGCCTCGCGCAGGTGGGATAGCGCCTCTTCGGCGTTTCCCTGCGCCAGGCGCACGGAGGCGAGATTGATGCGGGCAAGGGCGTTGTCCGGCATGACGGCGAGTGCACGGGTGAAAATCCGCTCGTTGTCATGCCAGTATGAGGTCTGCCAGACGCAGGTGGCGGCGCTCATGATGACCAACGCGGCGGCGCACGCCAGTTCGACGCGACTGGGACGGGGTGGCGCACCCTGCTTTGGTCGGGCGGCGGCCCGGGGCGACCGTTCCGGGGGTGGGGCGGTCCGTGCGGCAGCCCCGCGCGAGACGGCAAAGATCCCCCAACCGACAGCGATAAAAAGACCCATGTGGGGAATGTACGAATAGCGGTCCGCCATGGAGGTGTTGGCGAAGCCCACGATGCCAATCACGGGCGTGAAGGTTCCCAGGAACCAGCACCACGCCACGGCGGGATATCCCCGGCGCCACAGTGCAATCACGACAACGCTGACCACCGCCAGAACCGTCGCGGCGCCCAGAAACCATCCGAACGTGAGTCTGGTTCCGAGCACCGGGTCATGAATGGTGAGGTGCACGGGGTAGAGCGTGTGCCAGAGATAGCGGGCGTAGCTGACCACGGCATTCTGCAGGCGCGGGGTGTCGTTGTGGAGGCGCTCATTCAGGCCCACGGCGCCCACGTCGCGCTGCCCGACCCAGGCCAGCACGGCGGTCATTGCGGCGAACAGGAACAGCGGCACCTTTTCGCCCACCAGCCGCGCGGCCTGTTTCCACGGCGGCACGCCGTCCGCGCGCAGCCGGCCCAGCGGCCACGCGTCCAGCAGTAGCAGCGCCGCGGGCAGGGTCACCGCCATGGGTTTGCCCATCATGGCCAGCAGCCCCGCGAGCGTGACCGCCGCCATCCGGGGGAGCGACGGGCGCGCGGCGTGCCGCGCATAGAGCAGTATCGACAGCGCGAAGAAGACGGCGCAGGTGAGTTCCTTGCGGCTCGATACCCACGCGACCACGCCGGCGCGCATGGGGTGCAGCGCGAAGAGCAGTACGGCCAGCGCGCTTTCCCAGGGGCGGCCCGTGAGCGCGACCAGCGCGAGATACCACAGGGCCACGGCCGCCATATGCCAAAGCAGGTTGACCGCGTGGTGCCCCGCCGGATTGTCCCCAAACAGGGTCAC
>CAIUWO010000117.1 GCA_903902895.1 Candidatus Hydrogenedentota bacterium | reverse complement strand
GCGGCGGCGGGCGATCTGGCGGGCATCTCGGACATTCTCGACGCTGCCAAGGTGAAGGACCTGCCGAAGGCGAAGCTGGTGGTGCTGGACGGCAACAAGCTGGCCCCGAACTCGCCGAAGGCGCATGGCGGGACGACTGTCCGGACGGTGTGGGGCGAGCTGGCATGGCAGTTGGGCGGCGACGCGGCGTACGCGACGGTGCAGTCGGACGACGCGGCGGGCACGTCGCCGGGCAAGGGCGAACTGGCCAGTCTATTGGCGGCGCATGCGCCGTGCGTCATCCTCATTGACGAACTGGTGGCGTACATCCGGCAGTTTGAGGACGGCAAGTCCTACACGGGCGGCACCTACGACTCGAACCTGTCGTTCATCCAGGCGTTGACCGAGGCGCTGAAGGCGGTGCCCACGGCGGTGCTGCTGGCTTCGCTGCCAGAGTCGGACCGCGAGGCGGGCAGCCAGCGCGGCATCAACGCGCTGAAGACGCTGGAGCATTACTTCGGGCGGGTGCACGCGCTGTGGAAGCCGGTGGCCACGGAAGAGGCTTTCGAGATTGTGCGGCGTCGGCTGTTCTCCAAGGCGGGCGACCCGGCGGCGGCGGAAGCCGTGTGCCGCGCGTTTGCGGACATGTACACGGCCAACGGCGCTGACTTTCCGCAGGAAACCCAGGAGAGCCGCTATTTCTACCGGCTGATGAACGCCTACCCCATCCACCCGGAGGTGTTTGACCGCCTGTATGAGGACTGGTCTACCCTGGGCAACTTCCAGCGGACGCGCGGCGTGCTGAAGATGATGGCGAAGGTCATTCACCGGCTGTGGAAGGACGGCAACAACGACCTGATGGTGATGCCCGGCAGCCTGTCGCTGTACGACGCGGACGTGCGGGGCGAGATGGTCTACTACCTGCCGCAGGGGTGGGACCCCGTGCTGGAGCGCGATGTTGATGGTGAGCGCGCGGAGACGACGGAACTGGAGAACAAGGACACGCGCTTTGGCGCGGTGCAGGCGTGCCGCCGGACGGCGCGCACCATCTTCTTCGGGAGCGCCCCCGATTGCGTCAGTCTGGGTTCGAAGACCGCACGCGGCATGGATGTGCGGCACATTGCGCTGGGGGTGGTCCAGCCGGGCCAGCAGGCGGGCGTTTTCAAGGACGCGTTGCGCCGTCTGGAAGACCAGCTCCATTACTTGAACAGCGCGAATGACCGCTACTGGTTCGACACGCGGCCCAACCTGCGCCGGGAGATGGAGGAGCGCAAGCGCCGCTTCAACGACAAGGAGGACGTGGTCCCCGCGATTCGCGACCGGGTAGTCCGGACCTGTTCCGCCGGTACCTTCAGCGGCGTGCATGTGTTCACCAGTTGCTACGACGTGCCCGACAACGGGATGCTGCGGTTGGTGGTGCTTCCGCCGGATGCGGCGTATGTCAAGAATGAGAACCACCGGTGGCAGCCTGCGGCCGAGGAAGTCCTCAAGACACGCGGGGAGCAGCCGCGGCAGGGGCAGAACCTGATTCTGTTCCTAGTGGCTGATTACAACACCGTGTCGCGGCTAAAGGATCAGATCAGGTCGTGGCTTGCATGGCAGTCCATCGTGGCCGACATCAAGGACATGAAACTGAATCTGGACCAGTTCCAGGCGCGGCAGGCGAACAAGAGCCTCGCCGACATGGACGAGGCCCTGAAACGGATGGTGCGCGAGACGTACAAGTGGCTGCTGTCGCCGATGCAAGAGGCCAAGCCGGGCAAGGGTGTTTCGGAAATCCGGTGGGAAGCTTTCCCGCTGAACCCCGGCGCACAGAACGTGTCCCAGGAGATCGAGCGGGTCCTCAAGGATAACGAGCTGCTCATCTCCGATTGGGCTCCGATCCATCTGGCCAACATGCTCAAGACGTGGTTCTGGAAGGACGGGGTGACCGAAGTCAGCGCGCTCGATGTGTGGCACAAGATGAACTGCTACCTGTATCTGCCGCGGCTGAAGAACGAAGGCGTGTACCGGACGGCCATCGCGGCCGGTGCGCCGAGCCGGGATTTCTTTGGCCTTGCCTACTCAGCCTATGGGGAGGAGCACAAGGGATTCTCTTTCGGCCAGGCCACCACGCCCTTCGTGGACGCATCCCTGATGCTGATTGAACCGTCAGCGGCCGCGGCCATGGCGGAGGCTGAACGCGCCGCGCAGGAAGCCGCCAAAGCGGGCGCGACCGGTCAGAATGCGGATGCCGGGTCGGGAGAGGGCGCAACGAAGGTCAACGATGGCACTGGCTCCGGTTCTGCCACCGGCCAACAGAAAACCACCAAGGCGGCGAAGCGCCGGTTCTACGGCACCACCGAACTGGACCCAATCCTGGCAAAGAAGCACTTTGCCGATATCGTCGATGAGGTAGTGATGCAGTTCACCACCCGTCCCGGCGCAAAGGTCCGCATCGCCATAGAAATCCAGGCCGACGACGCCACACCCTTCGACGACGCCGTCCAGCGCGCCGTCAAGGATAACTGCAAGGTCCTAAAATTCAAGAACGCCGAGTTCGAAGGTGGAGAGTGAGATAACGACTATGAACTTCTTTATCAGATATGGCTGGCTCCCCAAGAAGAGAGTTAGCATGAACAACAAGACGGGTGTTCCGGAAAAGGGGATCTCCTGT
>CAIUWO010000116.1 GCA_903902895.1 Candidatus Hydrogenedentota bacterium | reverse complement strand
CCCAGGGGGCATCGCGACGCGCCCCGGAACCCCGGGGCTTTCAGGACCGCAAGGAAAGGGCCTTCCGTGGGCAAAAAGAATCGGAGCGCGTCAGGCGGGCCGGAGAAGCTCCCGGCGGCTTTGACGGAGCGCGCTGGGGCTGGAATGCAGGCCAGGCTCGATTCCATCGGGTTCCGCTTGGGCACGGCCTCCTGCCTGCTTCTTCTGGCCTGCATCACGGCGCTGTTCTTCCATCGGGCCCTGCTCCATCCCGGAATGACGCTCTCCTCACTGGACATTGTCAGGGCCAACAGCGAATACAAATTCGCGCAGTGGCGCGGTTTTTCAGAGTGGGGGCGCTTTCCCTTGTGGGACCCCGCCGTGTTCTCCGGAAAATCCATTGTCGGCGACTCGCTTACGGCGCTGCTCAACCCGCCTCAATGGCTCTTTTGGATAATACCCTCCACGGCCCTGTTTGGATACCTGATGTGGTTCTATGCCACCGTCGGCGCCTGGGGCATGTTCCTGTTCGCGAAGCGAAAAGGCTGTGACGCCCACGGGGCCCTGCTTGCCGCGGTGATCTTCACGCTTGGCGGGAAAATGGCGGGGCACCTCTATGCGGGGCATGTCGAGGTGCTCTCGACCATGCTGTGCCTGCCCTGGATTATGCTGGCCGCCGAGGGGGTGCTGGGCAAACCGTCGTTTTCGCGGGCCGCGCTCTTGGGCGCGGCCCTCGCCCTGGTGTCCACCTGCGGCAGCGTCCAGTTCATGTATTGGCACTTCCTGTTTGTCGGCGCCTATGCCCTGTTGTGGCTGCTGGAGGGAGCCTTCCGCACCGGGGGCCGCGGCATGGTCCGGCCCGCCCTCGCCTTTGCGGGGGGAATGGCGTCCTTCCTTGTTTTTGCGGCGCCGTGGTGGTTTCCCGTCGTCCGCCAGACCCTGTTGCTGGCCGCGCGGGCCCGGGGCGCGGACTACGCGTTTTCCAGCTCAGTCAGCCCGGACTATGCTGACCTGTTTCATCTCGTCTGGCCCTTCCGCGGAATCGTCGCGCCGGTGGCGCTCGAACCCGGCATGACGCAGGACATCCTGTTTTGGGAAAAGACCCTCTATTTTGGGGTGGTGCCGCTGGCCCTGCTCCTGCCCGCATGTTTGTGGCCGCGAAAGAACCGTTCCACGGCCCTTATTCTGGTCATTCTCATGGCGGTCACCTTCACGCTGGGCCTTGGAAACCACGGCCCGCTTTTTTGGCTGGCCACGAAGGTGATTCCCGGGTTTGGCCTGTTCCGGTGTCCGGGCAGGCTCTTTCTCTACACCGCCTTCCCCGCGGCCCTGCTGGTGGGGCTCTTTCTTTCGGGCGGCGGGGCGTCGGCCGGAAAATGGAGGGTGCTTGCGGTGGCGGGGGCGTTGCTGGCGGCGGTGGTCGCGGGGGCGCTGCTGCTGCCGCAGGGCGGGGGACGGCCGACTGCGCATGTCTGGCTTCCCGCCATTATGCTGGCCCTTTTTGTGCTGGCCACCGGCCTGTGGATACGGGGCATTCTTCCGGAGCGCCTGTGGAAGTCGGCCCTCGTCCTGCTGGTCTGCTGCGACCTGTTTGTCATCTGGCAGGACCATTTCCTGGTGGTTGCGACGGAAAAGATCGCACCCAAGGGGCAGGTGGTGCAGTATCTTGAGGACAAGCAGCAGCGGGAGGAATTCCGGATGCTGGCGCCGGACGTCATCGACCAAACCCGCGCGGCAAAATACGGGCTCGAAATCCTCAATGGCTATCATCCGGGCGTGTCCGGCCGCTTCCTGGACCTCTACCAAAAGATATGGAAATCGGACACGTCCGACAGCACCACGCTCATGAACCACCCGCTCTCGGATGTGGCATGCCCGATCATTCTCGACCTTCTGAATGTGGTCTATGTCGCCGGTGCCGCGGCGCGACCGCTGCGGCCGGGGGAACCGGGGGTGCAGCTTCCCGATGGTGAGGGGCCGCAGGTCCGGATTTTCCGGCGCCCCTCGGCGTTGCCCCGCGTCTGCATGGTTCCCGGCGCCGATGTGCCCCCTGCCGGCGTGCCCCTGCTCGACGCGCTGTGTTCCATGGACCCCAGGGCGGGGTGTCTGGTGGAGGACCGTCCCTTCCATGGCGGCGATGCGTTCCGATTTCTTCCCTATGACCGCGGCTCCTCCAGTGATCTTACGCTGGACTTCAACAGTGAGAAGGGTGGCGTGGTTGTCATATCCCAGGCATGGCACCCCGACTGGCGGGCGACGGACCACGGCAAACCGGTGGAGTTGCGGCGCGTTAACTACGATTTCGTCGGTGTTTGTGTCGGTCCCGGCAATCATGAGCTGCGTGTCTGGTACCGGCCCTGGGACTTCTACCTGGGCTGCGCCGTCGCCGCCGCGGCCTGGACCGCGCTCGCCGGCGGCGGCGCCTGGTCCCTTTGGAAAAGACGGCGTCCGGCGGTCGCTTGACGCATCAGAATCCGCCGGGGGGGGGACTGCTTCTTGTCACGACCAGACCACGCGCCTGCCCCAATCCCCCTTCGAAGGGGGCGGCCGCGAAGCGGCGGGGGATGTAGACCACCGCGCAATAGCCCAACTGCGACTTCTGTCCTCTCTGTCTTCGAAGGCGGCGGCCGCGAAGCGGCGGGGGATGTCTGTTTTGCTTTTGCCCCCCTGCCAATCTTCCCCTACAACCACTCCTCCACAAAGATCTCGTTCCGGTCCGAATCGGCCCACACGCGGAAGCTGAGTTCCTCAATCCGCTCAAAATACGCCGGGGTCAGGTTGCCGCAGTCGCGAATCGCCTTGCCGATAAGCTCCGCCACGCGTTTCTGCATCTCGGGCTTGAGAGACAGCCGAAGTTTTTTGCCCTGGTAGGCAAACACCGCGGCCGCCTTCGGCGTCTCCGTCGCCGCCGCGTGGATAAGGTTCTGGCCCAGCGTGCTGCCCAATGCCGCCTGCAACCCGTCGAGCATGCACGACATCGGCGGCACCGAGCCCGTCTCCGCCGTCACGTCCACCGAGCGCGTCGGAGCGTTCAGCAGTTCCCGCGCGCGCACGCCCATCTTTGCGCCCAGCATGTTGTAAATGCCCAGGTGCTGATGCAGTTCATTCGTCAGCACTACCGTGGTCCATTCCTCCGTGCCGTACTTCGCGGGAACGCCTTCCATCACCAGCGCCGCCGCCTCAGGAAGATAGGCGCCCGCGTCGGCGGGAAGCTGCTTCAGCAGCATTGCCGCCCGTCCCGGTGCTGCCGGTGCCGCATCCTGTTCCGGTTGGCCCGCCTCACCGGCCGCGCCGGACAGAAACGCTGCGCCCAGCGCCATGCATGCCAGTCCCAACATCTTCCATCCTGTGTTCATCCGCCTGTTCCTTGTCGGTTGATGGTAGCTCAGTACAGCCCGAAATGGCTGCTCTCCAGCAGTATGCCGCTGTCGTTGACGATGGGAAAGTCGCCGGGGAATTTGCTGAATCCCACGTGCCCGTCCATGTACAGAACATTGCAGCCGCCCGGGATGTGGTTGAAAACCGCGCCGCCCGCCGTGCTGGCACTGCTGGTCGGATTGCCGAAGGTGTCCCACATTACGGGCACGCTGCTCTGTGCCTGGGACGCATTCCCCGCGTTGTTTATATCGGTGATCAGGAAGCGCTCGATGCCCTCGCGCAGCTTGTAGATCTTGTCACCGCCTGCGGTGCCCTGCGCCTTGGTGATGTCCACTGCCGGGGGCCACGCGCCCTCGTCCAGCGCGATGTCACTGGTGAAATCCTTCTGTTTCACCATGCCCACACCGCTCAGGATGGTGGCCGACGCCTGCGGCGCGCGCGCCGCCATGCCGCCCCAGATGCCGTAATACTCGGCAATGTTTGTCGCTACATAGCCCTTGTACGCATAGGACCGGCCCAACTGCGCGCAGAGGAAGTACTCCTCAGACACCTTGTCACCCGTGTCGCGGGCGTCCTTCACCCAAGTGTCGAAATTTCCCGAGTTGGGCAACCGGCCGGCCACATACTGCCCGCCGCCGTCAATCCCCGCATCGGAGGGGCACCTGGCCATGTTCAGGTCGGTCAGGTATTCAGGATACACCGCCGACGCTTGCGGCGCGCTGAATACGGTCATGCCGTTCATGAACATGTTACCAAAGGGCGCGCAGGGTGGAAAACCCTGCCCCTTCGCCTCGTTGGCGTACATCTTGAAGATGATGCCGAACTGCTTCAGGTTGTTCTGGCACGATGACCGCCGCGCGGCCTCCCGTGCCCGCGCCAGCGCCGGCAGCAGTATTGCCGCAAGGATGCCGATAATCGCAATGACCACCAGCAGTTCAATCAGGGTAAAGCCTCTCTTTGATTTCGCATGCATGACATCGACCTCCGGTATTACGAATGCTAAAAAAATAATACCAGATGGGCAGGCCGTGTGCAACTCTTCTTTCTTGTGCTCGGGAAACGGCCCGCTACCACTCCTGCAGCGCCGTGGTGGCCGCCTGCTGCACATTGGGACGGGGATGATTGTCCAGCACCCATTGCAGGTACTGCCGGGCGGCCGGTGTGTGGATTTCGTTCGCGGTCTGGACCGCCCCGCTCAAGTCTTCCTGGAGTATGCGCTCGTCGTGCAGCAGTCCCTGCGCCCGCTGGTCGCCGTGCACCAGCGCGAGGATGGCCAGCACCTCGGCGCGCTCCGGCGCCGAATCATTGGCGCCCAGGTCCCGGTCGGCCTGCTCAATAATCTGCGCGATGTACGGCCGCAGCTCCCGTGTCGGCAGCGAGGCCACCTGTGTTTCGATCAGGTCGTAGGGATAGTCCAGTTCGGTCACGTCCGGCGCATTCAGTTCCAAGATGGCGCCGAGAGCCGCGCCGTCCTGAATGTGCGACAGAACGCTGAGCGCCAGTTCCCGCTCGTCCATTGGTCTTTGACCGTTACCCACCATCGATGCCAGAAACTTCATGCCGGTCGCGCCCATGCGCGACATGTCGGCCATGAGGCTCATGTTCTCGTCCAGCCCGCCAAACATGCCCGAGTCCCTCATCTGCTTCCACCGCGCATAGGCCCGGTCCCACAGCGCCTGGATATGCGGCGGTGCCGGAGGCCCGGCTGGGCGAACCTGCTTCTCCACCACCTGTTTCAAGGCCTGACGAAACGCCACGCGCAGCCGGTCATTCTCGCCCGGATCGGACGCCCCCTCCGATACCGGAAGAGGGTCAACCGCCGCCTCTGCCGATGCGTTGTCCGGCAACGGCGAAACCTTTGGGGGAGGGGTGCTCTCGGAAACAGTCTGTCCTGCGTGCGTCCTCGTCGCTGCAACATGCCAGGCCGTGCCCGCGCCCAGGCCAAAAGCGAGCAGCACGGAAAAAGACCACAGCATCGCGAACAGCACAACAGACTTCTTCTGCATGGTCTCACCCTCTCTTTCCCACCGCAAGGGCTGCACTGACTAAGGCTATTGTACCACGGGCACCGAAATTGTCCGGCTCACTTGTCCGGCGCGGCAACCCTGATCTCAAGAACCTGAGCCTCGCCCGTGCTCGTGGCCTGCGTAAAGGTTCCCGTGCCGTCTGCGCCCACGATGATGGTGTTGGCGGCGCTTCCGTTCACAAAGACGCGGTAGCCCTTTTCCGGTTGCAAGCCGCTGACAAGGTACGTCAGTTCCAGCGCTTTGGCCGTCGCTCCCACCGAGTATTTGGGCGCGTCGGCACCATTTTCCACGCAAAGTGCGACCGCACCGGGTTCGGGCCGCAAAACGGCCAGGGTACGGGTCTTGTCGGCACCGCGGAAGTACTCCATGGCGTCGGCGGTGATGTTTACCGAGAAGGGCCCCTGTGCCGCCAGAGAGAAGCCATCCGCACTGGCCGTTGTTTTATCCGTGTCCAGTGCAATCTGGTAGCTTTTTCCGCGCAGCAGGTAGTTCAGCCGCGTGCCGGCCAGGTCCGGTGTGAGGTGGGGGTCCAGATGGAGCCGGTTGTGCTTGGGCTGGATGCCGTAGATGTCGCGGTACAGGCCCGTCACCGGCTGCAGGTTGTTTGCCAGAATGTCGTCGCCCGCGCCCTGCTGGCTCTTGCGCAGGTAACGCTGGAAGGCCAGTCCGTCGCGGTTGTACTGGTCCAGCACGTTCTTCAGGCACTTCACGCCGATTTCGGGTTTGTAATCCGCATAGGCGCGCATG
>CAIUWO010000115.1 GCA_903902895.1 Candidatus Hydrogenedentota bacterium | reverse complement strand
CCCATCACGGTCACCGCCAACCCGGCGGCGGGCAGCTTCTTCGGCGGCTGGGTGGTGGATGTCGGCGGTTCCCCGGTGTTAAGCACCAGTCTCTTTGCCCTGGTGTCCGTGGTGCCGGACGTTGACGTCACGGCGACGGCCACCTTTGCCGATGCGGGCTCCACCCTTACGGTGGGCGTGAGCGGTGACGGCACCGTTGATCCGCCGACAGGCGCCTACGCCTTTGCCACGGGGGTCGAAGTGCCGCTGACCGCCACACCCAATGGGTCTGCGGTGTTTGACCACTGGGAGAACGGGGGCGGCGACAACCTTGGCACGGACAACCCGCTCAGTGTCATCATAAGTGCGGACACGGCCCGCATCGCGGTGTTCGCGGTCCCGGACATCACACTCACGGTGGCGCATGCCGGAGCGGGCACGGGAACGACCGTGCCGGATGTGGGCGTCTATCCCCTAATCCCCGGCGACCCCATCACGGTCACCGCCAGTCCGGCGGCGGGCAGCTTCTTTGGCGGCTGGGTGGTGGATGTCAGCGGGCTTGGATTGTTCAACGTCAACACCTATTCCTACTCCGCCACTGCTCCCAACGCCAACATCACGGCGACGGCCACGTTCGACACCGCCGGTTTCGCCCTCACCACGGGCGTCAGCGGTGATGGAACCGTTGACCCGCCGGCGGCCACCTATGCCTTCGCGACCGGGCTGGAAGTGCCTTTGACAGCCACCCCGAACGGAGCGGCGCGCTTTGACCACTGGGAGAACGAGGTCGGCGACAACCTTGGCACCGACAACCCGCTCACCGTTACCATGAATTCGGATGAGACCCGCATCGCGGTCTTTGTGTCACCAATCACGCTTACCGTGGTCCACAGCGGCACGGGCACGGGAACAACGGCGCCGCCCGCGGGCACCAGCCTGGTTTATCCCGGCGACCCCATAACCCTGGCGGCCACCCCCGATTCGGGCAGTTTCTTCGGCGGCTGGTCGGTGGATATTGGCGGGTCCGTGGTGCTCACCGACAACCGTTACTCCTTCGACGCGAATGTTCCGCCCGCCGACACCACGGTGACGGCCACGTTCACTGACACCGGTTTCAACCTGATTACCGGCGTCATCGGTGAGGGGTCCGTCAACCCGGCGGCGGGCACCTATGCGTTTGCCACAGGCCTGGAAGTGCCGCTCACGGCGACGCCGACAGGAACGGCCCCCTTCAGCCACTGGGAGGATGCGGCGGGCAACAGGCTGCCCGACGGCAGCGACACCAGCGTTGTGGTCGATGCGGATGTCACCCGCATCGCCGTCTTCGGATTCACGCTGACCCTGGTCAAGGACGGCACCGGTGACGGCACGACCGACCCCGGCTCCGCCCTCATCCCCGGCGTGAAACACAACTATTCCGGCGGCAACGCAACGCTCGGGGCATTCCCCAACCCCACCTCGGTTTTCACGCGCTGGGACGGCGACCTTCCCCTCGATGTTGACCCGTTGGCCAGCATCATCACGGTGCCCATGGACCAGGACCGGACCATCACGGCCATCTTCGACGCCGCGGATTTCACCCTGACCGTTGCCCAAACGGGCACCGGCACCGTGCTGCCCGTACCCGGGGGGTATGGGTATCTGAGCGGCGCCTCCCAGATACTGACCGCCAGCCTCGCCGCGAATTCCGGGTTCGCCTTCTCCGGCTGGTCCGGGGACATCACCGGTGACCCGGCATCCCCGGTGCAGACGGTCATCATGAACCAAAACAGGTCCGTCACGGCAAACTTCACCAACACGGACACCATAAGCCTTTCCGTGCTGACCGACGGGCCGGGCACCACGCAGTCCGCACCGGGAGTCTACTCCTATCTGGTGGGACAGCAGTTCTCCTTTGAGGCGAAGCCCGATGCGGGCAAGTTCTTTGCCGGCTGGACGGCCAAAGTTGACCAGGGCGCCGGCCTGGTCGATGTGGGGATCACCTATGTCACGCCCATCCTGAGTGATGTGCTGGCGTTTAACAGCGAGCTGACCGCGCACTTCGGCGATACGGGCCATACCATTACCGTGTTGGAACCGGCCAGCGGCGGCTCCCTGCTGTATCCGGCGCTTCCGGGAGACTATATCCTCGCGGACGGCACTTCTTTCGTGCTGAAGGCGTCACCGGCCATCGGCTGGGATTTCGTGGGCTGGAAAGACGGCACGGGAACCACCGTGTCCACCGACACCGAATTCCAGATCACCGTCAGCGCCGACCAGTCCTATCAGCCCGTCTTTGCCCTGCCGGGATTCACACTGACCATGATCAAGGCCGGTGCCGGCAACGGGACTACAACACCGGCATCCAGCCTCCTTCCGGGTACGGAGCATCAGATTACCGCAGGCTCGGTGCAGGTATTGACCGCAGTGCCGGCGTCGGACTCCGTGTTCACCGGTTGGAGCGGCAACCTGCCCGGCACCGTCAATCCTCTGGAGAAAACCATTGGAGTCTTAATGGACCAGGACCGCGCCATCACGGCCACCTTCCTGCCGGCCGACTTCACCCTAACTGTGCAGGTCAACGGGACGGCCAATCCCGTGAATGTGACGCCCGCGCCCGGCGCCCACGGGTATAGCTTGGGACAGCAGGTGAACCTCATTGCGCTTCCGGCGGACGGCAGTCCGGCGGCGTTCCAGGCGTGGACCGGGGGGGTTGACGGCGTTCCAGGCGGCAGCTTCTTTGCCACAGTGACCATGAACGGCAACAAAACCGTCACCGCCAACTTCACCGACGACACCGCCTCCAGCAAGCAGTTGGTGGTGAATACGCCACAGGGTACCGGCGCAGGAACCACCTTCCCGCTGAGCCCCGGCACCTACCGCATCGCCACAAACCTCATAGTCAGGTTCGGCGCAAATCCGAATCCCGGCAGTTACTTCGGCGGCTGGCTGACCGACTTCCCGAACAACAACACCCCGCAAGGACTGCCGGTTGACATGAGTCAGGACCACACGGTCGGCGCGTCCTTCAGCAACACCGGTTACAATGTGACCGTCATCCTGGAGGGACTGGGCAAAGTAACCCCGGGCCAGGGCAATTATGCGTTTGCCGACGGACTGCAGGTGACCTTCACCGCGGAGCGCATCAATTCCACCTGGGTCTTTGCCGGCTGGCGGGACGGCGTCGACAACCCGCTGTCGACCAGCCTGTCCTTCCCGCTCACGATAAACGCCGCCGCGCCCACGACCATCAAGGGTGTCTTTGCGGAGGACACGACGGCCCCCGAAATCATCGCCTGCGCGCCCGACGCGGCGCTGGAGCCGAACGGCAGCTGCGAGTGGATATTGCCCGACTACAGGGGCCTGGTCAGCGCCACGGACGACTACGGTCCCGTCACCCTGGTGCAGGACCCTTTAGCCGGCGAGCCGATCACCGCGGCTACCACGGTGACGATAACCGCCAAGGACATGAGCACGGCCAGCCCAAACGACACCTGCACCTTCACCGTCACCCCGGTTGACACCCTGTTCCAGTGCTCGCCCGCCTACAACGCGGACCAGAACCAGAACCAGGTCATCGACCTGAACGAACTGATGCGCCTCATACAGTTCTACAACTCGCCCGGCAGCGCCTACCACTGCTCGCCGACGCCCGGCGACACCGAGGACGGCTACGTGCCCGGCCTGAACGCGGCGCTGCACGGCTGCAAACCCAGCGGCGCCGACCTCAACGACGACTTCATTATCACGCTGGACGAGGTGCTCCGCGTCATCCAGTTGTTCAACGCCGGCGGTTACTGGTACTGCGGCAGCCAGTCGCCCGACGGCGACGGCGTGTGCGCGGGCCAGCCCGCCACGGTGCGCCTTATCCATGCCAGCCAGGGCGCCCCCTCGGTGAGCCTGTGCGTGGACGGGACGGCCGACCCGATGACGCTTCTGTACACCCTGGACACGCCCTACCTCGAGGTGGCGGAAGCCTCCCATGAGTTCGGCGTGATCCTCAGCGTCGGCGGCGACTGCGCCACCCCGCTGCTCAGCGAAACCCTCGGGCTGCTGGGCGGCGACAAGGAGACGCTGATCCTCGGCGGACCCTCCGCCGCGCCGAGCATCTTCCCCTTTGCCGACGATATGACCGTGCCCGCTCCGGGCCAGGCGCGCGTCCGCTTCATTCACATGAATCCGACGCTGGCCTCCCCGGTTGACCTCCGCGTCTCGGGCGGATCGACCGTCTGGTTCAACAATGTGGCCTACAGCACCAGCGGCGGCTACATTGAGGTGGCTGTCGGCAACTACACGCTCAACGTCACCGACGCCGCCGGAACCGCCACCCTCGTGACCGGAATACCGCTGACGCTGGCCGACGGGGACGTGAAAACCCTGGTGGGCGCCGGCACCGGCGCGGGCGGCTTCAACGCGCTCGTTTTCACCGACTAGACGGCTGACACTGGATAAAGAAACGGCGGCGGAGTCTCCCGGCTCCGCCGCCGTTGTTTTCTTAGTCGCCCATGACGCAGTGAAGGGCCATGGCCGGTGTCGCGTCTTCTGTGTCACCGGATTCTGGACTCCTCCTGACCATGCGTTGACACATGGCAATGTGGGGCAGACATTCCTGTCTGCCGCCTTCTCTCCCTTCTTTTGTCTCCCGTCTTCGCTCTTCTGTCTTCTGGATTCTTCGGCTGCAACTTGTCCGCGCCAAATCATTCCACCGGTGTGAACAGCGCCAATGCGCGGCAAATAAGCGCCGCCGCGCGGGATTTGTTCAGCACGTAAAAATGGATGCCCGGCGCGCCCTGCTCGATAAGCTCCTCCGCCTGCCGCGCCGCGTGGTACACCCCCACCGAAAACTGCCCCTCGTCATCGTCCCCGTGCACCGCCAGGCGGCGCACCAGCTTCTGCGTCAGATGGGTGCCGCACATCTCCGTGATCCGCTTGATCTGCGTCAGGTTCGTCACCGGAAGCAGGCCCGGCACCACCGGCACCGTGATGCCCGCGTCCGCGCAGCGGTCACGGAACCGGAAATAGTCGCCGTTGTCATAAAAAAGCTGCGTCACAATGGCGTCCGCCCCCGCGTCCACCTTGCGTTTCAGATGCTCCAGGTCCTTGGCCATCGACGGCGCCTCCGGGTGCGTTTCCGGATAGCCCGCCACGATCACCCCCAACGCCGGGAACTCGTCCCGGATCAGCCGCACCAGTTCCTCCGCATAGCTCAGCCCGCCCGCCGCCGGCTGAAAAGCCGTCTCCCCCTGCGGCGGATCGCCGCGCAGCGCCACAATGCGGTCCACCCCCGCCTCCACCGCCCGCCGGATATAGCCGCGCAGCTCGTCCCTGCTGGAACCGACGCAGGTGAGGTGCGACGCCGTCGGCATCTTGGGATGCGCCGCATGAATCGACCGCAGCACCTCCAGCGTGCGCTCACGCGTCGATCCCCCCGCCCCGTAGGTGCAGGTGATAAACGCCGGCTTGCAGCGCACCAGTTCCTTCAGATGCTCAAAAAGGCTCTCCATGCCCCCGTCCGTCTTGGGCGGAAAAAGTTCAAAAGAAATGACAGGCTTCCCCTGCCCGTATACCTCGGACAATTTTAACGCTTGCTGTTCCATAACCGGTTTGTGTTGCTCCAATCGTTGCCCCATTCTAAGCAGTCGCGGACGCGTCTGCAACCCTTTTGGATAAAAAGGCAAAGGGGACGCCCTCCCGCGGGACACCCCGACTTTCAACCGGCCCCCCGGCGCGCGCGAATTCAACGCACAACTTGAATCCGGCCCGTAACAAAGCTATAATACGCTTCCCTTCGCCCCCCAACGGGCGTTGGAAACACTGACGTGGGGTCGTAGCTCAGTTGGGAGAGCGCTTGAATGGCATTCAAGAGGTCAGGAGTTCGATCCTCCTCGGCTCCACCATT
>CAIUWO010000114.1 GCA_903902895.1 Candidatus Hydrogenedentota bacterium | reverse complement strand
GGACCAATGTGAATAGCCGGAGGTGAGCGGAGGGACCCTCCGGAGGCGTCGCCGAGAATCAGCCAACCCCGAAGTGGGGTGAATGTGTTTGTATCCGCGTTATGCGCGCGGCCACATTCAACCCGCTTCGGGGTTGAGGAAAATGCTGCATATATACCGGAGGTTGCCTTCGGTCACCTCCGGCTATTCACATTCTTCCCCTTCGGGGAAGCACAGTCTACTACCTCTGCAATCCGGCCCGAAATGGTACGCTGCGCGCACCCTTCCACGTTCTATTTCTTCGCGGGCATCGGGTCCGGCTTGGGGCTGTCGGCGATGAACTTCAGCGCTTCGGCGCAGTAGATGTCGCCGGTCTTTTCACCCAGGCAGGTCTCGCTGATGTAGTCGTAGCGCTCGAAGCTCTGGAAGTCGACCGCCGTCATCATGTAGCCCAGCGCGTCATTGGTCAGGCCGAACAGGAAGCAGTGGCCCGTGGGCATGTGCCGCTTCACGTAGAAGCCGACGTTGGGCAGCGCCTCGCCGGGGATGGTCACAATCTGCGCCGAACCCACGTTGACCAGGTTGAGGCGCGTTTTGTAGCCCTCGTCCGGGTTCATCGTCGCGCCGAGCGGCGACATCATGAAGACGGCGCGCATGATCGGCGAGTCTATCGGGAACGTGATCGGCAGGGCCGCCACGTACAGCGTCGGATTCTCCTGGACGGGCGAATCGTCGAGAATGCGCAGCGCCTCGTCAGCCATCAGGTTGCCGATGCGCACGCACTCCTCGTAGACCTCCATGTCCTCGCTGCCGCCGTTGGGGTCGCGGTTGTCCGCCGTCACCATGCCGCCCTGGGCGCTGTTCATGAACAGCGCCAAACCGCCGCCCTTCTCCTCTATGCGCTTGTACAACGGCCCGCACAGGTCGGGGCCGAGCAGGCCCTTGTCGTTGCCGATAATTTCTGGGTGGGTCGCATAGTTGATCAGGGTCGCGATGGCCTTGCCCTTGCGGTCGCCCGTGGTGGCAATGGCCTGAATGACGCCGCAGCGCGGGTCATAAAGCTGGGGCGCGTAATAGTTGTAGGCGATCTTGCCCTTCGCCTTGCCCACGGCGACGCGGATCACGGCCGGTTCCAGTTTCGACACGGCGTCGTTCACCGCGTCGGCGATCTGGTCGCAGGCCCATTCCAGGTATTTCTGGTCCGCGCCCACGGCGCCCGTCTCATCGGGGAAGCCGTAGGCGTCCGGCGCGCTGTGCGTGTGCGTGCAGCCGATAAGGATGTTTTCCGGCGCGATCCCCTTGATCTTGGCCCGGCTCTTGTCGCCCAGCAGCATGGGCCAGCCCAGGTTGTCCACGCTGACGATGGCCGTGCGCACCCCGCCCTTTTCCAGCACCAGCACGCGCGCCGTCAGATCGTCCGTCTTGGCCGTGACCGGGTGGGGCTTGCCCATGCCGCCCGAAACGGGCAGCAGCGGGTCCGGCGTGATGACGCGCATGGCCGCGCCGGCCTTGAACACCTCGTCCGCCGCCGTGGCCGCAAGCGGAACCAGCGCGGTGGTGACTGCGAGAATTGCGGTGAGGAGAATTCCGGTCTTGTATGCGTTCATGTCCATGCTCCGTAATGGTTGGCGCTATTCTACCCCATTATGACCCGTCAGGCGCTCCGGCGGTTTCCATGCAGGACAGCCGCCCCCCGTGGCGCCGTCCTTGTGGCAGAAGGCAGGTTCTAAACCCTGCCCTCCCTACGGCTTCTCGACCTTTGCCCCGTCCCACAAATGCTCCCGCGTCAGCGCCACAATGACCGGACTCAGCACAATCAGCGAGATAAGATTGGGTATCGCCATTAGCCCGTTGGCAATGTCCGCAAAGGACCACACGATTTTGAGCGAGTTCACCGACCCCACGAACACCGCGATCACCCACGCGATGCGGTAGGGAAAAATCGCCCTGACGCCAAACAGGTACTCGATGGCCTTCTCACCGTAGTAGGACCAGCCCAGGATTGTCGAGAAGACGAAAGTGAGCAGTCCGCCCGTCAGCACCAGCGGGCCAATATACGGCACGTCGGAAAATGCGGCCTTGGTCAGCGTCGCGCCGTTCAGCCCCTCCTGCCAATGGCCCGAATTCACCACCACCAGCCCCGTCATCGCGCACACCACCACCGTGTCCCAGAAGGTGCCCGTCGAGGACACCAGTGCCTGCCGCACAGGATGGCTGGTCTGGGCCGCCGCCGCCACAATGGGCGCGCTGCCCAGGCCCGACTCGTTCGAGAACAGGCCCCGCGCAATGCCGTAGCGCATGGCCATCATGACCCCGGCCCCGGCAAACCCGCCCACCGCCGCATGGCCTGTAAACGCCGAAGAGACAATCAGGGCCAGCGTGGACGGCAGCGTGGACGCATTCAGCACCAGCAGCACGGCGCAGCCCAGCACATACCCAATGGCCATGATCGGCACCAGAATCTCGCAGACCCGCGCGATGGAATGGATGCCGCCCAGAATCACCAGCGCCGTGCACGCGGCCAGAACCGCGCCCGTTATGACCGGGGAAACATGAAAGGTCTCCCTCACCAGTTCTGATATCGAGTTGGCCTGCACCATGTTGCCGATGCCGAAGGCCGCCACCGAGGTCAGCGCCGCGAAAACGATGCCCAGCCACTTCATCTTCATGCCCCGTTCCAGCACATACATCGGCCCGCCGGCCATCTTCCCCTCGGGCGTCACAATGCGGTAATGCACCGACAGCACCGCCTCGCCGTACTTTGTGGCAATGCCGAACACGCCGGTAAGCCACATCCACAGCACCGCGCCAGGCCCGCCCAGCGCCACCGCCGTCGCCACGCCCACAATGTTCCCCGTGCCGATGGTCGCCGCCAGCGCCGTCATGAGCGCGCCGAAATGGCTGATGTCCCCCTCGCCCTCGTGTTTGCGCTCCAGCGACATGCGGATCGCCCGCGGCGTGAAGCGCTGGATAAACCCCAGCCGCACCGTCAGGAAAATGTGCGTGCCAAAAAGCAGCACCAGCAGCCACGGTCCCCACACCCACCCGCTAACCTTGTCCAGCCAGACTTCCAGTGCCGCCATGCCCGCATCACCTTTCCGCAAAGTAGCTTCTGTCATGTCCGCGCAGGCGGACATCCACTCCCGCCACAGCTCCCGTCATACCCGCGCAGGCGGGTATCCACGCCCGCCACAAGGCGGGCGCTACAAACCATACCCGCGCCTCAACCCCGCATATGCTAACCGATCAAAAGGCAACGGACAAAACCCCACACCCTAGACCCCGGTGTAGTGAGTCACAAATAACACAACCATCGACCACCCGTCATTGCGAGCCTCAGACCGCCTACGGCGGCGATTCGTATTAGAAAGCCGCAGGGGGACTGGCACCTATTTCCGCTCATGGCCGGGTCACGACAGCACAACACCATGCCGGAAATGGGTGCCTGTACCCGAGGCACCAGGACTTTCGTGAGCCCGGGTACAGCCACCATTTCCAACGCACTGCTCAGGCCGAATACGCCAAGCCGCTGGTTGGAAATGGTGGCAGTCCCCCTGCGGCGCGCACACTTTCTTAGCAGCGAAGCGAAGCAATCTCTTGTGCCCATAGCCTGACGTGAGCAGGAGATTGCCGCGTCGGACTGCGTCCTCCTCGCAAT
>CAIUWO010000113.1 GCA_903902895.1 Candidatus Hydrogenedentota bacterium | reverse complement strand
GATTCCCGCGGGCGATCGCGGCGGTTTTTTGGTCAAGACCGCCCCGCTCCCGCTTACCTATGCCGCAGTTGAGGTCACCCTGGGGCGAAGCGGAGCGGATGCCGTTTCAGTCTGGGGCTACCTGCGCATCAAGCCGGAGCGCTTTGATATTTCGGGCGGGTGGGTCAGTGCGACCGCCGGCGAGGCCTATCTGAAGACCCTCGCGCGGCTTCACGTCAACACGGGCCATCTGGCCATCACGCCGGGATACAGCGACACGGACCTCTACGCGCGCTACCCGTTGAAGTACTTCAACAAACTGACACCGTTCGAGACCTACGACACCGACGCGATGCTGCCGCGAATCCATGCCGTCGAGTTTCTTGGCGAGCCGCAGTACGGCGGCGGTCGTCCCGTCCCACCGCAGGAAGTATGGGAAAAACTGCATCCCTACGCCACAACGCGGCTGGCGACGACAGTGACGCAGAGCGAGGAGCGCATATGGCGGGACTATGCCGGCCTGAGCGATTACCCGCACTATGACGCATATCGCGTCACGGCTCCGTCGCCCGATGCCTGGCGCAAGTACGAGCGCTGGGGCAAGGAACGTATTGGTTGGGGGGCACCGCTGGAAACGATTGGCGATATGTGCCGTTCCCTGCGCGAGTTGAACCGCCCGATGCCATGCGCGATCTGGTCGCAAGGACCGCATGAGGGCTGGAGCAGGTACGGCGGACGCACGCGGACATCGCCGACACCGGACGAAATACGGATGCAGGCCTATCATGCCGTCTCAACGCGCATAACATCACTCTACTGGTTCAACCTCAGTCTGAAAACCCTGGTCAAGTGGCGTGACACGCTGGACGAACTTGGCCGAATCGGACGTGAACTGCGCATGCTTGACGAGTTCATCCTTGAGGGGGATGCGTATCAGTTCGAACGCCTGACGCGCGGCAAGGACAAACTGGATTGGGACATTGCGTCGGTATGCGGCCACCGTGCTGCAATGCTGTTCGCGCTCGATCTGGACTATACCCCGGATCCTGAAGAGAAGGTTTTCAAGTTCGGTCCGCCCCGAAAAGCCAAGTGGCGGTTTCACCTGCCGTCGTACCTTGAAAACGTGAAAGAAGTCTTTCGCCTGGATGCCGACGGCGTCTACGATGTGAAGTGGTCGCATAAAGACGGTGCCGTGGAGATTCACGAGAAGACGAGTCGTGTCGCCATTTACGTTGCAACAGCTGATCCGCAGTTGCGTACATCTATTGAGAACAAGCGCCAAGGGCTCATTGCCGCCGAGAACGCGTTTCAGTTTGATCCCGCGCGAAGTGACGCGGACTTTCAACAGCTTGTGCAACTCCGCGAGTCTCTAAAATGAAAATGGTTATGAAATGCAGTGGAGTCATTTCGGCAAATGGACGAGAGTGCAACCGCAGTAAAGTCACCCGCTGCGCCGAAATGCGGCAAGCTCCCGGCGGCGCGGTGGCGTGTGAGAAAGAACAGCACCCTTTGACACTGACACGGGAACAACAACAAGAACGGAACGCACGATGATTCGCATGTTAATGGTGTTCACAACAATTCTCTCCCTTATGCTGCCTGCCGCCGCTGAAGACGCTGTGCAGGTCGTCATGTCCTGCCAAGACGGCTCCAAGAGCCTCTTGGATGAGAAACCGCTACAGTTCGGCAAGGAACGCAAGACCAAAGATCCGGCTATCGAAGTGGAACTGTCAAAGAAGGGGCAGTCAATCCTTGGGCTGGGTGCCTCGTTTGACCACTCGACCTGTGAGAACCTGTCGAAGCTGTCCGCGGAGAAACGCGAGGAAGTCATCGACAAGCTGATGAATCCAGAGAGAGGCATCGGCATGAACCTGATGCGGGTGTGCATCGGCGCGTCCGACTTCATCGGCGAGCCCTACTACACCTACGATGACCTGCCGGAAGGCGAGACGGACCCGGAACTCACCAAGTTCTCCATTGAGAAAGACCGGGCGTACGTTCTTCCCGCCATCAAGATCGCTCAGAAAAAGAATCCCAGTCTGCTGTTCTTTGGGTCACCGTGGAGTCCCCCTGCGTGGATGAAAACCACCGGAAAACTGGGCACGGGCAGCCTCAAGCCGGAATGCTACCCGGCCTTTGCGAAGTATCTCCTTAAGTTCATTCAGGCCTACGGGGCCGAAGGTATTCCCATGCACGCCATCACGGTTCAGAACGAGCCGCACATGGAAAGCAAGGACTATCCGACCACGTATTGGACTGGTGAGCAACAGCGGGATTTCATCCGTGACCACCTGGGCCCGCTCTTCAGGGAAAACAACATAAAGACGAAGATTTGGTGCTGGGACCACAATTGGAACGAGCCCGATTTTCCCCGCGCCATTCTGTCCGACCCACAGGCTGCCCAGTATGTGGACGGCACGGGCTGGCATCTCTACGAGGGCAAAGTGGGAACCCAGTCGGCGTTCAAGGCGGAATTCCCGGACAAGCACATCTATTTCACAGAAGGATCGCTATTCCGGGCAAACGGTGCCATACGACTGACCCAGATCCTGCGCAACTGGTCGCGGTCCTACAATGGCTGGGTCATCATGCTCGATGAGCATCAAAAGCCCAATCGTGGTCCGCACGGGGCCAGCGCCACGTGTATCGAACTGTTGGATGACGGGTCGGTCCGGTACAACTTCGACTACTACATGCAGGGCCAGTTCATGAAATACATCCAGCGTGATGCGGTTCGCGTGGAGTCGTCGCTTCCCGACCTGCGCACGTTCGGCAATGTGGCTTTTCTGAATCCCGACGGCCGCGTGGCCCTGGTGGTGGCGAACTCGGCCCGGGACCCGCAACCCTTTGCCGTGAAGTGCGGCAAGAAGATGTTCAAGACCGAGTTGCCCGCCGGGACCGTGGCCACCTATATGTGGGAACCGAAGGACTGAAGCAGACGAACCGTTGCAGCAAGAAGGAGTAAACAATGAAAGTCATACACGCCAAGCCAACAGGCAAATCCATTGTTAAGCGGTCAGGCCGGGGCTTCCTCGAAATCTATTCTTCGCCCGTGGGCGATGTGCCTGTGCTGCATGTGGTGGGCACCCCGGAGGAAATGGGCCATCAATACGGCGTTCTGGTGGGTGGCAAGATTAAACGCAACGTCCAGCGAATGATCGCCTTGTTCACCGAGGCAGGGGTCCCTGAACCGCTTGTGAACCTCCTGCTCGATAATGTCTGGAAACGCCTGGAGCCGCATACGCCGGAGCGCTATCTCCGGGAGATGGCCGCCATCGCCGCGGGCGCCGAAACTGCCGGATACGCGTTAACGCTTGATGACATGCGCCGCATTACGGCGGTGACCAACTTTGACCTTTACAAACGCGAGGAGCGCATCTTTGAATTCCTGGGGGAAGAAGGCGCGGCTTTGATTGAACAGATGCAGCAGGCAGGCGGGATGTCCTGCACGATGTTCGCGGTATGGGGTTCGCGCACCGTGGACGGAAAGCTCCTGGCCAGCCGGGACCTCGATTGGGTTTCCCAGACAGGGATGCATGAAGACCGGCTTGTGACTGTGCACCACTCTGACGGGCTGAACGCCTTTGTGACGATGGGTTATGCCGGGGTGATCGGCGGCCTTGCCGGGATGAACGAAAAAGGTATTGCCTATTCTGAAATAGGGGCATTCAGTGTGCGCGAAGAGTTGGATGGAACACCATGGACCCTCATTGTCCGGCAGGTAATGGAAGAGGCCGCGAATCTTGAGGATGGCGTCAGAATCATGCAAGGCAGCAAACATACGCTGGGCTACAACTTCATGCTGGCGGATGGCGACCCGACGAACTATGGAACGGACCTCTTCAAGCCGTGTGCCGTAGTGTTCGAAACCAATTTCGAATGCTGTGAAACGTTTTACGAAGACGATCCAAAGGAACAAAGCGCGTATTGGACCGACCCGCAGGGGGGCGTGGTCCTTTATGGGCTGCCCATGCCGGAAGGGGTTGCCCGCGGTGACATGGCTTATGGCCCGTCCACGCGCGCCTTGCAGGCCGCCGACAACGGTCCGGGAGACCCTGCACAGGATGGTGACCCGCGCAAAGGCAGCACATACATCGAATGCCATAAACCCATGGTCGACATGATCCATGCCTACGAGTCCGGCGCCGAATACGTGTTTCCGGTTCGCGACACAAAGGTGATAGAAGCAGGTGCGCCGCGGCAAATAGGTGTTGAAGAGGCGCTGACCATTGCGGCCACCGTGGCGCACAACACGGAAAAACTGGATGAATGCGACTGGGACGTCATGAGCGTGGTTTATGCGCCGACCGACCTCAGTTTCTGGGTTGCATACGAATCACGAGACGAAGAGGGGAACTGGAAGAACGCGCCCGATTCCGGCTATGTCCAGTTCAGCCTGCGCGAACTATTGGATGCGGTTTCCTGAAATTGTAGGAGGTGATGAAATGTACAAGACTCCCAAAATCGAATCGGATGCCGGCATAGCACGGAGTCTGGCGGACCTTCCCGGGCGTGTGCTGGTTACGACGATGGAAATTCCCTGGGCGCTGTTTCAAGAGCAGTGCGAATGGGCGCCGGATCAGACCTGCATGGTGGAGAACATGGACCTGGCTACACTCGAGACCCTCGACGCGACCCTGCCACAATTCGATGTGATCGTGGGCCTCGGCGGAGGCTCCTGCTGCGACACGGCCAAATATCTGGCCTGGAAGCGCGGGGTCCGCATGGTGCTTGCGCCCACGATTGTCAGCGTCGATGCGCCGCTGACAAACATGGTGGCAGTGCGTGAAGGGCATGCCGTCCGTTATGTCGGCGACATTTTCCCCGAAGAAGTGCTGGTGGACTACGACTTGATCCGGCGCGCGGCACCGGAATTGAACCGGGCCGGCGCCGCCGATATCGCGAGTATCCACACGGCCCTCTTCGACTGGTGGCTTGCCCATGAGGCCGCGGACGAGCCGTATGATGTCGATGTGGCGTGGCTTGCCAAGCGGTGCCTCGACGAATTGGACCGCAACGCCTCCGAAGTGTACAACGTGACGCCGAAAGGCATTGATACCATCATCGACTTGTACCGGCGCGAGGTCGAATTCTGCGCCCGCATCAATACCAGCAGGCCAGAAGAGGGTTCAGAACATCTCGTCGCCTACAACCTCGAACATCTCACACAGCGGCATTTTGTCCATGGGGACTTGGTCGCTTTGGGCATCTTCTTCATGACACGCCTGCAGAACAACCGCCATGACTGGGTTGTCGATCTCATGGACCGGCTCGGCCTGCGCTACCGGGTTCCCGGCGTCACACGGCAGGAAATGGAACGCTGCCTCGTCACACTCAAAGACTTCGTCAAGGAGAAGAAGCTCTTCTTCAGTTGTGTTGACACGCATATCCTCGACGCCGCTTATGTTGGTGAGGCGCTGGATGCGCTTTTCGGAAATGATGGGTCCTGATTCCCATGTGGTCAGTAGGTCCAGCTGGGGCACAGATTCAGCAACAGGAGGCCGTTGGGCGTTCAAGGCCATGCGGCCTGGGCAGGATGCGGCAATCAGCACGCAGGAAAGGTTGATAACGGGATGGCGGAAGAAAAAAAGCCGGAATTCTCCTGGATTGAGGGATTATCCATTTTCCTGGCGATGATTGGCGTGCAGCTGTCCAGTGAGGTAATGAACCAGTGGGGCACGTATTTCTATTCTCCCTCGGCGGGCGTGGGGCGCACAATATACGTTTCGGTGGGACTGGTCGGCTACATTTTCATCATTGGCACCACGTGGGATGCATTTAGCAGCCCGCTCATTGGAATGTGGTCGGATCGGACAAAGACTCGCCGGGGCCGCTTTGCTTTTCTATCGCCTGCCGGACGCCGCCGCCCTTTCATCTTCTGGGGCTCCATCCTGATGATATTTACGGCGATTGCCTTCTGGTTTCCCCCGGTGGAAGGAACGTCGTTCACGAACTTCCTGTATGGGACCGTGTTGCTTTGCCTGCATTGGACGATGTTTGGTCTTGCCTTGACGCCGCTGAATGCATTGGGGCCGGAAATTGCCCGGTCGGAACAGGCGCGGGTGCGCATCGGTATCTGGACCGCCATTGGCTTGATATTCGGTCTTGCGCTGGCGGCGGCGCTTCCTGGGAAGCTGATAGTGTTGCTGGACCCCGCACGCGTTGCGGACACCTACTCCGCCATTGGCTATCGTCGTCTGGCCACGCTATTGGCCCTTGTTTCTTTTGTGCTGTTCCAATTCCCGGTATGGTTGATCAAAGAGCGGTATGACTCGGAGGCGGTGACGTCGGAACAATTGCCAACCTTTTCGGGGTTTATCGAGGCCTTTCGGAATCGGTTGTTCCTGATCTACGCCGTTTCCTTCTTTC
>CAIUWO010000112.1 GCA_903902895.1 Candidatus Hydrogenedentota bacterium | reverse complement strand
GGCGCCGGTATAGGCGTCCCTGATGGTCGGGTCGATGGGATAGACCGGCTGCGGGAAATAGATCACCTTGCCGGTGCCCAGGCTCACGATGAGCTTTTCTGTGACATCGCGGTAGATTTCGCCCAAGAGCCGCTGGATGACCGCGCCGTCCTTCGGGAACACGGGAGGCTTGTCGGGAGCCAATTCGGCATTGAGATGGGCGGCGGACAGGATCAATGTGCCGCCGTTCTTCACGAATTCGACCAAACGCGTAAAATCGTCCGCATCGTAGCTGTTCCAGCCGAGGAAGATGATGACCTTGTAGCGGTTGAGGACGGACTGGTCGGCCTCAATGGGCACAATGTCCACGGCGCCGTAGGGGGTGGACGTGAACCACCCTTCGGGGCCGCATCCGTCGATCTTGTTCTGCGGATAGAACACCTTGAGCAGGTCGAAGCTTTCACAGGCCTTATTGAAGGCCCATTTGTCGCCCTTCTGCGACCAGAGGGAACCTCGCCCGAAGGATTTCCATGCATCGTTGCGCCCCTGGATGACGGCGATGTTGGCGGCCAAATCACCCCGGCGCTCGTGGGTTTCGATGAAGTCTAGGACCTTATGCTGCGCCGCGGCATGGGCCTTGCCCGCCTCGCTGAAACGGTCGTTGACGAATTCATCCAGCCAGAGCGCGTCCTCGGTGTTCATGTGCGATGAGCCGTGCATGTAGGCCACGGCCAGCGACAGGTAGTGACGCAATGCGTGTTTGGGATCGGTGAACGGGAAGGCCCCCCACTGCATGGCGTGGAGCGAACCGTATTTGTCCTTGTGATAGGCGCGGGAGGCGCCGCGCAGGCTGGACATGACGGTCTCCTCGGGACCGTACATCTGCTCCGCGCCGAGCCAGTCGTAGCCCGCCTGGTAGAAGTAGCGAAAGAGCGTCGACGGCCCCGTGTGGCGGGTGCTTTCACCCTTGGAATAGGCAAGGTTTTCAACGAGTCGGCGCGCGCCGTCGGCCATGTCCGTCACAGCCTGCGGGTCGTAGTGAATGAACACGCCGTGGTCGGTGTAGATGGGCCGGTGCTTGGCGAAGATGCCGCCGAAGGGGCGGGTGCGCGCGGCCATGTCGGAGAATAAACCCTTGTAGAGGAAGTGCTGCCAGTAGTAATAGCCGCCGTCGTTCTCATGGGCCTGCTTGCCGTGGAAGAAGGGCGAGTCGAGCACATCCAGCGTCGGGTTGATGTCCTTGCCGGCCAGCGTGCGGCCCTCGACCTGCCAGGCGTAGGGCATCCGCAGGTCCTGCATCAGACCCAGATAACGCTTCAGCAAGTCCACGGGCTGTTTGCGGACGCCGCTCCACTGGTAGGACGGCCGGAACTGCATGAAGTTGCCCATACGTTGACCAACGTGCCACTTGAAATACTCGGCGAAGTGCGGGTCGTTCGTGTCCACGTAAATGTCGTCGCCCACGGACAGAAAGACGTTATCGTCGGCCTTCTCGACGACCTGCCCCAACGCCACGGTTTCCGTGCGGGTGCCGTCGGACAGGGTCACTTCGGCCTTCGCATCGGGCGTGACGGCGCGGAACTTGAGGACCTGCAGTCCGGTATCGGCAAGACTTATCTCTCCCTTTTCGGGGACAACGGAAGCCGGCGTCTTTATAGAAAGGGTCACATTGGGCTTGTTGGACTCCACAAGCAACCCGAAGTCGCGTCCGCTGGCAATGTAGCGGGGGGTATGAATCACTTCGAAGTCGCGGGCGGGCGTTTCGACGAGTTCCACGGCCCGAACCTCGTAGGGGAAATTGGCGGTGACGGGATCGCGCTGGAGCGTCAGACGCAGGGGGGCGGAACCGCTCATGTCATTGGGCAGCGGAATGTAGAAATCGGCGACATTGGAGGCGCGGTCGAACACGGCTTTTTCGAAGAGCGTCTTGCCGCCATAGGTCAGGTTCCAGACGGGCCAGTTGCGCGTGGCGAGGTTGACGCCCACCCAATAGTTGAACGTGTCCTTCTTTGGGTCGCTCATCGCGAAGGGGATTTCCGCCACGGCCTTGCCATTTTGCGTCAGACGGGGCGCTTCCACCCAGCATTCCCCGCTGAAGCGTTGACCGCCGACGGACAGAACTGCGGCTGCAACGTTTTCGGGCAGTGTGAACGTTTGGGCTATGTCATCGAAGGGACCGTTGCCGCCGGGGATGGGCATGAACAGCAGGGCGTCGGGCGGGTCATAGACGTCGTTCTTGTCACGGCCTTCCTTGTTGAAGAAGATCTCGATTTGAAATCCGAAATCGGCACTGTCCGCAACGGTGAATTTGTTCCGCTTGGCTTTGATGCTGACGGTCAACGGGCCGGGCACCAACTGTGCGCCGCCAATGCGGTTGTACGCCTTGCGATCAAAGTCATCCTTGTTGCCCTTGAAGTACAGGGAGTACTTGTCCCTGTCCACATTGACGGCATCGAGGGAGTCGTCGATGAGGTATTCAAACTGCCGGAAGAGTTCCTCGCCACGCTCCTTGAAACGGCCCGGCATGGCCGTGCCGCCAATGACACGCAGGTACTTGTGGGTGGGCATGGACGAGGTGTCAAAGGAGGCGGTCACGTCGATGTGGTCGCCCGGCGCGAGCGTCAGGGGCTTCCTGGGATTCTCCGACTGGAACAGGACGGTGCGCTGCTCCTGGGCATGCACGTTCATGGCCAGGGCCGCGAACAAAATAGAAATGGGGCATATCAATGGTTTCATCGTTGCGGCTCACTTTCCCGGGAAGTTCATGGGTATATGGGTTGCATAGAAGTGATGCACGGATGGGTTGATTATGTTGGTATGGGTGTGGGTTGTCAAATGGCAGGAATGGCCGGCAAGGATGCCGGCGCTCCCAGCGTCCCGGTCCGTGTCCAGAAACGGGTGAATATGGTAGAGTGTCGCAACGTTAACCGGGAGCCTTTTATGGAGCAGGGTTTTGGCTGGATCGACTGGCTGATTATTGCGGCCTACATGGGCGTGATGCTGTGGATTGGCGGGGTGGTCGGGCGTAAGCAGAAGGATTCGGCGTACTTTTTCCTGGGCGGACGCACCATGCCCGCCTGGGCGGTGGCGCTGTCGGTGATTGCCACCTCATTGAGCGCGGCGACCTTTGTGGGCGCGCCGGAGATTTCGTTCAAGGGTGACCTGAGCTACCTGTTCACCTATGCCGGGGCGTGCATCGCGGGGTTTATTGTGGCGCTGTGGTTTGTGCCCACGCTCTACAAAGCGGGCACCGTGACGATTTACGGGTATCTGGGCCAGCGTTATGGCGAACCGGCGACGATGGCGGCGAGCGTGATGTTCCTGCTGGGACGACTGCTGTCTTCGGGCGCGCGGCTGTTCATGGCGGGCATCGGCTTCGCGCTGATGTGGTACGGCGACACGCAGACGCACCAGCTCATTCCGGTGATCATCGTGCTGGGACTGTTTGGCACGTTTTACACCGCCTGCGGCGGCATTCGCGCCGTCATCTGGACCGAGACCATCCAGTTCTCCGTGGTGGTGGCGGCGGCGGGCGCGAGCGTGTGGCTGCTGCTGCGGGCCATTCCCATGCCCGTGTCCGACATCGTGGCCGTGCTGCGCGATGCGGACGGCGTGAACAAACTGCGCCTGCTGGACACGCGGCTGGACCCGGGCGCGCCGTACACGGTGTGGGCGGGACTGTTTGCGATGACTGTCATGACCGTCTCCACCCACGGCGTGGACCATGACCTGGTACAGCGCGTGCTGACGGCCAAGTCGTCGTGGCGGGGCGGCTTGGCGCTGTTCTGGTCGATGGTCGTGACGGTGCCGGTGGTGCTGCTGTTCATGGTCATCGGGTTGCTGCTGTATGTCTATTACCAGCGGCCGGATCTGATGGGCGCCTCCGCGCCGTTGGACACCATCACCGACACGCGGCGGGTGTTCCCGCAGTTCGTGCTGTATCACATTCCCACAGGCGTCAAGGGCCTGATCATGGCGGGCCTGTTCTCCTCGGCCATGAGCACCTTCAATTCCGCCATAAACGCGATGGCCAGTTCGCTCGTGGCCGACCTGTACCTGCCGTGGGCGTCCTGGCGCGCGCGGCGTCGGGGCCAGACGCTGTCATCGGACATCTCGATGGCGAAGCTCTCCGAATCGCGAATAGCCGTGGGAGTGATCGGCGCAGGGTTGACCCTGTTTGCGGTGGGCGCCGTGTTCATGCAGGCGATGGGCGGCGACACGCTGATAAACTTTGCGCTGGGCGTGATGGCCTACGCGCTCGCCCCACTGCTGGGCGTATTCTGCGCGGCGCTTTTCACGCGCCGGGGCAACCTGGTCACCGTCTACCTGTCCCTGATCACGGGCATCGTGCTGGTGCAACTGCTCCAGCCGTACATGCTGCCCAGTTGGATTGGGATCAAGATTGCGTTTCCCTGGTGGTGGGTGATTGTGAGTCCGATTTGTTTCGCAATTTGCGCCGCGGGACGGCCCAATAAGTCAATCAGGCATGTGTGAATTCGTCATTGCGAGCGAAGCGAGGCAATCTCGCGCAACCATGGCGTCATGCGAACATGAGATTGCTTCGTCGGGCTAAAGCCCTCCTCGCAATGACGATCCCCAGCCGCCCTGCCGGGCAAGGCAGGATTCGATCTGACCCGCGAATTCGACGAGGTCAAGCCAGCGCTCTTCCTGGTCAATTCTGCCGGCCAGCAGCGCCACGTGGCCGTTGCCGAAAAGGGTGGTCGCCGGATTGAAGAGCGGCTTGTTCCAATGGTCCAGGAAGACCTGCTGCATGGCCGGGTCAAGCAGCCTCCACGCGCTTTCCCTGTCCTTGGACTGCACGATGAACTCTTTTGCGAAGGGGGTGTTGCCCATGTCGACCTGGTCTTCCAGAAGCAACTGATCAATCTTGGTGCCCCCAAACACCTCCACACCGGTGGGGAGATTTGGCACCGCCGCCGATTCGAGGATGCACAGGCTTGAGAAACCCGGGCTGTCTTCCCCTGCATAGCGCCAGACAGCGCCGTCCACCAAATACATGTTTCGTTCTCCAAGCTCCACCGTCATGACGGTGGAAACGCTCACCCGGTGGTATGGGAGCATCTTGCCGAGTTTTTCGGCCAGTTGCTCCGTGTTTGTGCGGGAAAGCGTCCACCCTTGGGCGGCCGCGAGTTCGTCGATCAACTGGCGGTGTTTCTGACCGTATCGGTATGCCAATACCAACGCGCCCAGAAAGGCCCCAACAATGCATATGACGACGATGGTCGTTTCAGACATGGCTATTCTCCTGACGGCGCCCATCTTCGGCTATTCGACACCGACCAGTTTCATAAGAAACAGCACCAGGCTGCCGATGGTGAGCCCCGCGGAAAGGATGATGCCCAGAATACACAGCAGCGCCCAATGCAGGAACGGGCGCTTGAAGGAGAGCGCGTGTCTTTCATCCCCCGCCTTGGGTTCTCCCAGTCCGCTGACCACGAGTGTGTAGTTGCCGGCACGGGGAACGTCGAACAGGCGCTCCGCGCGGCGCACCGTGGTGATGCCCGAGGTGGTTTGCCGGAACAGAAAACCCCGGCCGGAAACGGGCACCCCGTTTTCGCCGAGCAGTTCATAGCAAAGGCGGCCGAAGCGGGTGGTCAGCAGCGGTCCCTCGACGCACAGCATGGCACGTCCCGGTTCCTTGAAGACAACGGTCTGGCGTTCCGCCAACGGGAACCGGGCCAGTTGGGAGGCCCGTTCGATGCGGATCATGCTCCAAATGCACCATCCGAGCATGAACAGGGCCAAGAAGAAAGCGGGTACGGCAACCCAAACCCCATACCGCCAAATAAACTCCAAGAAGGCCATCATCTTCATCCTCCGTGTTCCATCGCCCTGCTGGGACGGCCGGCGTCCCGCCGGCAGACCCTGTGCACAAACCCCGGTGCTCCGGCAAGAATGCTTCCGACGGTCTTACCTACCGACAACAAAGCAAAACATGCCGGCGAGACGCCGGCGCTCCCAGTGGGGGAATTCCGACGCCCTGACATACGACTATTATAATAAAAAGGCGCGGCGTTTGCGCGGAATCCGCACAAAATGGTATTATTCCGGCCCGCCTTTCGCAGCGTTTTGGAGCCGAATTCAGCGGACCGGAGAGCGCCGTGTCACAGGAAAAATCGGAAGCCATCGTACTGCGCAAGGTAGATTTCGGCGAGACGAGCGGGATAGTGACGTTTCTTTCGCCGGAACGGGGCAAACTGGCCTGTCTGGCAAAGGGCCTGAAGCGTAAGAATTCCGCGATGGCGGGCGCGCTGGACACGTTCAACCGGGTTGAAGCGGTGTATTTCTGGAAAGACGGGCGCGGGGTGCAGAACCTGGCCGAGGCGACCGTTTTGGACACCTATGCCGCGCTCAAGCAGGACTTGGAACGGGTCACCCATGCGTCGTTCCTGATGGAAATATGCCTGCGCGCGGCGAATGAAAACGAGCCCTCCCACGGGATGTACGACCGGCTGGTGGAGGCGCTGGACGGCTACACGGCTGTCGAAGCGGCTCCGCGGGCATGGACCGCACTGCAGGCGCACAGCCTGCTTTGCGAGACGGGCCATGCGCCGGAACTGACGGCCTGCGCGGACACGGGCGCGCCGCCCGAGGCGGCGCACTGGTTTTCTTTCGACCACGGACTGGCGGAGAAAATCGGCGACCGGCGCCTGTCGGCGGCAATGCGCGCCGTACTGATGGAGATGGCCGAGCACGGAGCGCCGCCGCCGGCGGACGCGTCGGATGAGGCCTTTTGGCTGCTGGCGGGCTTCGCCTCGCGGCAGCTTGAGACGGATTTCAGGAGCATCCGGGTAATCCGGCAAATGTTTGACTGAGAACAATGATTCGTAAATAGCCTACATTTCCTCTTGCTCTTGCTCTTAATCTTGCTCTGTGTTTTGTAACGGACAAGGTCAAGAGCAGGATTAAGAGCAAGAGCAAGATTAGGAACACAACGCGCCGCAGGGCGCGCACGGGAACACGATGAGCATACCCCGCGAACTGATACGAAATTTTTGCATTATCGCCCACATCGACCATGGCAAGTCGACGCTGGCGGACCGCCTTTTGCAGTACACGCACACGATCGACGACCGCAACATGAAGGAGCAGACGCTCGACTCGATGGACATCGAGCGCGAGCGCGGCATCACCATCAAGTCGGTCGCGGTGCGGATGGAATACCCGGCGGATGACGGGAAAACCTACGAGCTGAACCTGATCGACACGCCGGGCCACGTGGACTTCTCCTACGAGGTGTCACGCGCCATGCAGGCCTGCGAGGGCGCGCTGCTGCTGGTGGACGCGGCCCAGGGCGTGGAGGCGCAGACGCTGGCGCACGCCTACAAGGCGGTGGAGCAGAACCTCGAAATCATTCCGGTCATCAACAAGGTTGACCTGCCCGCGGCGGACGTGGAGGACGCGCGGCACCAGATCGAGGACGTGGTCGGCCTTCCGGCCGACGACGCGATTCTCGCCAGCGCCAAGTCCGGCCTGGGCACCAAGGAGGTGCTGGAGGCGGTGGTGAAGCGCATCCCCCCCCCCAAGGGCGACCCGGACGCGCCGCTGCGCGCGCTTATTTTTGACGCGGTCTACAACACCTACCGCGGCGTGATCATTTACCTGCGCGTGGTCGACGGGCGGCTTTACCGGGGCCAGCGCGTCATGCTCATGTCCGTGGGCACCCGGTATGACGTGGTGGAGGTGGGCACCTTCAAGCCCGAGGCCGTGCCGCGCGACGAACTGTGCGCCGGCGAGGTGGGCTATCTCATCTGCAACATCAAGATGCTCGATGAAACGCGCGTGGGCGACACGGTGATCGACGTGGACCGGCCCGCGCCCGAGGCGCTGCCCGGCTATGCCGAGATCAAGCCGGTCGTGTTCTGCGGCATGTATCCGGCCATCTCGACGGACTATGAGGAGCTGCGCGACGCGCTCGACAAGCTGCAATTGAACGACGCGTCGTTCCAGTACCACGCCGACAGCAGCGACGCGCTGGGCCTGGGTTACCGGCTGGGCTTTCTGGGCCTGCTGCACATGGAAATCATCCAGGAGCGGCTGGAGCGCGAGTTCGGCCTGAACCTTGTGACGACCATGCCGAACGTGGCCTATCAGGTCCGCAAGAGCGACGGCACGGACATGATCATAGAGAAGGCGTCGCAGATGCCCCCCACGGGGGAGGTTGACGTCATCGAGGAGCCCTATATCGAGGCGGACATTCTGTGCCCCACGCCGTACCTGAGCACGGTGATCGACCTGTGCAAGAAGAAGCGCGGCATCCATGTGCGCGTGGACTACATCGACGGACGGCGCTGCATGGCGGTCTACCAGATGCCGCTGTCCGAGATCGTCATCGACTTTTACGACAAGCTCAAGAGCTACACGCGCGGCTACGGCTCGCTTGAGTACCGGCTCATCGGCTACCGCGCCGGCGACATGGTCAAGCTGGACATCATGCTCAACGGGGAGATTGTGGACGCGCTGTCCACCATCGTGCACCGGGAGAGCGCGGTCCGCCTGGGCAAGGCGCTGGCGGCGAAGCTGCGCAAGCTCATCCCGCGCCAGCAGTACGAGGTGGCGATTCAGGCGTCGATCGGGGCAAAAATTATTGTGCGCGAAACGGTGAAGGCCATGCGCAAGAACGTGACGGCCAAGTGCTACGGCGGCGACATCACGCGCAAGCGCAAGCTGCTGGAGAAGCAGAAGGAAGGCAAGAAGCGCATGAAGCAGATCGGCTCTGTGGAGGTGCCGCAGGAGGCGTTCATGGCGCTGCTGCGCGTCACCGAGGAAGACGGGTTATAGCCCGTGGACGCCCCCCACGACATGGACGCCACGCCCGCGTGCGGCGAGTCCGCCCCCGCCGCGCCGCCGGCGTGGGTGCGGGCGGCGCAGGCGCTCACCGGTCCCTGGACGTGGCGGAATTTTTCGTCCTGGTTCTGTCTCATCGGGGCCGTGCTTGTCGTCAAGGGCTGTTTCGTCGATCAATACACCATCCCCTCAGGTTCCATGGAGCCCACCCTGATCGGCGACCCCCGCTTTTTCCGGGGGGACCGGGTCATCGTGAACAAATGGATTTTTGGCCCGCGCATCCCCTTCACCAAGACCCGGTTGTGGGAGGGTGAATCCCCCAAGCGCTGGGACATTGTTGTTTTCAAGTCGGTGGACCCCAAATCCAAGCACCCGGTACTCATCAAGCGGGTCGTGGGACTGCCCGGTGAAACGGTCCAGATACGCGACGGCGCCATCTATATCAACGACCGGCGCGAGGACCCGCCGCAGGAACTGCGCAAGGCGCTGCACTACACCACGGCGTTCACGCTCTCGCCGATCCAGATACGGAGCTACTTCCTGCGCATGGCGAAGGACAACCGCCCGCTGGACGTCCTGAACGCCGGACACCCCTCGACCAAGCTGCTCTACGCCGAGATGGACCGCTTTCATGACCGCGTGAAGAACCGGGACATCGACACGCTTTCCGACGATGAGGTGCAGGAACTCGTGAACGGCGTGGACCCGGCGGCGCTGCACACGGTCCATCAGCTTGTTGAACTGGGCATGCAGGACCAGGAACTGGTCTACGGCATCCGGCCGGAAAAGGAACACTCGGTGGTGCCGGAAGGCCATTATTTCTGCCTGGGTGACAACAGCGGCCAAAGCCTGGACGGTCGTGTGTACGGCTGGGTGCCGAAGGAAAACCTTTTGGGCCGCGCCGCGGGCATCTGGTGGCCCATTAGCCACCGGCGCGACTTTACCGGGTTTACACGCACGTGGCAGGGCTGGCTGATGATGTGCGGCCCCGTGGCGGCGCTGATCGGACTGGAGCTTGCCGCGCGCCTCCGCAGGCGCAGGCGCAGCCGGACGGAACCGGACACGGGGCAATGACATTGGCCCGGAGGTCCGGGCTGTGCTAGGCTGGACACACAAGGAGGGCGCGACCATGGACGACCAGCGCGCATACGTCAAGGTGAATGTCGAGGAGCAGGACCGGGAGCGGAGCATCTGCGGTTTCCGGCAGCGCATACTCAAGAAAGAGGACGGCGCCCCCGCCAGCATGACGCGGCTGCGCACGGACCACGCGCAGCCCCACTGGCACCGGCACACGGACGAATACTATTACATTCTCGGCGGCGAGGGTGTGATTATCATCGACGGCGAGGAGGTTCCGGTCCGTCCGGGCGACTGCGTGTGGATACGACCAGGCCATGTGCACCAGTCGGTGGGCGACCTGGAGTCGCTTATTATCGGCATTCCGCCGTTTGACTATGACGATGTGGTGACGGAACCGCCCACGGCGGACTAGGCAGCGAAAACGCAAACAACCCCAGAGTGGTGACGACGCATGAAAAAGAAGTCGGAAGACAGGAAAGTGGCCCCAGAGGCGCAGGATGAACCGGCGCTGGTGCCGCCCTACATGGGCTATATCGGGCCGTTTGCCGCGGTGCTGGGGCTTTTCATCATGCAGCGCAGCAGCACGGCCCGCCCGGGGACGCTGGACTGGCTGTGGTATGTCGGGCTGGTGTTGACCATTGCGGGGGCCGTGGTGTGGCTGACCGCGGGGATGAACCGGTCGCAGGTGTACGAGTGGTCGCGCAGCGGCCTGATTGCGCTGGCACTGGCGCTGGCCATCCGCTGGGCCGTGGCGGAGCCGTACCGCATTCCCTCGGGCTCCATGGAAAACACGCTGCACGGTGATCCCGGCTTCGGGCGGGGCGACCGGGTGTTCGTGAACAAGTGGGTGTATGGCATTCGCGTGCCATTCATGAACAAGCGGCTGTATCACGGCCAGGACCCCAGGCGCTGGGATATCGTGGTCTTCAAGACGCCGGAGAAAGACGCCCTTTACTCCACGCTGGTCAAGCGGATTGTGGGCCTGCCGGGCGAGCGCATTCATGTCGGCGACGATGGAAAGATTTACTGCAACAACACCGCGCTCGAAGTGCCTGACTTTTCACCCCCTCCCGGCAACCCCGGACGCTTCTTCAGGTCGGCCCTGCATGGGCTCATGGGGTGGAAAGATGAGCCAAAGAACACGCAGCCGGGCATCTATTCGCAACATGGAATGTACGGCGTGCGCGAACAGGACGAATATGCGGTGGTGCCGCCGGGGCATTACCTGGTCATGGGCGACAACAGCTTTTCCAGCCGTGACGGCCGCTTCTTCGGCTGGCTGCCCAATGAGAACATTGTGGGCCGGGTCGCCAGCGTCTGGTGGCCGGTTACGAGTTGGCGGGACTTTACCGGTTTCTCCGAAACACTGGCGTGGCGTATCACAGTCGGCCTTGTTATGGCACTCCTCACACTGCGGCTGTTCATCGGCCGCACGGTGGGTTCCGCACGGCGCGGGGGCGGGCACTATGTGGTGTCCTTCGTGTCCATGGGTCTGCGCGTCCCCTTCACGCGCCGCTGGGTCGCGCGCTGGCGCGAACCGCAACGGGGCGACCTGGTGCTCTGCGCGACAACCCTGCCTGACGCGCCCGACCAGGAGGCCATGTTCATCGGCCGCGTGGCGGGCCTGTCCGGCGAGCGGGTCAAGGTGGAGGATGGACGGCTGTCTGTCAATGACAAACACGAGGACCTCCCCCCCGCGCTTGCGAACATGCCGCTGGGCGAAGCCCCCCCGCAGGCGAAGTACGGCCGGGGCCGTTCGGCTGAGCAGCTCACCGTGCCCGAGAATTCCTTCTTCATACTGGCCGAGGCGGAGCCCGACGGTGCGGCCGCGACAGACAGCCGGGCACTGGGTTGGATACCGCGCAACGGTGTGATTGGCCGTGTGACCTGGCGCTGGTGGCCGCCGGGCCGGGCCTGATCCGGCCCCGCGCGGAACACTGACCATGCTTGGCGTGTATATTCACGTGCCCTTTTGCCGCACCCGGTGCCCCTATTGTGATTTCGTGAGCGAGGCCGTGGCGGGCAATCCGCCCGACGCGTATGTTGACGCGCTGGTCCGCGAGATAGGCGCCCTCGAAACGGACTTGGAGGCGGGCAGTGTGTTCTTTGGCGGCGGCACTCCGTCGCTGCTTTCCGAGCGGCAGTTGGCGCGCATCTTCAGAGCGCTGCATGACCGCTTCCGTCTGGACGCAGACGCTGAAATCACACTGGAAGCCAACCCGGACGACCTGCGGCCGGAACTGCCGGGGCAGTGGCGGGCGCTGGGCGTCAACCGCATCAGCCTCGGCGTGCAGAGCCTCGACAACCGCGTGCTGCGCTATCTGGGCCGCCGTCATGACGCGGACACGGCGCTCCGGGCCGTCGCCATGGTCGGCGAAGCGTTCGACAACTGGAACATGGACCTTATTTTTGGGGCCGCGCCCGTGGATGCATGGGAAACGACGCTAACCCGGACCGTTGCGCTGCGCCCGCCGCACGTGGCCGCCTACGGGCTCACCCACGAGCCGGACACCCCCTTCGGCGCGCGCGCGGATGAGGCCATCGAGGAAGACGCCGCGCTGGCACTCTACCGCGCGGCGGAAACGACCCTCGCCGACTGGGACCACTACGAAATATCCAATTTTGCGCTGCCGGGAAGGCAATGCCGGCACAATCTCGTGTACTGGCACAATGAAGAATACGCGGGATTCGGCACGGGCGCCTATTCCTTTCTCAACGGGGTGCGCGCCCGGAACGGCGTCTCCACCGCCGCATACATGGACAATCCCTGCAGGAAGGAAGAATCGCTTCAGCTAAACGATACGGAGATTCGCCTGGAAACGGTCATTCAGCATCTTCGACTCAAGACGGGACTGGACCGGGATTACTATATGCGGCGTTTTGGGCAAGCGCTGGATGGAAACTTTGGCCCGGCACTGGCCCGTCTTGCGCGACGCGGCCTGATTGAAGATGACGGACAGACGGTGCGCCCGACAGCCCAGGGGTTTTACCTGAACAATGAAATTGGGCTGGAATTGGTGGGGTAAAGACAAGTTGTCAGGGGACAGCGCAAAATGAACAATTACCCGTTTTGGAGCCCCATAATGGGGCAGGTTTGGGTGTCATGCCGGTATACAGACTGACAAAAGCACTGACGTTTCCGCCTCCGGAAAACGCGGAAGAGGGGCTGCTGGCGGTCGGTGGCGACCTGTCCGTCGCACGGTTGCTGCTGGCCTATCGGAACGGTATTTTCCCTTGGTATGACGAGGGCGATCCCATCCTGTGGTGGTCGCCGGACCCGCGCATGATTTTCTTTCCGGAGCACTGGCGGCCTTCGCAAAGACTGGCGAGAACCATCCGGTCGGGCCGGTATCACGTGACGGCTGACACGGCGTTTGAGCAAGTCATCGGCGCGTGCGCGGAGACACCGCGCCGACACGAGCAGGGCACCTGGATTCTCCCGCAAATGATGGACGCCTACGTGGATTTGCATCGCGAGGGGTACGCGCATTCGCTGGAGTGCTGGGAGGGGGATGAACTGGCGGGCGGGCTGTACGGGGTGAGTATCGGCGCGTGTTTCTTTGGCGAGTCCATGTTCCACCGCCGCACTGACGCGTCAAAGGTGGCTTTCGCGGCCCTGGTCGGGTGCTGCCGGGCATGGAATTTCCGTTTTATAGACGGGCAACTGCCCAATCCACATCTTGAAAAGCTTGGTGGGATGACTATCCCCGGCGCCGAGTTTCAGACGCTGCTGCGGGAGGCGGTGAAGGAACCGACACGGCGGGGCGCGTGGGTGATTGAATAGTTATCCTATGGGACCGCGCCCCTTTTCGCGCGCATGCGGCTCCTGGCGGAACCGGTTCAGGGCATGGTAAAACCGGACTGGAGCCGCTCGCTTAGCTTGTCCATTTCGAGCTTGAGCTGGTTCTTGACGATCTGCCTGAGCGCGTCCTGCTCCAGCCCCTTGGACCCTGCGGCGACAAGCTCGCGCGGGTCGGTTGCGGAGCCGGTTCCGCTGTAGGAGGACGCGTTGGCGGTAAGGGCTTCCTTGAACTGGCCCGTCCGGTTCTGCACGTCGCGCTCGCCGCGGGTGCGCTGCTGGAACTCGTTGGGAAATTCTTCGGTAACCTCTTTGTAGGCGGCTTCGGCCTGCCCAAGCAGGGCAATGGCCTCGGCGTAGCGGTTCTTCTGGGCCTCCTGCTCGGCAAGGTCGCGCATGTCGTTGGCGCTCTGAATGGCGGCCTGCTGGGCCGCCAGCCGCCCGTCGCGCTCGAGAATGAGGTTCTCCGCCTGCAGGCGTTTGCTTTCGGCGCTGCCATGCAGCGGGTTGGCCTTGGCCGCCTTCTCGAAGTCGGCCCTTGCCTCCTCCAGCTTGTTTTCCTGAAGTGCCGCATCACCCTTGGCGACGTAGAAGTCGGACACCTTTTGCACAACATCGCGGCGGTCGGGCGCGGCGGCCATGACGGCCTCGTATTCCCTGATGGCCCGGTCCTGGAATCCGGACTCCAGCAGGAGGTCGCCAATCTTGGCGCGCATGTCGGGGGTGATTGGAGCAAGCGCGCCGTACTGCGCGTTTGCCAGGTCAATTTCCTTCTCGTTGCGGCGGCCGATGAAGAAGGCGTAGGCCTCGAGCACATAGCGCTGCATCTGCACCTCGGAAACACCGCCGGGCACGGTTCTTGAGGACAGCACCGTCCACCATACGTCGCATACGGCGGCAACCGAACGGCTGGCGTCGATCGGGAATGTGGACGCGGCGACGCCCTTGAAACCCATGCCGTCCTGGTACTGCTTGAGAATCATTTCCTCACTCGCCTGGGCCTCTAGAAACACACGCTGGAAATAGGTTCTGGGGTCAACCTCTTTGCGCGGCGCCTGGCGAAGCTGCACGCCGTTTATGGCCTTGTCCGAATCCTCGTTGTACTGGTTTCGGTAGTTGATCTGCGCGCCGCGCATGGGGGACGTGATCATGGCCACAACCTTGCCAAGAACGCCCATCCGGTAGGCGTAGTAGGCGTCCACCCGGGATTGGCGCATGGCGGCCAGCAGCGCCATCTCCGACTCAACCGCCTGGAGTGGATTGTTTGCGAGGTCCGGATAGGACAGTTCTATGTCGGACACCGAAACGGCGGCGCCCGCCTTGATTTCGCTGGACAGCCGAATCAGGGGCGCATCCCCGTTCTTGGACAGCAGGTTCATCGCCGTGCTGACGATGGCCGCCTGCGTGCGCGGCCCCCATGCCGCGGCGGGAAATGCGGCAAGCAGCGCAAGAGCCACCGCCGTCAGTATCTGCGTTCGAATCGCCATAACCCGATATCTCCTCCGGTTGGCCCGGGATCAGGACGCCTCTTGGGTCTGTTTCAACTGGTTGACAAGCAGCTCTATCTCATTTCTGCGCGGCGCTCCGGCCGGATTCGCCGCGGTCAGTTCCAAATAGCGCTCCAGTTCGCGGACACCGTCAGCCACAACGTTCCGGCTGACCATTATCAGGCCCAGTTCAAGATGGGCGCCGGGATAGTTTGCGTCTGCCTGAACGGCGCGGCGGTAGGCCTGCTCCGCCTCGGCCTGCGCGCCCTGCTGGGCCTGCACCTGCCCCTGCACGGTAAACAGGCGGGCCGAAGACACGCCCAGTTCCGCGGCGCGGCGCACCGAGACCAGGGCCTTGTCGGGGATGTTTTGTTTGAGATACAGCGCGGCCATCTGCAGGGCGGCGGGGCCGGCGAACTGGCTGGTGCCGGTGGAAATGCGCTCATACTCGACCAGCGCCTCTGTTCCCAGTCCGGTGAGTTCGAGCGCGAGCGCGGTGTAGAAGGGAAGGCGCGGGTCGTCTTTGAGTTCCGCCTTGGCGCCGTTGAACACGGCCAGCGCCTTTTCATACTTTCCAGTCTGGAGGTAGAGCAGGCCCAACTGCATCTTCGCCATGCCCGCCACACTGGTGTTGAGTTCGATCGCCTTGGCAAGCGCCTCCTCGGCCGCCTCCGACTGCCCCTGCAGGTTGAGCACGAATCCCAGGGCGGCCGCAGTGTCGCCGTTTTCGGGCGCGGCGGCGCGCGCCTTGCGAAGCGTCTCCTCGGCCTCGGACAGGCCCCGGTCACTGGCGCGCCACACACCGAAGGTGGTCTGAAGGGACACATCGGAAAGGGCTGCCGATTCGCGCACCTCCTGGTACAGGGTTTCCTGTGCGCCACTGTCGCCGAGCGCGCCGAGCGTCAGGGCGAGCAGCCGCACGGCATGCTCATTGCCTGGGTTATTAACGAGGATTTCACGCAGAATGGCCGCCTGCTTCTTAAGGCCTTCGTCTCCGGTCAGACGGCCGGCGGCGATTACGGCCATGAAACCGGTCTCCACGTTCTTGGCGTCGAGTTTGTAGGCGGCCGCCATGGCGTCTGATGCCTTGGCATACTGCTGCGCCTGCCAGAAAATCTTGCCCTGCAGCACGCGGGCGTCACGGTCGGCGGGCTTGTTCTGAACGTATGCCTGGAGTTTGTTGAGGGCTTCGGGAATATTGCCCTGCGCCGCAAGCCGTTTGGCGCTTTCCACGGGATTTTGCAGCAAAGTCATGGCCAGATAACCGCCACCGCCCAGCAGCGCCACCAGCAGCAGCACACCCAGGGTCACCCAAAACCCGCGCGCCCCGCCGCCGCTCTTGACCTTTTGCGGGGCCTTCTTCTCCATCACCACTTTCTGACCGGTGAGAAGATTGGTGCCGCAGGCCAAACAGATAATGTCCCCCGGCTGCACCGGACCGGCGCAGTTGGGGCAGGTATGGGCATGCGATGCCGGCTTGGACGGGGCCAAAGAGCCGGCTGTTTGCAGGGGTCCCCCGCAATGGGCACAGTTTCGCAACGCCGAATTGGTCTCTTTACCGCAGAAGGGGCATCGGATCATCTCAGCCACGGCACCCTGCCTTCCTTTGTTCCCGGCACCGGGTCGACCGAGGAATCTCGGCCCTGACCCATCGGCCGTTAGACATCATCCGCAGGAAAGGGTTCTCCGCATTTCCTGCATTGTTTCGCCTCAATCCGGTTGCGGGCGGCGCAGCGCGGACACTTTCGGGCAAACAAAGACGGCACACTAATCACCGCCACGAGAAGGATGACACCCACCATCGCCCACAGATAGGCAGTTGAACTCACAGGCGCATCCCTCCGCGCTAAACGGTCCGTCTATTTTCGACAAAAAGCTGAACCACTGTTTTATTATACACGCAAGCGCCCGGACTGCCAACACAATTGTCAAGAAAATCCCGAAACGCAAGAACGGCTTCCCAGCCCCTAACTATCCGTGAAGACTGGACTTGTCTGAATCCAAAGTAGACGGAGCCGTGGGAGCAATATGCGTCTATTGCGCAAACAAGACCCCACGCAAGCGTTTACGCGCAAGATTCACTTGTCAGACGGTTTGCGAACCCGGCTGGCCCGGGCCGACTTGGCCGCCTCTTTGGCCCATTCATCGGCATACCGGTTTCGGCCGTACTTGTTGGCCACGGCTTGGGCTTCCTGGTCCGATTCGCCTTTCTTTGTCCCATCAACGCCGAAACGCGGCTTGGGCTTCTGCGTGTGCATGGGGCGGAATTTCAACACGAGAACTATCAGAATAAAAGCGAATGCGTACTCCACATACACGAGCCACTCCGGATTGTAGATTTGCTTTTCCCAGAACTTGACCAATGGGGTGGTCCAATAGACCGCGTCCACCGGCACACCGTCCGGTCGCAGCATCTTCATGGAGGAACTGTTCTTAAATCCCGCCGTCAAATTGACCGCGACAAAGACCACCACATGCATGATGACCATGTAAATGCATATTTCAATCGTGTAGAAGATGAGGGGGACGGTCCACTTGCGCGTGAAGTAGATGAAGGGCACGGCAAGGATGCAGCCAATGATATAGGCCTTCATGTTGGCCTCTACATGGTCTGACATAAGGAACCATAACTCTGAGAAAGTGTCCATACCCGTTTCCTTTCCGCTATTCCGTACATACCGAGTGTAGCAGAATAAACAGTTGTGCGACAACCGCGCGCAGGGCAACGGATAGGTCCATTTCGAAGTGCCCATGTGTGCCCCACCCCGAACAAAGATGACCGATCCCGCCAACCCTTACCCCCCTGGCAATCCGCCGCGTCCCCAGATTATCGAAGAAGATCACCCGGTCCAACTCCGACCGCGTGGGCATCGGTCTGGAACAGACGAAGGTCGTGCTGCGGGACGGGCTCCTGTGGCTGGTGGAGCAGGACAAACCCCTGCGCGCCCCGGCGGACCAGGTGAAGGACCTGCCCGTGTTCGACGTCAAGAGCACCTGAGTCCGGCGCCTTTTGCAAGCATCACGGCGCGGCCTGTTTGGGTCGCGCCCTTTTCTTTGGCAAGATGCGGTAACCGGCCAATTCGGCGGGCAAAGCCCCTGAGAAAGCAACCGTCCCGCACGCCGACGGGGACGAGAGGCATCCTAAATCGGGGTCTGTCCCGAATTCACCCGGGAGTCCCTCGGCTCATCACGCCATGAACAGGGAATGGTTCGCAAAACAAAAACGCATCGATCCGGTCCAAAGGCACGAAGCGTTCGACAATGAGCGAAACCGCCGTGGTACCGAGCAGGTATGCCCGGTGTGTGAGAGGGGGAGAGGGGCAACCCCTCCCCCTACTCGATTGGCAAGATGCGGTAACCGGCCAATCCGGCGGGCGAGGCCCCTGCGAAAGCAACTGTCCCGCGCGCCGAGGGGGACGAGAGGCATCCTAAATCGTAGTCTGTCCCGGATTCATCCGGATTAATCGAGGTTCACTGCGCTGTTACCCTCACCGTGCTGCCTGCCACCAGCGAAAACTTTACCACTTTCACCTCGCGATCCAGACGCTCAAGGCGCTCAACCCCGGGTTCCGTCAGCTTCCCGTCCACCAGGATGCTTGCGGTCTGATCGGGCGGCACAAATACAATGCTCAAAGGCGCGGGACTAATTAAAGGGACACCATACTTAATTTGCTGTCCTTTGGCGCTTTTGCGGAAGGAAGTCCGCATGTGTCGGCGGGTGTACACAACGAACATCATGGAACGGCTGATGCGCGAGGTGAAGCGCAGAACGGACTTCGTGGGCATATTCCCCAGCGGGTCGTTCTGCGACCGGTTTGTCGGCGCGCAACTGTTGGAGCGCCATGAAAGTTGGCAGTGCGAGACCATCCGCTGCCTCGTCATGGACCACATTGCACAAACACCGCCCAAGCAGCCCGGGCCGCATGATGCAGAAAATCATTGACAGTCCCCTCCGGCGGGGGTTGTCAACAAGCCGCAACCCGACAGGCTATACTCAGACGCTAAGACCAGACGAAATTGCCAGAAAGTTCTTGACATGGTCACATCCTCCTACCTCAGGGTGCAACCCTTTTTACAGCAATTGACCCGGTTTGTCAAGTCATAAACTGCCTTCAGCCTTATGCATGTCTTTCCAAATATCCGGCCGGAAAACACCGGCCGCTCCCACAATATGGGCCTGCAATGGGGTCTCTGGACAAAATGCGTCGTGTCGCGCAAGTCGCAACTCCTTGCGCGGCGATGGTTTGGGCTTCCGACCGAAATTCGCGCCGATGTTATCCACCACTCATCCCCTGCTTTTCCACAGCATATTGTGGCCACATCTCGAAGTACCCCTTGACATAGTGGGTACTTGCGGCTAGAATCAGACCTGTTGCAGCCCGATGCGGCGGGCGGCAAATCTGACCAAGGTGCGAAAATTTTGACGCGGAGAGGGAGCATACGGTTATGGAAGTTGCGGCCTTCAGTCATCCAGAGGGACAGGGGACACATCACGCCGGGGTGTACAGCAGAATAGCGAAGCGGGACGGGCGTGTCGCCGATTTTGACGCGACGAAGATTACGGCGGCGCTGTTCAAGGCCGGCCAGGCCAGCGGTGAATATGGCATGGACGCGGCGCGCCAAATGACGATGCGCGTGCTGGCGCTGCACCAGTCCATGGCCCGCGAACAGCTTCCCACGGTGGAGGAAATCCAGGACGTGGTGGAGGAGGTGCTGCTCGCCTCGCCCTACAAGAAGTCAGCGAAGGCGTACATACTCTACCGCGACCAGCATGCGCGCGTGCGCGAACTGGTGAGCAAGGCCGACGTGGAGCTGATTGACCGCTACCTGAACCGCCAGGACTGGAAGGTTCAGGAAAACAGCAACATGGCCTACTCGCTGCAGGGGCTGAACAACTACATTTCGAGCGAGGTGAGCAAGACCTACTGGCTGAACAAGATTTACACGCAGGACATCCGCGAGGCGCACAACTCGGGCGACCTGCATGTCCATGATCTGGGCCTGCTGTCGGTGTACTGTGTGGGCTGGGATTTGCAGGACCTGCTGCGCCGCGGCTTCAAGGGGGCGCCGGGCAAGGCGGAGAGCAGCCCGGCCAGGCATTTCCGCACGGCGCTTGGGCAGGTGGTCAATTTCTTCTACACGCTTCAGGGCGAGGCCGCCGGGGCGCAGGCGTTCAGTAACTTTGACACGCTTCTGGCGCCGTTCATCCGCCAGGACGGGCTGTGCTACAAGGAGGTCAAGCAGGCGCTGCAGGAGTTTGTGTTCAACCTCAACGTGGCGACGCGCGTGGGCTTTCAAACCCCGTTCACCAATGTGACGATGGACCTGCAGGCGCCGTCCGCGCTGGCGGTCCAGCCTATCATCATCGGCGGGGAGATGCAGGACAGCAAGTACGGCGACTACCAGGAGGAAATGGACCTGCTCAACGCGGCCTTCCTCGAGGTGCTGTCCGAGGGGGATGCCAAGGGACGGGTATTCAGTTTTCCCATACCGACCTACAACATTTCCAAGGATTTCAACTGGGACAATCCCGGACTGGACCGCCTGTGGGAGGTGACCGCCAAGTACGGCATTCCCTACTTTGCCAATTTCGTCAATTCGGACATGTCCCCCGACGACGCCCGCTCCATGTGCTGCCGGCTGCGCCTGGACATGCGCGCGCTGGACAAGCGCGGCGGCGGCCTGTTCGGCGCCAACCCGCTGACGGGGTCGGTCGGCGTGGTGACCATCAACATGCCGCGGCTCGGATTTGTCTCGCGGGATGAGAACGAGTTTCTTGCGCGGCTCGACCGCCTGATGGACATTGCCCGCGAAAGCCTGGAGACCAAGCGGCGCATCCTGGAAGGCTTCACCGACCAGAACCTGTATCCTTACACCAAGTTCTATCTGCAGGACATGCGCAAGAGGCACGGGCGCTACTGGAACAACCACTTCTCGACCATCGGCCTGGTGGGCATGAACGAGGCCTGCATCAACCTGGCGGGCGCGGACATCGGCACGGAGGAGGGGGCCGGATTCGCGATGCGGGTGCTCGACCATATGCGCGACCGGCTCGCGCAGTTCCAGGAAGAAACGGGCAACATGTACAACCTGGAGGCGACACCGGCCGAAGGCACCAGTTACCGGCTCGCCCGGCTCGACCGCAACCGTTTTCCGGGCATCCGCTTCGCCAATGAGGAGGGTGTGGCGGACGGCGTGGAGCCGTTCTACACCAATTCGACGCAGTTGCCGGTGAACTATTCGGACGATATCTTCGAGGTGCTCGACCCGCAGGACGGATTGCAGTCGCGCTACACCGGCGGCACGGTGCTGCATGTGTATCTCGGCGAGTCGGTGGCGGACCCCAAATCGGTGCGCGCTTTCGTGCGGAGCGTCTGCCAGAGCTACCATCTCCCCTACTTCACGGTGTCGCCCAGTTTTTCCGTCTGCCCGAGCCACGGCTATCTTCGGGGTGAGCAGAGCCACTGCCCGCAGTGCGGTGAAACGGCGGAAATCTACGCGCGCATCGTGGGCTATCTGCGCCCGGTGAACCAATGGAACGAGGGCAAGCGCGCGGAGTTCGAAATGCGCAGCCGGTACAGGATTGAATGCGGGGCATGAGGTTCGGCGGTTTCCAGCCCTTCACGCTGAGCGATTTTCCGGGACACACGGCGGCGATCGTGTTCACCCAGGGATGCAATTTCCGCTGTCCCTTCTGCCATAACGGCGCCCTGCTGCCCCTATTGACGCCTGAGGAAAACCTTATTCCAGAGTCGGCGGTGCTTGACCACCTTCAGCGGCGGAAAAGACAGTTGGAGGGGCTGGTCGTCACGGGCGGCGAACCCACGCTTCAGCAGGCGCTGCCGAAGTTTCTGCGCAAGGTGAAGAGCATGGGGTTTCTGATCAAACTGGACACCAACGGCAGCCGGCCCGAAATGCTCAAGGCGCTGCTGGACGCCGGGCTCGTCGATTTTGTGGCGATGGACGTCAAGGCCCCGCCGCACAAGTACGCGCTCCTGAGCGGCATTTCGGCACCCACGCAGGCCATCGAGGAAAGCGTGGCCATAATCACGTGGTCGGGGGTAAAACACCACTTTAGGACCACCCATGTGCCGGGACTTCTCTCCCATGGCGACCTGCAAAGTATTGAAAGCATGCTTCCGGCCGGTTCAACGCATGTGATTCAGCGTTTCAGACCTGAGCATGCCCTTGACCCGTCCCTGCAAAACATGGCAGAGACCGCCTGACCTGAGGTCCAGTTTTTCACAGTTTACCCCAATATCAGTACTGATCCACCCTGTCCAAATGCAAGAAACTGTAAATTGTGCAATTAACTGTGTTAGAATTGCGTGAAGATGTGCGGCAGGCTTGAGCGTCCCGCCGTCGTAAGCGTCATGGCATCAATGGGTTAGGGTTCTATTAACTGCAATCTAATGAGGGTCAAGGTCATGCAAGAGAGGAAGGCAGGAACGTGTTTCTTTGGAACCCATCGCTGGGTGCTTGTGGCGATAGCCACAGTGCTTTTGGGCGGACAGGCGATGGCGGAACTGCAACAGGTCTCCATTGGCGGTGAATTGCGCATTCGCGGCCGCTGGTACATCAACACCTTTGCCCCGCCCACGCAGCGGTATGACTCGAGCGCCACCGGCTGGCGCCCGCTTGGCCCCAAGGGAACAACCTCCATCTTCAAGTGGGACAAAGAGGGTTCGGACTGGACGCGGTATGAAACCGCGACCCTGCTGAATGTGAAGGCTGACTTCTCCAATTCGGTGTCGGCATTCTTCGAACTGTACGACCACAGCATTTGGGGCGAGGATTTCCGATCGGACTACCTTACCGGCGTGGACGGCCGCGGCAACCCCAAGATGAACTTCCTGACCATGAATCAGGGCTATGTGGACGTGTCGAATCTTTTCGGCGCCCCGCTGAAACTTCGGGTCGGCCGCCAGGCGCTCAAGTACGGCAACGGCTGGCTTGTTTCGGACATGCTGACCCCCTCCCAGTTCCTCTCCTTTGACGGCGTCAAGCTTTCTTGGACCCCGAGCAAGGAATTCACGGTGGACGTGTTCGACATGAAGCTGACAGAAAAGCTCTCCGGCGACGAGGACACGGACTTCTACGGCGTTTACGCGACCTACTCCGGCATTGCGGCGCTGACCATTGAGGGGTATTACCTCTATCTGCGCGACGCGGCGCATGTGGAGACGACGGCGCTTGACGAAGTGGGCGAATGGTGGGAAGGCGTTGTGGGCGAGGACCAGTACGGTGCGACCGAACTCAGCACGGTGGGCACCCATTTGTTCGGCAAGCAGTCGGGTTTTGACTACGACCTCCAGGCGGCCTACCAGTTTGGCGACGCCGCCCACGTTGGTTCGTGGTTCGTGGCAAAGCCGCTGCCCTACGGCGACCAGAACGCGAAGTATGACGCCTGGGGCGGCGCGCTCACGGTGGGTTACACCTTCGCGGACGTGAAGTTCCAGCCGCGACCGTTCCTGATGGGCGTGTACTTCGGCGGCGAGGACAACACCGACATTTCTTTCGGCGACTGGCTCAACCCCTGCTACCGCCCGACCGCGAGCGTGTCGTTCAACCGCCTGTTCTCCGAAGTGAACTACATGCCGACGATCAACGACAACGGCAGCATGTCGAACTTCGCGCAGATCACCGCCGGTGTTGAAGCGCAG